>CADCBS010000022.1 GCA_902799715.1 uncultured bacterium | reverse complement strand
CGCCGGCCCCTCCCCCGTCCGCCCCCTCCCCCGGGCGCAGGCGCGGCGCTACGCGGCGGCGCGCCTGCGGTTCGCCAGGACGAGCCCGGCGGCGACCGTCGCGCCGGCGGCTGCCGGGGCGGAGAGGATCGCCGTCACGCCTATGTACCAGCCCGGCATCCCGAAGTGCAGCGAGCCGGAAAGCGCGGCTACTATGGTGGCGAAGTAGGCGGCCTGCCCGGCGAATATGACGCGAGGCTTCTTCTGCCGCGCGGCCCATCCTTCGGCGCAGGCGCGCAGCGACTGCGCGACCGGCAGGAAGGCGTACAGGGACATGACGGTTTCCGCCATCGGCAGCTTTCCGGCGGAGAGGCCCTGCACACCGCAGAAGTACCATTCCGACACCGGGTGCAGCGCGCCGAAGGCGAGCGGCAGGCACGCCACGCAAAGGCCCGACGCGAGCGCGTAGAGCGGCACGCGGAAGTCGCGCGGGCGCTCCGGCGGGAACTGTATCGCCACCTGCTGCATCCGGAACGCGCCGAAACCGGCGGCGTTCGCCAGACCGACCGTGAGGTAGTGCACGCTGAGCGCGGCGGCGCTGTCCGCCGCGCGCCCGATGAAATACGCCGACAGGAGCGGGGTGAACGACAGCAGTATGCCGCCTGCGGATATCGGGACGGTGAACGCGAACTGGCGCAGGGCCGAGGCGTCCTCGGGGTCGCCCCCCGGCTCCAGCGCGCGTATGTACGGGCGGGCGTAGAGCCACGTGACGAGCGTCTCGATCCAGCAGGCTGCGGTGGTGGCGGCGAGCCCCCACAGGTGCCCGACAAGCCCGTACCGGCGGAACAGCGGAGCGAGCGACAGCGTAAGCACGATGCGCACGAACGTGGCGGTGTTGGCCTTGCCCGACTCGCGCACGTTCAGCAGCGCCACCAGCGGCAGGTTCCTGAAGAAGAATGCGGCCTGCATGAAGACGCTCCACAGCAGCGTCTGCCGCGCGTGCTCCACCATCTCCGCGCCGTCGGCCATGCCCGCGCCCATGTTGAACACGGTGCCGAACATCCAGTTCGCGAAAAGCGGGACCGCCGCCGCGGCCTGGAGCGCGAGCAGGGCGGCTATCATCGCCCAGTTCAGCCGCTTGAACGCGCGGAAGCCCTCGCGCGTGCGGGCGAACACCATGCCGGTGGTCACCATCCCGCCGCCGGCCGCGCCGAGCAGGAACATCACGGTCTGGCCCTGCGCGAACGCCGTTATCTCGTGCACGCCGAGCGGCCCGCCCGACACGATGGACGCCACGAGCGGATACGTGAGGCACTGCGAGAAAGACTGCAGGAACAGGGGCACGTAGTAGTTCGTGACCCTGGCGATGCTGAATCCGCCCGCCTTTCCGCCCGCGCCTTTTCCGGCCGTCCTGTCCGCCATGGTTCCGATTGCGCCCCCCGCGCGCCGCATCCCGTCCGCGCCCGGCCCTTCAGTCTTCCCGCACGATGTCCGCGCCCAGGGCGGACAGCTCCTTGTCCACGGACGCGTAGCCGCGGTCTATCGACCCGGCGTTGTATATCTCCGTGCGCCCCTTCGCGCAGAGCGCGGCGATGATCAGCGCCATCCCGGCGCGGATGTCCGGCGAAGTGACCGTGGAGCCCTGCAGCCGCGTGGGGCCCGTCACGACCACGCGGTGCGGGTCGCACGCCACGATCTTGGCGCCCATGCCTATCAGGTGGTCCACGAAGTACATGCGCGATTCGAACATCTTTTCGAAGAACAGGCACGTGCCGCGGGCCTGCGTGGCGAGCACGATGAACACCGAGACCAGGTCCGACGGGAACATCGGCCAGGGGCCGTCGGCGAGCGACGGGATCGCGTCGCCCAGGTCGTATTCCATCGACAGGCGCTGGCGCGGCACGCGCAGCGTGCGCTTTCCGGCGTCTATCTGCCAGCGCACGCCGAAGCGGCGGAAGTGGCGTTCGAGGATGGAGAACGCCGCGGGGTCCACGTTCTCGAGCGTCAGGTCGCCGCCTGTCGCGAGCGCGGCGGCCATGTACGAGGCGGCCTCGATGGTGTCGGAGCCTACGCGCGCGGTGCAGCCGTGCAGCGCGGCGCGCCCTTCCACGGTCAGCCTGTTCGTGCCGGCGCCTTCTATGCCGGCGCCCATGGCGGAGAGCATCCGGCAAAGGTCCTGGACGTGCGGTTCGCACGCGGCGTTGTATATCACGGTGCGGCCTTCGGTGGCGGCGGCCGCGCAGAGGATGTTTTCCGTGGCGGTCACGGACGCTTCGTCAAGCACCATCTCCGCGCCGTGCAGCGTCTGCGCCTTCAGGCTGTACGTGCGTCCGGAGCGCGGCAGCCGCGCGCCCATGGCGGACAGGCCGGCGAAATGCGTGTCTATGCGCCTGCGGCCGATGCCGTCGCCGCCCGGATGCGGCATGGAGACCGAGCCGCAGCGCGCGAGGAGCGGCCCGGCGAAGAGCACGGACGTCCTTATGCGGGCGGCGAGCTCCGGCGGCAGGGAGGTGCGCCTTATGCGCGCGGCGCGTATCGTGGCCGTGCGCGCGGCCCTGTCGCGCGAAACGTCGGCCCCCAGCGCGGCGGCGATTTCGAGCATCGTCGCCACGTCGGCGATGTCGGGCACCTCCTCGAGCGTCACCGGGCCGTCGGCGAGCATCGCCGCGGCGATCATCGGCAGCGCCGCGTTCTTGTTGCCCGGCACGCGGTGGACGCCGGAGACCGGCTTGCGCCCGTTGATGACGAACTTCCCCATCTCCGCCCTACTCGTCTTCGGTCACGCGCATGATCTCCTTCACTGAGGTCACGCCCTTGAAAACCTTGTCCCAGCCGTCCTCGCGCAGCGTCTTCATGCCCTTCTGCAGCGCGAGCTGGCGTATCTGCGTGGCGTTTTCGCGCCGCACGATCGACGATTCGATGTCCTCGTCGACCTCCAGCACCTCGAAAAGCGCGCGCCGCCCCTTGTAGCCGTGCGAGCACGCGTCGCAGCCCTGCGGCTCGAACACCGTATCCTTCGCCGGAGGGGTCTTGAGCGTGTAGTATTTGCGGTCCAGCGGGACCTCGCGCCTGCATTTCGGGCACAGGCGGCGGGTCAGGCGCTGGCCCATCACGCCGGCCACGGCCGAGGCGATCAGGAACGGCTCCACCCCCATGTCGGTGAGGCGCGGGAACGCGCCCGCGGCGTCGTTCGTGTGCAGGGTGGAGAACACCATGTGGCCGGTGAGCGACGCGTTGATGGCTATTTCGGCCGTCTCGCGGTCGCGGATTTCGCCGACCATTATCTTGTCCGGGTCCTGGCGCAGGAACGCGCGCAGGGCGCGCGCGAACGTCATTCCGATGTCGGCGTTCATCTGCACCTGGTTGATGCCTTCCATCTGGTATTCGATGGGGTCTTCGGCCGTGAGTATGCGCACGTCCATCGTGTTGACCTCGTGGAGGAACGAATACAGCGAGGTCGACTTGCCGGAGCCGGTCGGCCCCGTCACCAGGAATATGCCGTTCGGGCGGCGGATGATCTTGTCCACCACCGCGAAATCGCGTTCGTTGAAGCCCAGGTCGCACATCTTCACGAAGTTGCCGGCCTTCGCCAGCAGTCGCAGCGACACGGATTCGCCCCAGGCCGTGGGCATCGTGGACACGCGGATGTCGATGTCTTCGCCGCCTATGCGTATGCCTATGCGGCCGTCCATGGGAAGGCGCTTCTCCGCGATGTCGAGGTTCGCCATCACCTTGATGCGCGATATTATGGCGGATTTCAGCCGGTTCAGCTGCGGCGGCACGTCCACCTTGTGCAGCATGCCGTCGATGCGGTAGCGTATGCGCAGCTCCGTCTCCATCGGCTCCACGTGGATGTCGGTCGCGCCCTGCCGGTCGGCTTCGGCGATGATCTGGTTGACGAATTTCACGATGGACGCTTCTTCGCCCATCTCCGCCACGTCGATCTTGGAAATGGACGCGCTGTCGTCGTCCACGGCGTAGCGGCCGTCTTCGATCATCTTCTCGATCACGGCGGCGCCCACGCCGTAATGCTTCTTGATGGCCTTGTCGATTTCTTCGCGCGTGGCCAGCGCCAGCTTCACCGGGCATCCGGCGGCAAGGCGCAGGCCGTCCTCCACCGCGCTCGAGAACGGATCGGAAACGGCCACGCACAGCTTGCCGCCCTCCATGCGCAGCGGAAGCGCGGCGCACTGGAACACCGTAGCCGCCGGCAGCATCGCAAGCGTTTCCGGCGTGGGGCGCGCCTGCGACGCGTCCACGTATTCAAGCCCCAGGTATTCCCCGGTCTTTTTCAGGAATTCGTCTTCGCGCACGTTCCCGCCGTAGCGCATCACCGCTTCCAGCAGCGACATGCCGGGGTTGGCGGCGCGGTTTTCGACGATCCTCGCGGCAGTTTCGCCGGAAAACAGGCCGGACGCGCGCAGGATTGTTTCGGTTATGGCAGATGGTTCGGACATTTCCCCGAATTATACCCTTTTTCCGGTTGCAATGCCACAGGGAAATATGGTAAAATCATCAATGTTTTCCCTGCGGGCATAACTCAGGGGCAGAGTGCCAGCCTTCCAAGCTGGTTACACGGGTTCGATTCCCGTTGCCCGCTCCATTTTTTATCCGGTTTGCGGCTGGATGGCCGCCGTGGCGGAATCCAGGAACTGGCTGCCCGCGATTCTCTGCATGCATACGCCGTCCGGAACGCCGCGCATCCGGCGAGCCGCGCCGTGATTCCGGGCCCATTGGATCGACCCGCCGGATTTTGCAATTTCCGGATTTTTCGGCTTGCTTCCGGGAAAAGGCGATGGTATACTGCTTGCCGTTTTCGGGGAAGTAGCTCAGTTGGTAGAGCATCACGTTCGCAACGTGGGGGTCGTGAGTTCGAATCTCATCTTCTCCACCATTTCGAAAGCGCATCGATCAAGCCAGGTTAGCACAGTTGGTAGTGCGGCTCATTCGTAATGAGCAGGTCGGGGGTTCGAATCCCTTACCTGGCTCCAGTTGGAATCGTATGCAATGCAGGCGTTTCCGCGCATCCAGTCCTTCGCGGAAGTCTGCCCGCTCGGCAATAGCAGTGCAGCAATAGCCGTGTAGAAGTGCATGTCATACACTTCTGCCCTGCCAAATAAATTCATCCGCACCGTAATCTCATTTCCGGGGGAAGGCCTCACGCAGGGGCGCAGGGAGACAGAGAGCGCAGAGGAACCTCCGCATCTCAGTTTGTATGAAATCTTGGTTGAAGGTTTCGACATCCGGCATTCGACAGCCGACAGCCCGCGTCGGACATCCGGCATGGGGATCTGCTGCTGCGGCGGCTTGGGACAAGCCGCCCTACCGGTTTTCTACACGTTCTACACGGCCAAATAAATTCATCCGCGCCGTAATCTTATTTCCGGCCGGGCGATGCGGCGGCTTGGGGACAAGCCGCCCTACCAGATGCCGACTGCCCGAAGCGGGATGTCGGCTGTCGAATGTCCACAGCGGGATGTCGGCTGCCGGTTGTCGAATGTCGCAACATTCGCGATCGCATTTCATCCGCACCGTAATCTTATTTCCGGCCGGGCGATGCGGCGCGCGGGGGAAATGGTTTTGCGTTTGCTCTTGCCTGCGCGGGGCGATGGTTGGTATAATTCCCGGAAAATCGACCGAGGTGAAAACATGGCGAAACTGTTTCGTTCCAGGGTGTCCGCGCCGGGAAAGGCCGGATGGTGCATGGCCGTCGCGCTGGCGGCCGCAGTCGCGCAGGCGGCGGATTTCATATCCGTGGAAGGGCCGGTGCCCGAAGTAAACACGGGCGGGTGCAGCACTGCGGTGTTCGTCCGCCCCGTGACCAACCGCGCCGCCGTAGCGTCCGCCACGTGGACGGTGACGGGCCTTGGCGTGTTCCGCGTGTTCCTGAACGGCGCGGAAGTGGGCGCGGATGATTTTCTCAAGCCCGGCTTCACACATCCGCGCAAGCGCCGTTCGTCGTTCTCCTACGACGTGACGGACGCCTTCCGCCGCGGTCCGGGCGAGCGCAACGTGCTGTGCGCGGAAGTCTCGACAGGCTGGTGGCGCGACGCGGTGGCCTGGCGCGCCGGCAGGTTTTCCGCGTTCCGGGGCGTGCTGAAGCTTGCGTACGCCGACGGTTCGGCGGAGGAGATCGCCTCCGACACGTCCTGGCGCGCCGCGTACGCGGGGCCGCTCCGCCATGCGACGATATGGGGCGGCGAGAAGTACGACGCGCGCGTTCCGGCGCCGTGGCGGACTACGGGCGAAGTGGACTGGCGGCGGGCGCGCGTGAACGGCGAGTTCAAGGGCGCGGTGACGCCGCTCGAAGGACCTCCCGTGCGGGTGCGGCGCGACCTGGCGCTGGCGCCGCGCGCGGCGTGGGCGTGGAAAGGCGCGGACGGCGCGGCGAAGGACAGGCACGGCCGCGCGCGGATCTTGCGCCGGTACGCCGGCGGCGAGGCGTTCGTGCTGGAGTCGGGCGAGACGCTGGTCGTCGATTTCGGGCAGAACTGCGCCGGCGTGCCCGAGTTCGAGGCGCGCGCGGCGGCGGGGACGGAGCTTTCGGGGCGTCCCGCCGAAATGCTGAACGACGCCGACGGCGAGAAGTCGCGCGGCAACGACGGTCCGGCGGGAAGCGCCTATTTCGCCAACTACCGCACGGCGGAGTCGCGCCTGCGCTACGTGTTCGCGGGCGGGGACCGCGAGACGTGGCACCCGTCATGCACGTTCTTCGGCGGACGGTACTGGTCGTTCACGGCGAAAGGGCGCGTGGAGTTCAAGATGCTCTGTCTGCTGCCCGTGACGTCGATCGCGCCCGGGGACGAGACGGGGACGATCGAGACGGGCGACGCGTCGCTGAACAGGCTCGCCTTGAACTGCCTGTGGGGGATGCGATCCAACTACCTGAGCGTGCCGACGGACTGTCCGCAGCGCAACGAGCGCTGGGGCTGGACGGGCGACACGCAGGTGTTCGCGGGCGCGGCGGTGTACGCGGCGGACGTGTACGGATTCCTGTCCAAGTGGATGACGGACATGCGCGACTCGCAGGCTGACGGGAAGTCGAGGTGCCCGGGGATGTTCCCGAAGATCGCGCCCGGCATGGCAGACGGCCGGCTCTTCGGCTGGGCGGACGCGGGCGTGATCGTGCCGTACACGCTGTGGCGCCAGTACGGCGACACGGCGGTCGTGGACGCGAACTGGGACGCGATGGCGCGGTTCATGGCGAACCTCGACAAGTCGGACTGGAAGACGCCAGAGGGCGAGCGGCAGTGCGCCGACTGGCTGTCGCCCGCCATGTACGAGGGGCACCGGCGCGGCTGGGGCTCGAAGTTCTGCAAGGACCCGTTCCGGGACGGCGAGACGGAAGCCGACGAGCGCCAGTACTGGGACATGCTCGGCGCGTGCCACCACATCCGGGACCTTAGGATGATGGCCGAGATGGCGAAGGCCACCGGACGCGGCAGGGAGGCGGCGGCGTACGCGAAGCGCGAGGCGAAGGCCGTGGCGCGCTACCGCAGGCTGTACCTCGACCACAACGGGCGCCTCGCCGGGCGCTACCGGAACATGCAGACGCCGAACCTGTTCGCGCTCGAGCTCGGCCTCTTCCCGACGAAGGCGGCGGCGGACGCGGCGAAGGCCGATCTCGTGGCGAGCGTCAAGGCGGGGGACTGCAAGGTAGGGACGGGCTTCCTCGGCACGCCGCTCCTGCTCGACGTCATCGCCGACATCGCAGGCGATCCGGAGCTCGCCTACTCCGTGCTGCTCCAGCGCGCCTGCCCCGGGTGGCTGTATTCCGTGGACAACGGCGCGACGACGGTCTGGGAGCGCTGGGACGGCTACACGAAAGAGCGCGGGTTCGGTCCGCCCGAGATGAACAGCTTCAACCACTACGCGAACGGCGCGGTGCTCGGCTGGATGTACCGCACGATGGCCGGGATACGGCCCGGCAGGGAGGCGGGGTTCCGCCATTTCACGCTTGCGCCGAAGCCGGATCCGCGCGTCGGGTTCTGCAAGGCGGGCTACCGCACGAAGTACGGGACCGTGAAGAGCGAATGGCGGTATGCGGACGGCGGGCGGCTCGAATGGTCGTTCACCGTGCCGCCGGGCACGACGGCGACGGTCGTTCCGCCTGACGGCGGTCCGGCGGCGGAGCGCGGCCCCGGCGACTACAGGTGGCAGGGGGCGTCCGCGCGGGACAGGTAGAACCCGCAAGCAATGCAGAGTCCGGCGTCCGGCCGGCCGCCCGTTTTTCGCCGAAAAATTAGCCTTGCCTAACGGGGGGGGGCGCTGTATACTCATAGCATAATCGTTTTACAAGGATTATTGTCAAAAGAAAGAAAAGGAGTGTTCCATGGCATCGTTTGCATCAAAACGCCTGTTCGCGCCGCTCGCCGCGGCGGTTGCATTTGCGGTTTCGCCATTGTTTCCCGCAGTGGCGGCGATCCAGATGCCAAGCATAGTCTCCCACAGGGGCGAGTCGAACGACCGCCCGGAAAACTCCATGGCCGCGTTCCGCCTCGCCTTCGAGCGCGGGGTGGACGGCGTCGAGTGCGACGTATACTGCACTTCCGACGGCGTGCCTGTGATCATACACGATTCCACCACAGGGCGCACGGCGGGCTCCGGCACGAACCTCAACGTCACGGCCTCCACCTGGAACGACCTCAAGGACGTGCGCATCGGCGCGTTCAGTCCGTGGACCGGAACGGAATGGGAAGGCGAGACGATCCCGAAACTCGCGGACTACCTCGCGCTCCTCTCCATGAACTCCACGACGCGCTGCATCATAGAGCTGAAGGGCAACGGCGCGAACAATCTCGTCGCGAAGGTCGTGGAGGCGGTGCAGGCGCAGCCGCTCGCCACGGCGGACCGCGTTGTGTTCATCGCATTCGACTTTTCGCTGATTTCGGCCATCCGCGCCGCTCTTCCGTCATACGAGGCGTGGCTCCTCTATTCGAGCGGCACCTACACTGGCGCAGGGCTTGTCTCGGCCATCCAGGACAACAACGCGACGGGCGTCGACATCCAGTATCAGGCCACGTTTTCCGCCGAGGACGTCGCCGCCGTGAAGGCCGCGGGCCATACGTTCGCGGTGTGGACGTGCAACGACGACGCGGCGGCGTTCGCGCTTGCGCAGAAAGGCGTCGACGAAATCTCCACCGACCGCGGCGGCGAGATGAAGACGAACCTCGCCGCGGCGATCGATGACTACAACAGCGGCTATGCGGAAATCTCCGACGCGCGCTTCCCCGCCGGCGCCACGGTGATGGAGCCGGGCGCGTACGCGAAGCAGTCGGACCTCGTAGGCCATTTCGACGGCATCCGCAACGCCGGGGCGGGCCTCCCGCACGACCGGTCCACGCGCACGTGGAAGAACCTCGTGGCGGGCGGCCCCGACGCTCCGTTCACCGGGAACGGCGGCTACTGGACGTCCGACGGCAAGGGCTTCTATTTCAACGGCTCGTCAGTCTACGCCCGCCTCGCCTCCCCAGGCATCGACCTCAACCACGAGACTTCGACCATACAGCTTGTGCTCGATGCGCCGACATCGCAACAGCCTCTTGGGAAAAACTACTACCCCGGCTTGTTCTATTCCTCCGACAGCGACGACTTCGGGTTCTTCCTGAACAATTCCGACGGCAAGAACAGGGACTCCACGCTACGCTGGAAGGTAAAGGCGTATCGCACGGACAACCGCCCCACAATAGCCAGCTGGGGCGGCAAGTACGTCACAGGGCTTTTCACCAAGAGCAACCAGTATCTTTTCGAAGGGACCCAACTCGCGAACGGCCAGTCCTGTTCGTCCAGGACCGACAAGGGCGCCAAGCAGTGGTCGTGGGGCGGCTCCGCCGTAGAGACGTCGACCCGCTACGCGAAGGGCACGTACTATTCCGTGCGAATCTACAATACGTCGCTCACCGAGGACGAACTCGTCTGGAACCGCCTTGTCGACGAAGTGCGCTTCCGCGGCGTCGTCACGAACGGCACGGTCTTCGTCGCGTCCAACCGCGCCGGCGCGGAGGGGACGGAGGCGAGCGGGCAGTACTACGTCAACGGAAACCACACGTTCACCGCGCCCGCGACCGTGACGGCAGGCGGCTGCGTCTACGAACCGGCCGGCTACAAGCTTGAAACATACGACCCCGCCAAGCAGACGTGGAATCTCGCGGGCGTGTTCCCCGGCACGTCCTTCGCCTACACGAACTGCGCGGTGAACACCGGCGCGCGCATCACATGGAACTGGCGGCTCAAGGACGGCGTAAAGAAAATAGACGCCGACGACTACATCCAGGGCGGGCTCGTCTACCAGCTGGACGGCATCCGCAACGCCGGCCTTGCGGAGGACCATGCCGCCAATTCGTCTTCATGGATGGATCTCGTTTCGGGGGCCAACGCCATACTGGACACATGGAGCACGGCGCGTCCCGACAGGTGGACGGACAAGGGCTACGATTTCGACGGCAATTGCTTCTTCTACTCCAATATCGAGGTTCCCCTGGACCACCAGGCCGTCATCCAGGTCGTAGCCGACTACAACGAAGGAGTGCAGACGAAGACGTGGCCGCACCTGTTCACAAGGCACCAGGGCAGCGACGGATTCAACTCCTGGACGTACAGGAACGGCAGCGATTACGAGAATTGCGGAAACAGGCTCCGTTTCAACGCCGATAACTTCAACGGCAAGATTGCGACGGACGTGCAGCCGTGGGAGGGGCGCTTCGCGAACCATCTCCTCGACTACGATAAAATCAGCGTCTCGCAGACGGCAACACCTTCCTGGGTTTCGGGTACGTCCCACAACTCGATCGGCAGCTACAAGTGGTCGGTAGGCGCGGGGCAGACCTCCGGCAACTGGCCGAGCGTCGCCGCGCCGCGCGGGCTTGTCGGTGTCGTCCACGCCTTCCGCATATACGACCGCGTCCTGACCGAGGACGAAATCAGGCACAACATGGAAATCGACCACTGCCGCTTCTTCGCGGGCGCGGGGCGTTCAACCGGCACCGACCTCGTCGAGGTGGTTTCCGAAGTTCCGGCCATAAAGCCTGCGGACGCCGGATGCTGGTTTGTGCGCGGCACGGCAACAAAGACGTTCACCGCGGAAGAGACGGTGACCGTCGGGACCGTGACGTACGCCTGCGCGGGCTACCGCACGGAAACGTGGAACGCCGCGAAGAGGATGTGGGAGAATCCCGTCGTGACGGCGGACGCGCGTTCCGTGGCGGTTTCGGGGACGGACGGCGCGGCGAACCGCCGCATTACGTGGCTGTGGACGATCCAGAGCGGCCTGCGCACCGCCGCCGACTACACGACGGCCGACTACGTGCAGCAGGGCCTCGTGGCGAACTACGACGGCATCTGCAACATCCGCGCCGACGGCAATGGCGTTACGCACACGGGCCAGAGCCTTCTCTGGCGCGACCTTTCCTACCGCGACGTGGCGATGAAGTCCAGGGTCGAAAACCTCACCCAGCAGCGGAGCCGCTGGGTGGAGAACGCGCGCTCGTTCAACGCGGGCGACTCCAATGCGATGGAGACGCAGGAGGAAATCGAACTCGGGAACGAAAACACCGTCCAGGCTGTTTTGACCGGCGCCACGTCCGGCCAGTCGAAGGACTACCCGACATTCCTCAACGTCGGCTACAAGTACACCAGCACCGAGGGCAGGGATTACGGGTTCTTCACGAGAAAGTCCAACGGCTACAAAACGCTCGAGGCGAAATACGGCGAGTGGGTAAGAAGCTCGAACCCGACGCTCGCGAGCTGGGGCGGACAGTACATCACACAGGTGATGACGCCCTCGGCCGTTTCGCTTTTCCAGGGAACGGCCATCGAGAACACGTTCGCGCGCGACCGGAATGTCGGCTTCCCGCTCACGAAGGTTGCGATAGGCGGACCTTCCAGCAAATCGACATACACGGGGAACGACATCTCCTGCCGCTCGCTGGCGGGCACGTACAACGCGCTTCGCATCTACAACAGGGCGCTCACCGAAGCGGAACTCGCCCAGAACAGGAAGGTCGACGAAATCCGCTATCGCGGCAATTTCGCGGATTACGTGAACGTCATCGTGGATGTGCAGGTCCCGTTCGAAGGCGTCACGGCGCCCGTCTCGCCGGTTCCGGGCGACTATGAAGTCGACGGAAGCTACGCTTTCACGGCCGGGAACATCACGGTGGAAGGCGTGACGTTCTCTCCGCGGTGCGCGGTGTCGGTCTACGAAAACGGCGAATGGAGCGAGCCGGTCGAGCACGTCGGCGCGGAATACGTCCACACCGCAGGCGCGAAGACGAAAATCGTCTGGAAATGGGCCGACGTGTCGAGCCCGATCACGGCCCTGTGGACCGGCGCCGGGAGGGCGGGCGACCTGTCCGACCCGGACAACTGGACATGCCGCAACGCCGACGGCGACGTGATTTCCGGCGCCGTCCCGGCGCGTTACACCGTCGTGACCGTCGACGGCGAGACGGCGTTCACCATTCCCGAGGGGACGGAGACGCTCCCGTGGAAGGAGGTCCGTTTCGGAGCCGGCGCGCACGGCGCGACGCAGTGGGGATGGATCGGGTACGAATGGCGCGCCGGCATGTCGAACACGGACTGGAAGGACAGGCCGATCGGCGAATACAGGCCGATGGGCGAAGGCGGCATCACGCTCCTCGAAGGCGACTACACGCAGTGGCAGAAGCGGTATCTCCACTGGTCCGAGGTGCGCTTCGACGGCTGGCTCTACGTGTCCGCGGCGCAGGCCGGCACGTGGGCCGTGCGGCAGAAGTACGACGACTACTTCGCAATCGCGCTCGACGGGGAATGGGTGATCGCGAACAAGACGTACACCGATGTCGCGAACGCCACGATCGAGATGGCGGAAGGCTGGCACCGTCTGCGCATCGTGGCCGGCGACACCTGGGGTGGCTACGGCAGCAGGCTCGATTCCAATCTCCACATGCTCATGGTTTCGATAAACGGCGCGGCGGAGGTTCCGCTGCCCGGCGGTTTCACGTTCGGCGGCGACAGGAACACGTTGTCGCTTTCGGCCGACTGCGACTGGAGGGCGCTCGGGACGGTCATCTTGGACAATGCGACGACGGTCGACCTCGCCGGGCATGAACTGAAAGTCTCGAGCCTCTCGGCGAACGGGTTCATCGGTGCGACAATCACAAACTCCGCTGCTGCGACCGCGACATTGCGCATATTCGCGGCGGACGGCGCAACGGTGACGAACGAGGGTGTGACGGTCGCCGGCAACGTCAAGGTCGTGAAGGACGGCCCCGGAACGTTCGCCGCCACGATGGCCCGCCAGCCGCACACCGGCGGAACCTTGGTGGCGGCGGGAACGCTCCTCGCCAACGTCGCCGGCGACAGGCGCCCGTTCGGCGCGCCCGCGAACATCGTCCTCAACGGGAGTTTCGACGAAGGTTCGATCGCGGTAAGCACGTCGTACGGAAGCTACAGCAAATATACGTACGGATCGGGGGCGTACGCCGGCTTCGGCACGGATAACTACGACATTCCCGGATGGTCGGTCAGCGAATCCGGCACAACCGCGCTTGCCGCGAACGACTCGGCCGACTGGGCCGTCGGCCAGGTCGGAACGCGCAGGTTCGGGCTGTATCTCAACGGTCAGGTCACGATGTACCAGACTGTTCGCGTCCCCAAGGCCGGAACGTACAGGTTCTCCATGCTCGCGGCGGCGGCGAAGAAGGTATCTTCCGGCGTCTACAATGCGGATGTCGGCGCGTTCCTCGTGAAGGACGGCGCAGGCGAGATCGAACTTGCGGCGTACGCCGGCGCGGATCCGGCGCTGCACCGGCTCGTGTCCACCGTGGAAATCCCGGAGGCGGGAGACTGGACGCTCGAACTCCGGAACAAGGACCAGACGAGGGCCGCGGTCGATGACGTCGAGCTTTGCCCGTGGGAGGGCGATTTGCGCGGCGGCGAGGTGGAAATCGCGGCCGGCGCGGTCTTCGAGCTGAACGGCAAGGCGAACTACGGCGACACGTATTTCGTCCTCGACGGCGGCACGATACAGAACACGGCGGCGGACCTCGGCGCCGCGGCCGAGTGCATTTCGTTCCTCCGCCTGAAAAGCGACTCCAGGTTCGTCGCCGCGTACAACGCAGGATTCGTGGGCCGTACGCCCAACGCAAACACCGCCCCGTCGCAGTCGACCATCGACCTCTTCGGCAAGACGCTCGAGGTCGAAGTGTCCGCGGGCAAGTCTTTCCGCCTCGACAACGCCGTAGTGTCCGGTGGGACGGTCGACATGGCCTCCGGCGGATACCTCGCCGCCGGGGCGCATGGCGTAGACGCCCGCAACGCGACCGTGCTGCTCGATTCCGCCATCGCCGCGAGCGGGACTTTCTCGGTGAGCAACATCGTCGTCAAATACAACGGCGACTGGGACCAGGGACCGGGCGCGCTCGACGTGTACGGCACGTTCCGTCCCGAGACGGCCGGCGGGTATTTCTACGGGCCTACGATGCAGGACGGCTCCACGCTCGACTTCTCCGCATGGAATGCGGACGACCTCGGCTGGCCGGTCAAGTCGCGCAGCTCGAAGAACGCCAACGTCTCGAAAACCGTCAAGTTCGCCTCCGGCGCGGCGATCGTGAAGGTGGCGCTCGGCGGCGCCGCGAAGACGAAAGCGCTCGCCACGTCCGAAGACCCGTACATCCTGAAGTGGGGCGACGGCGCGGAGAAGCCCTCCGGCGCGACGGGCTTCGTCTTCGACGACGGCGACGGTTCTTCGGCCTGCGGGTACGAACTCGAAGTCGACGACACGGGCCTGAAGATAGTCCCGAAGCGCGGCTTCGCGATCCGCATAGCCGAAAACAAGGACGTCACGGTTCCCGGCGAATGGGTCGTGGAGAAGATGGGCGAGTCCTTCGGAACGCAAATCGTCGACGAATGGCTCGGCGGGACGGGCGCGAACGGCCTGCCGCGCTGGCAGAGCTGGCTGCTCGGCCTTGAGCCGGCGGACGCCAAGTCCGTGGTTCTGTGCCGGGCCGCCGAGGCGCAGCCCGGCGACGGGACTTTCGCCGTGGGCGCGAACATCGACGTGCAGGCCGGTTCCGGCGCCGACATTACGGCGTATCTCGACACTTCGAGCGACGGCGAGAATTGGAAGGAAAATGCCGCGTCGCAGACTTTGACGTCCGGCGGCACGGTGTCGTTCAACCAGTCGCTCGCATCCGGCCAGCAGCGCGGCTTCTACCGCATCCGCCTGGCCGTGCAGTGAAAGAAAGCCGGAAGGGCGGCGCTGGTAGGGCGGCTTGTCCCCAAGCCGCCGCGGCGCGTTGGCGGCGCGTTGGGACAACGCGCCCTACCGGCATTCGACAGCCGACAGCCGACATTCGACAGCTGGACAGGGCGGTTGCGGCGCATCCGCAGGGGCGAGCCAGCCGGGGGCGAATCGGCCTTCGGCGGTGATGCGGAAGCGCAGCTCTATCGTGTGCGCGCCTGCGGGAAGCCTGGGGATGCAGACTACATCGGCCGACTTTTCATGGATGACGGAATATTCCATGCCGCCGGAAGTCCGCATCCCCCCTTCCCCGTCCGGGGTTTCGTTCGCGGCGCGTTCGTAGCGTAGGCGTACGCGTTCAAGTGGGCGTTCCGCCTCGATCGCGATCTTCGCCGTCGCGAAGCCGCCTTCTGCGCGGGCCATGAAGCATGCGGCGGAGAACGATCCGTCCTGGCCGAAAGATTCCCGCGGCGCGGGCGCGTCGGGCAGGTCCTGCGGCGGCGCCGGCAGCATGGATGCGCCTTCGAGGATCCGGCAGGCGTCCGCCAGCGTCTTTTCGCAAGGGAGCAGACTCGACAGCGTCATCGCCGGACCGCGATGTTTTTCCGCGGCGCATGCGCCGGCGAGAATCGCGAACGCGGACTGGTGGCGCGGAGATAGCGGAACGGTGCCGGCGAGGGCCGAGCGGATGCGGACGTATTCCGGAGCGAGGGCGGCGGCTTCCGGCGGAAGGGGGTCTGCGGCGAAGATTTCGTCGAGCGCGACAAGCCCGTCGAGAGGGATTCCGGGCAGGCGTCCGGCGGTCCCGAGAGAGGCCGCGGCATGGCCGAACACGGCGAGCGAGACCGCGATGTCCGGCCCTCCCCCGCGGATCCACGGCCAAAGCCCGGACGGCAGACGCGCGCCCGCCAGGGCCTTTTCGGCCGACTCCGTCTCGGCGGCGATCGTCTGGGCGTCGAAGAAAGCAGCAAGGCGCCTGCGCGCGCCGGAGGCGTCCGGCAGCCTGCCCCAGGAGTCGAACATCTGGCGCATGGCCGGATCGGTTCCGGCGAAGTGTGAAGCGACATTGAAGGCGAGAAGCCGCGCGGAGAGCGTGTCGATGCAGTTCGTGCCGCCGTGCGAAAGACGTTCCAGCGCGGCGATCGCCTGCCATTCCGGAGACGCGGGCCGCTTTGCGCTCGGCGGCGCGGGCGGGGCTTTGCGCGGCGCGGCGGGCAGGACGGGAATAAAGGTCTCCGCAGCGGCTGTTTCGCCGTCGCGGAGCGTGGCGGAAAAGACGGCCTTCAAAACACCTCCGGATTCCGGCGCCTTCACGAGGATGCGCGCCACGGCGTTGGAGGACGGCGGGATTTCAAGCGGCACGACCTTGTCCGGCGAAATGGAGACGGAGACGCCGGCGACGGCCATGGCGGGAGTGTTGTTGGCGACGGCCGCCGGGACGTACGCTTCGTCGCCGCAGCGCAGGAAAGGCGGCGGCGCGGCATGGATGGAAAGCGGCGGCAAGGTGGAGATGCCGGCGCATGACGCGGTTCCCGTGCGCAGGGCCGCGTCGTGCGCGAAGACGGAGAGCCGCCAGAACG
The DNA here is from genome assembly GCA_902799715.1 of uncultured bacterium. GTDB lineage: Bacteria > Verrucomicrobiota > Kiritimatiellia > RFP12 > UBA1067 > CADCBS01. The sequence continues at coordinate 8,432 of CADCBS010000022.1, read as the reverse complement.
TGCGCTTTGCGGGAGCGTCGAAGGACAGGTCGAACGTTCCGCCGGGGGCCGCGCGGCGGCGGGAGACGAAGAAGGCCAGCTCTCCGCCGGGAAGTTCGCGGCCGGAGGCGTCGGTTTCGCAGAGCGAAGCCGCGAACTGCGTTTCGCGCGGCGCGGAGCCGTCCGCAGGCGCGGCGCGGACGCGCCACGAAACCTTGCCGCCGGGGGCTATGGACATGGAGGGGACGTCGACGGAGACCGACAGGCCGCCGGATGCGGGCGGCGGGGCGGAGCCGCCGCAAGGCGCGCCTGGCGCGACGACATGCACGGCGTGTGATACGCCCCAGCGCGGCAGTTCTATGGAATACGCGCCGGGGGCGGCGTCCGGCGGCAGGGCGAAAGAGCCGGACACGGCGCCGAGGGAGTTCGCGGAAAAAGAATAGTCGCCGGCGATCCGGCGCGAAGGATCCTTCAGGACGGCGCGCACCGTGCCGGAATGAGGGCGGAGCGCGCCGTCTGCGCCGCGGTCCGCGGCCGCGGCGGTGAAATACACCCTGGCGGGGGCGGCGTACGAAGACCTGCCGGTGAAGATCGCGGCGCCGTCCGCGCGGCAACGGAGCGCCGCCGCGGCGGCGACGGCGGCGGCGACGGATGCGGCGAGGCGCGGGAAGGAACGTGCTGGCGGCGGTTCGGGCATATTGCAAGAAGAGCCGCCCTGCGCAAGGCGCGGGGGCGGCTCCGGTGCGTGCGGCGGGGGCGTCAGCGCAGGTTGCGCATGCGGGGGCATTCCGCGCACGGGAGTTTGTCGGGCGCCTTGTAGCCGGGCTTGTCGACCGGGCGCACCTTGGCGTATTCGCTGTACACGGCGTTGTCGCGTATGTCGGCCAGGCCCTTGCGCAGGCCCGCGCCGTCCTCGGGGAACATGCGCACGAGCTGCGTGGCGTGCGGAAGGACTTCGGCCTGGTAGGAGGACGAGAACGTGCCGAGATCCTTCTGGCGCCAGAGGTCGCGGACGCGCCAGCGGCCTTCGATGCCGAGGGAGTCGAAATCGACCGTTATGCGCGTGTTGCCGCGCGGGTGGACGTTCACGAGGGCGAAGACGAGCGAGCCGTCGGACATGGGCTTGGCCCAGATTTCGGCGCGGGGTCCGCAGGCCACGCGGGCGGCCTGCGCGCCCAGCTCGTCCTGGTTCGTTTCGATGACCTCGTCGTTCGAGAGGAGCGACTTTGTGAAGTCGTCGAGCTGCGTGAGGTCGCATCCGATTAGGAGCGGCGAGCAGAGGACGGACCACAGGGAGATGTGGGTGTACTGCTCGTTGCGCGTAAGGCGCGACGGGCGCAGCCTGCCCCAGCCGAGGCGGCCGACCACGAGCATGTCGGGGTCGTTCCACGCGCCCGGGCGGGCGTAGGGCCACATGTCCTTCTGCTTGTGGCAGATCGACCACATGGAGTTCCAGGTGTCGGTTATGTCGCCGGTGGTGCGCCAGCAGTTGCCGCCCACGGATTCGCCCCAGGTGGAGACGTCTCCCATGCCGTACTGGCAGAGCGAGAACACGATGTCGCGGTCCTGGGCCTTGATGGCCTCGCCCATCAGGCGGTACGGGAGCATGTAGCATCCGTGGCCGGAGCCGATCTTGACGCGTTCGTAGGAGCACCAGTCGTACTTCAGGTAGTCGTAGCCCCAGTCGGCGTAGGTCTTCGCGTCCTGCCACTCATGCTTCCAGCTGCCGACGCAGCCGCCGCACGTGTACGGGCCGGGGGAAGAGTACAGGCCGATCTTCAGCCCCTTGGAATGGGCCAGGTCCGCGAGCGCCTTCATGGAAGGGAAGCGCTTGTTCACGGCGATGGAGCCGTCTGGCAGGCGTTCGGGCCCCTGGAGCGTGGCGTCTTTCCTGGCGGAAGGCTTGTTCTGCCAGAAGTCGTCGATGTTCACGTAGCTCCAGCCGTGTTCGGCCAGGCCGGATTTGTCGAACACTTCGATGGTGTTCTCGATATCCTTGGCGGTTACGGCCGAGGCGAAGCAGTTCCAGCTGTTCCACCCCATGGGCGGGGTGAGCGCGATCTTGTCGCCGGACACGAGCCGCACCGTGCGCGAGGCGGAGCCTTTGGCGTTGGACGCGGTGAACTCGATGGCGTACGTGCCGCGCGCCGGCGCGGGGCCGGAGAGGATGCCCTTGGCGGGGTCGAACGACATTCCCGCGGGCAGGTTCCCCGCGGCGAGCGTCATCGGCTTTTCGCCGGTGACGGGCAGGCGCCATATAACGGGGCGTCCGGGGCGCGCGCCGATCACGCGCGGGCCGTTGATCTTGGGCGCCGGGCCGGGCGGCGGCGTGAGGATGCCGAGCTGCTCCGGCGCGGCGGAGAGAGGAACGGGCTTCGCGCCGTCCTGCATCGTGAAGAACGCATCGGCCCAGTCGGCGTGGTCGAAATTGATGCCGTCGCCCGCGGAGGACACGACGAGTTCGACCTTCTTCGCGCCGCGGAGGTCCGCCTTGAGCGCGAACGGCGCGGCACCGCTGCGCATGACGGGCGACGCGGCGACCTTGCGCCCGTCGGCGAAGACCGCGAAAGACGCGGACGCGCCGCCGCTGCCGTCCCCGGGCGGGACGGATTCGTCGTCCATGCCGACCAGCGCCTCGAACGAGACGGCCTTGCCGTCCACGGCGTACGCGGCGTACGATTCGGCGTGCGTGCCGACGCCGCGCGCGAATTTAGTCTTGCCTACCGAAAGCGGATTGCCGTCCACCGATCTGCGGGCGCGGGGCGTTCCCCAGTCGCTCTCGATCCTGTTCGCCGGAAGCTCGTCCAGCCAGACCCTGCAGTCCGCGTAGAGCGTTCCGGACGCGGCGAGGGCCGCCGCGAAGAACGCGTTGCGCATCGTCTTCATGTTCATTTCTTCATTCCTTCCTTCTTTTTCATGTCCACGGAAACGCCGGTGTCGAAATACTGCCCGCCGGCGGTCTGGACCACCTTTGCGGCCAGGACGTTTTCGCCGTCTTTCAAAGCGCCGAGGAACGTGTCGCGGTCGAGGCGGAACGTTGTCCATCCCGTGTTGTATCCGTACGCCGACAGCAGGAGTTTGCCGTTCAGGTATATGTCGGCATCCTCGTCATGGAACATTTCGAGCGCGGCGCCCAGGATGTCGTCCTTCGCCGCCGTGCAGGAGAAGCGCCTGCGGAGCCAGATGGACGGCGTGGTCCACGGCGTCGAAATCTTCTGGTCTGGGTTTACGGGATTGGCCCCGAATCCGCCGGCGGAGCGCTTCCACGCGGAATCGTCGAATCCCGGCGCCTGCCATCCTGCGGGCGGCTCGACTGTCGTCCACGCCCAGGCGCGGGGGTCGGGGTCGAGTTTCGGGGCGAGCGTCTTGCGGACGTGCGGCGCGGCGGCGGCCGCGGCGGCGGAGCGGACCCTGGCGTGGACGGCGGAAAGCGCCTTGGCGTCGAACTTGCGGACCTTGCGGTCGTAGGTCAGCAGGCCGTTGATCTCGCCTTCGACGTCGGTGGTCTGGGTGTACACGCTGCCGGCGAGCCCTTCGGAGGCGAGCCCGGCCACGTGGTCCATCAGCGACACGAACTTGCGCTGGACCTGGGCGCGGTCCGCATCCTTGCCCGTGTTGCCGTACCCCCAGGCGGAGTCCGTCCAGAGGTGCCCTTCCACGCGGCAGCCGATGCCGCCGAATTCGCCGAGGAAGCTGGCGCGCCGCGGATTGACCGGCAGCATGCGCGGCCGCTGGCCGTAGTCGTGGCGGTCCACGAGGTGCGCGGCCTCGGGCTCGCCTTCGGGCCTGTGCGCCGACGCGCCGCTCTTCCTGCCGCGCACCACGCCGCCTTCGTAGTCGTTCCAGCCGGACGGCCCGTCGACTATGCGCGACGGGTCGTAGCGCTGCACCCACTCGAGCATGGCCTTGGTGAGGGACGGGCCGGGCTGGCCCCACGCTTCGTTGTAGGGGATCCACGCCACGACGGACGGGGAGTTGTACAGGCTGTCCACGATCTCCTTCATTTCGCGGCGGGTGTATCCGTACCGGCAGTCGTTGTTCACGTCCTTGTTGGAGGGCATGTCCTGCATGACCAGGATGCCGAGCGTGTCGCACAGCCAGTAGTAGCGGCGAGGCTCTATCTTGATGTGCTTGCGCATCATGTCGAAGCCCATCTCCTTCAGCGAGCGGATGTCGAAGGCCATCGCCTCGTCGGAAGGCGGCGTGAGCAGGCCGTCGGGCCACCAGCCCTGGTCGAGCGTGCCTACGGGGAAGCGCGGCTCGTTGTTGAAGAATATGCGCAGCACGCCGTTGGCGTCCTTTTTGACCTCGATCTTGCGCATGCCGAAGTAGCCCTGCACGGAATCCCTGCCGCATTTCGCCGTGAATCGGTAGAGATGCGGGGATTCGGGGCTCCAGAGCTTGAATCCGGCGGGAAGGGCGATTTCGGCCTTTCCGTCGCGCGTGCGGTGGTTGCGGCCCTCGAACGAAACTATCACTTCGCGGCGGCGGAACGCCGGTCCGGCCACGTCGAACTCGAAACGCACCTTGCCGGCGTCGATGTCGGGCGTGACCTTGTATCCGGCGATGTGCATTTCCGGCACGGTCTCCATCCACACCGTGCCGCCGATGCCGCTGCAGCGCGTGTAGAAGCATCCCGACGGCTTGAACGACTGCTTGCCGGAAGAGCCGATGAACGACGTCGTGGGGTCCCACACCGCAACGGTCAGGTCGTTCGCGCCGTCGCGCACGAGATCCGTTATGTCATACGAGAACGGCAGCTGGCCGCCCTCGTGCGGCAGGCCGGCCTCCACGCCGTTGACCCACAGCATCGTGCGGAAGTCCGACTGCTCGAAGTGGAGGATCAGCCGCTCGCCTTTCTTCACCTTGGCGTCGAAGCTCCTGCTGTACCAGATCGTCTGGTCCGGCTCAAGGAGCCTGCCCACGCCGGAAAGCGCGCTTTCGACCGGGAACGGCACCAGGATTTCGCCGTCCCATTTCCGCGGCCGGGCCTGCGCGTTGGGGACTATGGCGTATTTCCACAGGCCGTTCAGGTTCGTCCATGCGGCGCGGACCATCTGCGGGCGCGGATATCCGCGCCAGGCGTTGTCCGGCGCGACCTTTTCGCCCCAAGGCGTCATGATCCTGGCCGGCGCGTGCGAATACGCGCCGCAGCAGGCGATGGCGGCCGCTCCGGCGGCGGCGAAAACGAGTTTCTTCATAAAGGATTCCTCCAAGGCGGATTTTGACGGAAGTATATCCAAACTGCGGCGGCAAGGCAAAATATAAAACCGGACGGGCGGGGGGCGCGGGGGCGGCGCGGGGGCGGACGGCGCGGAAGCGCCCGCGGGGTCACTTCGTCTCGGGGAGCGGCTCGGGATCGCGCGAGCGCAGGAGCAGCGACGGGTTCTCCTTCAGCTCCTCCGCAAGGGCGCGGAGATCCGACACCGCCCGCTCGGCGCCGGACACGATGCCGTCCACGGCGGCGCGCTGCGATTCCACTATCGCGTTCGCGTTGCCGGCCAGGGTGGAGGCCGACTCCACCATCGCCGTCGCGTTGGACCACGCCCCGCCGAAGTCCATGTCGTCGATCTGCCGCATCACGCGCTCCAGCGAATCGGAGAAGCTGTCGAACATGGACTGCTGGTGCGGTATGTACACGTTCCGCGGCGTCCACGAAAGGCGCGGCGTCCCATGCGTCTCGCCCGGGCGGAACCTGGCGAAGTTCAGCTCCACGTGCGACAGCCCGGTTATGCCGCTCGGCATCACCGTGGCGCGCAGCCCGCGGTCCACGGCCCGCTGCAGCTCCTCCCTGTGGTCCAGGTTCGAGGCCGCCCGGAGCATCTTGCCGTTCAGCGTCATCACTATCATTATCTTCGGGACGTCTTCCAGGGAGACGTTTTCGTACTCGTGCCCGACGAAAGTGATTTCCTTGACTTCGCCGACCTTCACGCCGCGGAAGTTCACTTCGCTTCCGACGCTGAGCCCCGACACCGGGGTGTTGCAGTACGTTTCGGCGATCTGCACGTTTTTGTCGCCGCCCTTGCCGCCGAGATACACGAGCGCGCCCGTTATCGCGGCTATTCCCATCGCGAGCGTGAACCCTATCGTCGCGTAGCTCGCCCTGTTACCGTTTGCCATTGTCCGGCCCCCCGTCTTCGCCTCTGTTGAAAAACCGCCGCACGAAAGCGTCGTCCGACGTGTCGCGCAGCTCCTGCGGACGCCCGAGCGCGATCATCCCGCGCCGGGCCTTGTCGAACATCGCGCACCTGTCGGCTATCTTGAATATGCTCGCAAGCTCGTGCGTCACCACAACGAACGTCATCCCCTTCCCGGCGCGCAGGCGCAGGATCAGCCCGTCCAGCGAGGCCGCCGTGATCGGGTCCAGCCCCGCGCTTGGCTCGTCCAGGAACACCACTTCGGGGTCGAGCGCCATCGCGCGCGCTATCGCCACGCGCTTCCTCATCCCGCCGGAAATCTCGTTCGGCATCTTGTCCGCCGCGTCCTCCAGCTCCACGTCCCGCAGCAGCGACATCGCCCTGTCCACGCGCTCCCTTCGCCCGAGGCGCGTGAACTCCCCGAGCGGAAGCATCACGTTCTGCAGGCACGTCATCGAGCCGAAAAGCGCGCCCGACTGGTACATCACCCCGATTTTCCGGCACAGCGCCGCGCGCGTCCGGCCGCTCCACTCCATCCCCGCCACGAGAAGCCTGCCCGACAGCACCGGGTTCAGCCCGATCATGTGCTTCATTATCGTGGACTTCCCGCAGCCCGACCCGCCGAGCAGTATGAACACTTCGCCGCGCCCGACGGTGAACGAAACGTCTTTCAGGATCGTCGCCCCGGGATATCCGGCGTCCACGTGGCTCAGCTCTATTATCGTCTCCCGCTCCATGGCGCCATCAGTCTCCGCCTACAGCCCCCACACGTAGCAGACCACGGCCAGCAGGCCGTCGGCCACCGCAATCGCCACGATGCCGCCCACCACCGCGCGCGTGGCCGCCACGCCCACGCCGTCCGCCGTGGATTTCGTCCCCATCCCGGCCCCGCACCCCACAAGCCCCGCCAGGAACCCGAACAGGCACGACTTCGCCAGGCCCAGCGATATCGTGAAGACGGTGGACGCGCCCGTCACGTGCCCCCAGTACGCGGCGGGCGGCACGCCCATCAGGTCGAGCACCAGCGCGCCGCCGGCCAGCCCCGCGAGCTCGCAGAATATCGTGAGCACCGGCATCGCCGCCGTGGCCGCGACAACGCGCGGCATCACGAGGAATCGCACCGGGTCCAGCCCCATCGTCGACAGCGCGTCGAGCTCTTCGTCCACCTTCATCGTGCCGATTTCGGCCGCGAACGCGCTTCCGGAGCGCCCCGCCAGCACTATCGCCGTCACGAGCGGCCCGAGCTCCCGGAAGAGCGCTATCGCCAGCATGTCCGCCACGTACACCTCCACGCCGAACATCTTCAGCGCCGCGGCGGACTGGAACGCGAGTATGACCCCGAGCAGGAAGCCGATGCCGATCGCGACAGGCAGGCCGCCCGCGGCGGCGCGCTGGAACGCCAGGGCGCAGTCTCTGGCGCGGAACCGCAGGGGATGGAAAACGGTCCACGCCATCGCCGCGAAGGCTTCCCCGATGAACGCGAACCCGTCGCAGATCCGCGCGAAGCAGTCGGCGGCGGCGCGCCCGGCCTTTTCGAAAATCCCCATCGTGCGGCGCCTCCGTCAGCGCTTCCCGCCTCCGGCGAGTTTCTGCACCGCCGCCTCCATGGCCGACGCGAACGCGCGCGAAAACGCGGCCGAGTAGTCGCCGCCGTCCGTCCCCGCGCGCCCCTCGCCCTTGGCCGAGGCCTTCACACGCCGCCCTTCCACGAGCGCGAGCGTAAGCTCCACCACGGCGTCGCGCCGGTCTTTTTCGCGGCAGTCGAGCGCGATCCTGGTGACGACGGCCTCGACGGACGCCGCGGCCTGCGCCTGCGAATTGGCCGCCACGGTTTGCGCCCCCGCCGCCTCAAGCGCGTCCTGCACCGTCCCGCGCAGGATCTGCGCGGGCGGCGCGGCGAAGACGTTGAAGCTGTCGAAGGCGATGGAACCGTCCGGGCGCAGCACGGCAAGGCGCGTGCCGTCGTACGGCGGCCTCACGCCCACGGACGCCACGCGCACCGCGGGCAGCCCGGCGCCGCTTCCGCCTGCGGGCGCGGCCGCGCCCGCCCGCGCGATTTCGATCGTCCAGTTGGCCGGCGCCTTCGGCCCGGTGCCCAGGCATCCAGCCGCACCCAGAGCGGCCATGGCGCAAAAAGCGATTCTTTTCATGCCGCGATTATACCAAAAGACGCGGCGGCGGCACAAGCCGCGCCGCCGCCCCCTCCGCAATCCTAAGTTTGTCATTTGCAAAAGTAAACGCAAATATTCAAAGCATTTACTTTTGCAAACGCAGAGGATCTTATTGGATATGTACGAATAGGAGAGTGAAAACTCT
>CADCBS010000021.1 GCA_902799715.1 uncultured bacterium | reverse complement strand
CGAAAATTCTTTTTCGAACTGCTGCACAAGCGGACCGTTGTGCGTCATCACGCCGCTCGCCCATATCTTCTCCATATAGGCATCCACCTCCGCGAGAGGCGCGAGAGTCGGCATTGTCACGTAAATGGGTTTGTCGAATTGGATCATGCTAACCTCATTGGTTCTTCATCAAACGTGCCGTGTCGGCAAGGAGCCGTGCCTGAAGAAGATTCTGTCTATATTCTTCCTCAAACAGCCCGTCCTCAAGACGAGAGGCGACATGCGTTAGGAGCTTCGCGAAATGATCGTCCCTGAAAGTTTTCTCGGTTCGTCCCGTTCGCGTTTCAAGTATCACAGGGGCGGCAAAGTCGGAGCGTGCCGTAAAGGCCCGCGTCGTCGTGATCTTGCCGTCCTTGCCCCAGATCTCATAACCGTTCTGGTAAAAGTGACTGAAACCGTAGGCGGTTTGAACGGGGACGCCATCCGCCGTTCGCAGCATGATGGATCCTGTGATGTCCACATCATCACCGACACCATCCTTGTCGAGACGGTTGGCGTCGTCCATCGCCGCAAGAAGTGTCAAATCATCTCCGAGAAGATAGCTTGCCGCCTTGAGCGTGTATGCACCGTTGTCGAGCAAGGCACCGCCACCCAATTCTTTTGAGTAGCGGATATTGGCCGCGCCTTCGGGAAAAGGTGGAATGCCAAAGCGGACAACCACCTGCCGCAAATGGCCAATCACGCCTTCGCGCAGGAGTTGCTTCACGTAGATATTCTGCGCATGAAAGCGAAACTGGAAACTCTCCATCAGCAAAAGATGACGCTCCCGCGCCAACTCTACGAGACGGGACACGTCCTCGTAGGTACATGCAAGCGATTTCTCACAAAGGACATGCCTGCCCGCCTGAAGGCACTTCGCAACCCATTCGGCATGGAGTCCCGTTGGGAGCGGACAGTAGACGAGATCCACGTCGTCGGACGCTATGAGTTCATCGTAGGAACACGGACGCGCCCCGTATTGCCCGGCAAACTCGTTCGCCTTCTCGGCCGTACGGCTCGCGATTGCCGTCAGTTGAAATGACGGATGGGCAGCAAACGCCGGCGCGAGCGAACGCTTCGCGATCGCCGCGCATCCCATAATGCCGACTCTGATCTTTTTTTCAGACATACCGCAATGCTGCTATGAGTGAGCGAACTTGAATGTTAAGGTAATTGTTGAACCGCAGGAACTCCTTGATCTGGCCTAACGTGAGCCAGATGAAATCATCCCGTCCGTCCAATTCCACATCGTCATCCAAAAGAAGAATCACATTTCTGTTCTGCTCATGGTAGAAACGACCGCCCTCTTCCGATTGTTTCGTGTCAAACAGCACCCTTCCTCGGATGCTTCCGTCAAGGAACTCCCGAACGAATCTAGGCGGCTTCGCGACCTTCCGAAAATCACCGGTCAGACATTGAATCGTCGGCGCGAATTCCACGACGTCAAAATTTCCGCACTCCACCTTCGCCTGCATGAGGAAATGAAGAACGCCGTTGCGCTTTTGGACAAACAGCACGCACAGACCTTCCTGCATCGGCTGGATGATCGGCTGACACCACGTAGAGACCTCCCTGTTGGATATAGTCACATTGACGCCCAGGACCCGGAAATACCGACGATCCGGGCGAACGATCTCATCGCCCGTCACCATCCAATCAGGAACATCCTTCAGCGGAATCTTATCAACTAGAAGTTCATACCGGCTCTTCAGCTCACTCATTCGATGCAACACGTCGTCAATCGACATCTCGCCATCGATGCGTATCTCTGATGAAAAGAGTCCCGAACCGAAACTCGACAGGGCCTCGCAGGCCGGAAGCGCCCCTGCCTGGAAATGAAGACCAGACAAGACGGTGCGCGTATCCATATTCACCGTATTGTCGTATGACATCAATTGCTTTATCTGTCCAAGCGTCAACCACCTGAAATCCTCGCCGACAGAGATTTCATCCTCCACGCGAATGATGATATTTCTGTTTCTCTTTCGGAAGAAACGCGCCCCCTGCTCGCTTTGCAGTTGATCAAGGATTATTTGCTCTGCTTTGGCATTTTTGAAATAGTCAAGATAGGCGGGGCGCTTTCCGCCGTGAACACACGTGTAGTTGCTTCTTGTCGCCTGAAGAGTTGGCGAAAGCTGCACGCAGTTCACGTTGCCTGGCTCAATCTTTGCCTGGAGCAAAAAGTAAAGGACGCCGTCGAACTCTTTACAAATGATTCCAAGGTATCCGACTTCGGGTTGATTGATGATTGGCTGTTTCCACCGGGAGTTCCCATCTTGATTCTTGTAAACGTCTATCCCGACAATCGAAAAGAACTTCCCTGACTGGTGACAGAGATTCCCCGTTTCCTCGTCAAACTGCCATCCCTTCAATTCCGCGAACGGTACTTGGGCGACATCCACCTGAACTTCACGATTTCTCCGTTCAATCCACGCCAGAATCTCTTCCGTGGAATTGAACGGATTCGTCGTTGTCAGCAAAGATCTTATCAACGATTCCAAATCTTCACCTTTAAATTTTTCTCTGCCCGTTGTTCGTGAGCCATTGGTTCGCCCACACTTCTTCCAACCCCCGCTTGAATTCCTCCAGCGGCGGTAGATAGGGTCGCGTCACCAATATCGGCTTCTCAAACCGTTTCATAAAAACGCTCCAAGCCAGCGGGGTATGCGGCCAATGTCCAGCCGAGGACCGAATCCAGACGCTCGCACAGATACGATGCGACGTTATGGACAGGATCGATTATGGAGGGGAGCGAATCCAGTACTTCACCCGCCCCACACCATGCGGGCATGGCGGAAACAACAGAAAAGACGGCACACGACCGCCCTGCGACGATGTTCGCACCGGCGCGGGAATCGTCTCCTTTTTCAATCCTGTTTTTTCCAACGGAAACCATGAGACAAGGATACCAAATCGCGGCCGGCTTTACAATCGCTTGATTTTTGGGCGGTTTTGCTGTAAATTACGGACTTCTTGAGAAACTTGAAATGACACGGAACTTGATTAGAGACTGCATGATCGGCGGCCAGAGGCTGCCGGAAACCGTGCGCTACGCCATGATCGGCGGCGGCGCAGGCTCTTTCATGGGGCCGGTCCACCGCGCGGCCGCAGGCAAGATACAGGGTCTGGAACTTGCCGCCGGCGCGTTTTCCCCTTCCGCGCAGAGCGCCGCGGAATGCGGAGCGGAACTCGGCCTGCCGGCCGACATGGTCTTCGCCAACTACCGCAAGCTGCTGCGAAAATGCGCGGCGCTGCCGCCCGCGAAGCGCATTTCCTTCGTGTCCGTCCTGACCCCGAACGCGCTCCACTACCCGGTCGCGATGGCGGCGCTCGACGCCGGAATGCCTGTCTTGACCGAAAAGCCTTTCGCCTGCACGCCCGACGAGGCCGCGAACCTTGTATGGAAACAGCGCCAGACAGGCGTTCCGCTGCTTACGGCGATGCCGTACCGCGCGTATTCCATGCTGCGCACCGCCAAGGGCATGATCGACGCCGGCGAACTGGGCGAGCTGCGCCGCTTCGACTTCTCGTTCCGGACGCAGTGGATGGCCCAGCGCGTGGAGAACCGCGGCAACCGGAGCGCGCTGTGGCGCACCGACGTGCACCTGAACGGCGGAGGCGGCGTGGTGACCGAATGCACCGCCCACCTGCAGCATGCGTTCGAATGGCTTTCCGGGCTGGAAATATCCGAAGTAGCGGCCGACGGCTTCCCCGCAGTGCCCGGCAGGATACTGCCGGACGAATGCAACGTCCTGGCGCGGACGGCGTCCGGGGCGCGCGGCACGTTTTCGATGTCCCGCGCCGCGATCGGCCACCGCGAGGGCCTGGCTTTCGAGATATCCGGAGACAAGGCCGCACTGCGCTGGCGCCAGTCCGACCCCGCCACGATGCGCCTGGAGCGCGCCGACGGCACGTCGCATTCGCTGACCGACGCCACGGCGTCGGGCGTGACAGCGCACCCAGACGCGCCCTTCGGCGCGAACGCCGCGTTCATCGACGCCCTTTCCGCCGCATACGCGCAGTTCGCCGCAGAGCTTTCGACCGGCAGAAAACCGTCGCCGGAAGAGCGCATCGGGCTGACGCCCGAAGAGGGTCTGCGCTCCGTGGCGGTTTCCGACGCCGTGCTGCGATCGGTGGCATCGTCGCTGCCGCCGATAGCGGCCGGCGAATCGTCGGTGCTTTCGACGTCCCGCGAGATCTACGCCAGGCGCGACGACTCGGCGGCGCCGAAATGGACCAAGGTCGAGATGCCGCAGCTGCGCGCCTGACGCGCATCCGCGACGGGGGAGGGGGACCGCAGACATGGACAGCCTGTACGACACGGAATCTCCGCAACCGCCAGCCGCAGGGCCGATCGCGGTCTCGGAAGAAGTCCTCAAGGCGTCGACGGCCGCATCGGCGCAGCTCTTTTCGTCGCGGCTTCCCGTGTCCGAACGCCACGTGCAGGCGATATGGTACGATCCGTCGCTGCGCCCCGCCGCTATAGAAACGCAAGACGGCCGGAGCGTGCGCGTGATCGATCCGGGGGCGTGGAACGTGGAATCCGGCCCGGACTTTCGCGACGCGACGCTTGAAATAGACGGCAGGCGCGTGCGCGGCGACGTGGAGATACACCTGCGCCCGCACGACTGGACCGCGCACGGGCACGCCGCCGACAAGGCGTACGCCAAAGTGGCCGCGCACGTGACGTGGATGCCGGGGCCGCGCCCGGAAGGGCTGCCGCCGGACGCGGTTTCCATCGCGCTCGAAAGCGCGGTCTGCGCCGATCCATCGTTCTCGCCTTCGTCGATCGACCTGGCCGCATACCCCTACGCGCACATACCGGCCACGCCGCGCCCGTGCGCGCGCATCCTCATGCGCGATCCCGACCTCGCCGTGGCGGTGCTGCGCGCCGCGGGCATCCGCCGGATCGGAATCAAAGCCGCACGGATGTCGCGTCTCCTGCAGACGGCGGGCTCCGCAGACCAGGTGCTATGGGAAGAGATGCTCGGCGCGCTGGGCTACAAGTCCAACGAGGCGAGTTTCCGCGAGCTTGCGCGCATCCTGCCGATAGAACAGATGCCGCGCGACAGGGACGAGGCGCTGGCGGCGCTTCTGGGCGCCGCGCGCATCCTGCCCGACTTCGACAGGACGCAGGACGGAGAAGCCGCGGATTTCGCCCGCCGTCTGGCGGAGACGTGGTTCAAGAATCCACGCGAACGGCTCCCGCCGGACATGCGCCCGCGCGCGGCCGGCGCGCGGCCGGCGAACTCCCCGCTGCGCCGCCTCGCCGCGGCGGCCGCGCTCGCCGCCGCGCCCGGAGGGCTCCCGCGCCTGCGCGGCGGCGCAGATCCGGCAGGACTGCGCGGCTTCGTCCGCTCGCTGTGCGAAGCCGCGCGCTGGCCGTTTTTCGAATCGCGCTGGGGGTTTTCGTCGAAACGCGCGGGGGAGGGGGACAGGCCGGGGCCGCCCGCGCTGATAGGCCAGGCCCGCGCGGCCGCGCTCGCGGCGAACGTGTCCGTGCCATTCGCCATCGCCGAAGGGCGCCTCCCGGGCGTGCCGGAATGGCTGCCGCCGGAAGACCTTTCGCAGCCGATGCGCCAGACCGCCCACCGCCTGCTGGGGCGCGACCACAACGCCGCGCTCTATTCCTCCAACGGACTGCTGATGCAAGGGCTGCTCCAGACCAGGCGCGACTTCTGCCTGTCGGTGCACCCCGACTGCAAGGCATGCCCGCTCGCCGCCGCGCTGGCGCGCGACGCGGCGGAACGCAAGAAATGAAAATACAGGCATACGCAAAGATAAACCTCACGCTCGAGGTCCTGGGAATGCGCCCGGACGGCTACCACGACCTGCGCTCGGTGGTGCAGCCGGTCACGCTGGCCGACGAAATCGACATCGAACCGACAGACGGCGAAACGATCCGCGTGGAGACCATCTCCGACGGATCGGTGCCGATAGAGGCGCTTTCCGGGCCGGCGGAAAACAATCTCGCATGGAAGGCGGCCGACGCCCTGCGCAAGGCGACTGGCGTGCGCAAAGGCGCCGCGATAAGAATCCTGAAGAAGATTCCGCTCGGGGGAGGGCTGGGCGGCGGCTCGGCCGACGCGGCGGCCACGCTGAACGCGCTGAACGGACTGTGGGGGACGGGCCTGGCGAAAGAAGAGCTCGCGGAGATCGGCGCGACAGTCGGGAGCGACGTCCCGGCGCTCGTCATCGGCGGCACGGTCCTGATGGAAGGCCGCGGGGAGCGCGTGTCGCGCTGGCCGGGCGGCGCGGGCGGCCCGCCCGCGCCGAAGCGCCATTTCCTGCTGGCGAACCCCGGCGTGCACTCCTCCACGCCGGCGGTGTTCCGCGCCTGCCCGATTTCGCGCTTGACTGGCGACAAGGAAATATTGGATAATATGCGCCTTGCCTTTTCCGGCGGCGGAGCGGAAGCATTCGCCGCCGCGATGCAGAACGACCTTGCGGACGCCGCGTACGCGCTGTATCCACAGATTGCCGAAGCGAGGCGGGCGCTTCTCGAAGCGGGAGCGCTGAACGCGACGCTCACAGGCAGCGGAGCGACGGTGGCCGGCGTGGTGCGCGATGCATCGCACGGCGAAGAGGCAAGGCGTAAAGTGTCGCGCCTGATGTGGTGCGCGCTTGCGGAAAACTGCCCGGTGGTGTAATGGTCAGCACAGCGGCTTTTGATGCCGTTTGAGAAGGTTCGAATCCCTCCCGGGCAACCAGCCGCCCCGCGAAACGCGGTGACGGCGCGGGAGTTCCCCCCTTAAACGCCGCGGAGCGGCCACGAGCGGTCGCGCGGAGACTTTGCCGACGGGAAGGAGCAGACCTCCCTGCCGCCGCGCACCAGCGCGGCGCGGCCGCCGGAGACCTCTATCGAATCGCCGCCGAGCGCGTTCGCCGCCACAAGGCATTTCTCGAGACCGTCGCCGGTGCCGAAGTTCCAGACCTCGTCAGGCTGGGCGACGCGCGCCGGGCCGTCGTATATCGATTCAGCGCCGAGGGCGGATATCCTGTCGAGCACGTCCGCCGCCGGAAGCCCGGCGAGGGCGTTTTTCGACACCGGCGAGCGCTCCAGCGCGGCCTTGACGAACGGGGCGGACTCCGTAGCGGCGAGATCGCGCGCGGCGTAGGGCGCGAGCGCGGCGGAGCGGTTGCCGGAGCGTATCGCGCAGAGGCGGTCCGCGATTTCGGCGCGGCCCATCTCCGGCGTGATGCCGAGCGGGGTTTCGGAGCGGTCGAAAGCGACGCGCCCGGCGTCGGGAAGGCGCGGCTCCACGATGCGCATGTCCGCGGCGCCGGGGACGGGGGCGAGGTATTCGCGGAGCTTGCGCGAAAAGCCTGCGTACACGTCCGGGGAAATCGTGGCTTCGGGGTACAGAAGGTGTATGTAGCCGGTTTCGTGGGCGACGATCGTCACGCGCTCGTGCTCAAGGGCGCGGCGGGCCTGCTGCGAAATCACAGTTCCGTTGCACCACATGGCTTTCGTGACGAGACGCCGGTTGTTGGTGAGGATGCCGGTGTCGGCGTCGACGAAATTCTGCGAATGGAGCGGCGTGGCCATCATGTAGATGTCCGACAGCGGAATGCCGCACACGACGAAAGCGGCGGCGGCGTAAAGCGCCGCGAGCGAGACGCATTCGCCGGCCCCGACGGCGTGGCCCTCCTTGCGGCAGAAGGCGTCCATCGCCTCTACGGTTTCGGTTTTCCAGTACGGAATCGTCTCGGAGCCGTACTTGTCCAGGCCGAAGTGGCGGCGGATGTCGATATCGTAGTAGTAGACGTCGCCCTGGTAGCCGAAGAGGGCGTTCGACTTCGCAATCTCGTCCGGAGACAGGAAGGGGGCGAAGCGTTTCAGCTCGCGCCGCTGCTCCGTCAAGCCCCATGTGTCGAGATCGAGGTTGAACGTGTAATGGTCCATTATGTGCTGGCGCAGACGCTGGAGGCGCTTTTTGGGGCGCATTTCGCGTATGCCGACGAACCAGTCGAGCTCCCGCCACGCCCACAGGCGCGGCGAAAGCGCGTTTGCGAGCACGAGCGAGTACATCAGCGCCGGGAACACGAAAATCTCCATGTCGGAGAGCGTGGCGGCGGAAGACTTCTCTTCGTCGGAAATCGGCTTCATCTAAGGATGGCGTGCGGCGGCGGGCGCGTCAAGTCTGCGGCGCGGGGCCGGGCTCCTGCCCGTCCCCGCCGGCGGCGGGCGTCTCCACGGGCGCATCCCCGGGCGCATCGGGCGCGGGCGGCTCTTCCTCCTCCTGCACGCCTTCGGCGACGGAGAGCGAAACGAGTTTCGCGTCCTCGCCGAGACGGAGCAGGCGGACTCCCTGTGCGGATCTGCCCACGACGGAAATCTGGTTCACTGGCGAGCGCACCATCATGCCGTTCGATGCTATGCAGACCACGGACTCGTCGTCCGCGACGGTGCGTGCGGCCACGACCGCGCCGTTGCGGTCCTCGCCCTTGATGGCGATCAGGCCCTGTCCGCCGCGGTGGTGGGCGGTGAAGTCCGCGAACTCGATGCGCTTGGTGTAGCCGTTCTCGGTGGCCAGCAGGAAAGACTTGGAATTGTCGACGACGTCGAACGCGCACACGCCGTCGCCGCCGAGAAGCCTTATGCCGCGCACGCCGGTCGCGGCGCGCCCCATGCGGCGCACGTCGCGGGCGGCGAAGCGGATGCCGCGTCCGCCGGACGTGACGAGCACGACCTCGTCGTCCGGCTTGACGATGCGGACGTCCACGATCGAATCGCCATCTTCGAGGTTTATGGCGATTATGCCGTTGCGGTTGATGTTCCGGTAGTCGCCCAGAAGAGTTTTCTTGACCGTGCCGTTGCGGGTGGCGAACATCACGTCGTGGTCGCCGTCGAACGAACGGATCGGCAGCAGGCGCACGACGCGCTCGCCCTCCTTGAGGTTCAGCAGGTTCACGAGCGGGCGGCCGAACGACTGGCGGGACGCTTCCGGTATCTGGAACGCGTCGCGCAGGAAGACGCGGCCGGTGTCGGTGAAGAACAGCAGCTGGTCGTGGGTCTGGGCCACGAACACCAGGCGGATGAAATCCTCGTCCTTGACGTTAAGCCCGGTCACGCCCACGCCGCCGCGGCGCTGGGCGCGGTATTCCGTGAGCCGGACCCGCTTGGCGTAGCCGCGGTGGGACAGAGTGACGACGCAAGGCTCGTCGGGGATGAGATCCTTCACCGTCACATCGTCTCCGCCCTGGACGATTTCGGTCAGGCGGCGGAACTCGGGGCGGGACCCGTACTTCTCCTTGAGCTGGAGCAGGTCCTCCTTGATGAGCGCGTAAACCTTCTCCGGGTCGGCGAGTATGGCCTCGTATCCCGCGATGGCCCCGGCGAGGACGCGCAGCTCCTCTTCGAGCTTCGTGCGTTCGAGCCCGGTGAGCTGGTAGAGGCGCATTTCGAGGATTGCGGAGACCTGCGGCTCGGTGAACGCGTATTTCGCCACGAGGGCGGCCTTGGCCTCGTCGCGGTTGGCGGAACCGCGGATGATGGCCACGACGTCGTCGAGGTTCGCGATGGCGAGCAGGAGGCCGTCGAGGATGTGCCTGCGGGCCTGGGCCTTCTTTAGGTCGAAGCGCGTGCGGCGCACGATCACCTCGAAGCGGTGGTTCACGTGGCAGCGGCAGAAATCCTTGAGCGTGAGCAGTCGCGGGCGGCCCTGGTCGATGGCCAGCATTATCGCGCCGAAGGTGGTCTGCAGCTGGGTGTGCTTGTACAGATTGTTCAGGACGACCTGGCCCATGGCGTCCTGCTTCAGGTCGATTTCGATGCGGACGTCGTCCTTGGACAGGTCGCGTATGTCGGCGATGCCCTCGATCACCTTGTCCTTCACGAGCTGCACCATGTGGGCGATCATGTCGGCCTTGTTGACGGCGTAGGGTATTTCCGTTATGACGATGCGGTCGCGCTTGGACTTGCCGCCTTCCTCGACCACGGCCTTGCCGCGCACGACAAGGGCGCCGCGGCCGGTGGTGTACATGGAATGTATGCCGTTCAGGCCGATCACCTGGGCGCCGGTCGGGAAGTCGGGCCCCTTCACGAACTGCATCAGATCTACAGACGAGCAGTCGCGGTGGTCGATGTACCACGATATGCCGTCGCAGAGTTCGGAAAGGTTGTGCGGCGGGATGTTGGTGGCCATGCCCACGGCGATGCCGGAGGATCCGTTCAGGAGCAGGTTCGGCAGGCGCGCGGGCAGGACGACAGGCTCCTGGCACGTGCCGTCGTAGTTGGGCTGCATGTCGACCGTATCCTTGTCGAGGTCGGCCAGCAGTTCCTCGGAGACGCGCTGCAGGCGCACCTCGGTGTATCGCGAGGCGGCGGCGCCGTCGCCGTCGATGGAGCCGAAGTTGCCGTGCCCGTCCACCAGCGGCACGCGCATCGCGAACGGCTGGGCCATGCGGACGATCGTGTCGTATATGGAAGCGTCGCCGTGCGGGTGGTACTTGCCCATAACGTCGCCCACGACGCGCGCGGACTTCTTGTGCTTGTTCGAATAGGTGTTGCCGAGCTCGTTCATGCCGAAGAGCACGCGCCTGTGCACGGGCTTCAGGCCGTCGCGCACGTCCGGCAGGGCGCGGCCTATGATGACCGACATGGAATAGTCGATATAGGAGTGCGACATCTCGTCTTCGACGTCGATGTCGTGCAGTCCCGCGCCGGGCATGGCGGCGACGGCGGCGGCCTGCCCGCCCTCCGCCGCGGGGGCGGTCTCCGGGACTGTGTTTTCTGTATCGTTCTGGTCTTCGGACATTGCGTTTCTTCCAAGGGGTTTCGAAGGACTGGAGTATACCAAAAACGCGCGGGTTTGTCACAGCCCCCAGGCGGCGCCGCCGCATTTCCGGGAAGGGAAACGCACCCCGCAGCCGGAGGGCGGAGGCAGGTTCCCGGTTCTGGCATTTTCGGCGCTCCAACCGCCCCCGCAGCCGGAGGGCGGAGCGCTGTTTCCATTCCGCGCCGGGCGGGAATCCGGTGCGCGACGGC
Source organism: uncultured bacterium (assembly GCA_902799715.1). Lineage (GTDB taxonomy): Bacteria > Verrucomicrobiota > Kiritimatiellia > RFP12 > UBA1067 > CADCBS01. Next base: position 15,269 of record CADCBS010000021.1, on the reverse strand, counting down.
GGAATGCGGGAACGCGCCGGCGTTTCCTGGTGGATTGCGGGCGGGGAATGTGGTAGACTTCCCGCCATGCGAAAAACAGCAGCAGCGTTGGCAGTGGCGGCGGCGACGGCCGCCGCCGGTTTGATGTGCGCGGCCGCAACCAAGGCGCCGCAAGATCCGTTCGCCATGCCGAAGGTCACGAACGCCAAGGTGCCGGGCGGCGTGTCGATGGATCCGTACGTCGGCGCGGTGTCGGTCGACGCCGGAACCGGCGCCATCCTTTCGGCCGACAATCCCGACCGTCCGGGCTACCCCGCCTCCACCACGAAGCTGATGACGCTTCTGCTCGTGCTCGAAGACCTGCAGGCGAAGCGCTACGCGCTCGATTCGCGCGCCGTGGCGTCGAAAAGGGCCGCGCGCCAGGTGGCATCCCACATTCCTCTGAAGGAAGGGCAGTCGATGTCGGTGGACGACCTGCTGATGGCTTTGATGGTGAAATCCGCCAACGACGCCGCGATCGTGCTGGCCGAGAACTCCGCCGGCAGCGTGGAGGCGTTCGTGGAGCGCATGAACGAGCGCGCCGCGCAGCTCGGCATGTCCAGGACGCGGTTCTGCACGCCCAACGGCCTGTCGCCCACGAAGGCCGACCCCCACGGGTTCGACGTCTCGACGGCGCACGACCTTGCGCGCCTCGCCTGCGCGGTGGTGAAACACCCCGAAGCGTTCCGCTACACGTCGAAGGCCATCTGCACGATAACGAACGGCGCCGGCGAACAGACCACGTTCCGGACGCACAATCCTTTCCTTTACGACAAGTCGCTGAAAGTCCGCGGGCTGGACGGCCTTAAGACCGGATACACGGACAAGGGCGGTTCGTCGATAGTGCTCACGGCCATGCGCGGCGAACGCAGAGTGGTGACCGTGATCCTGGGCAGCATGGACAAAAAGACGCGCGAACGGCGCGCGCACGAAATGATAACCGACGCCGCGGCTTCGGTGTCGCTTTAGCGCGCCGCGCCGCACAATGGGGAACCAGCATGAGAATATTCACCGATCCTGCGAAACTTTCACGGTGGACGGAGGCGCGGCGCGCGGCAGGCGCGAAGATCGCGCTCGTGCCCACGATGGGATGCCTCCACGCGGGGCATCTTTCGCTCGTCGCCGAGGCGAAACGGCGCAAGGCGGCGGAAATAGTGGTGTCGATTTTCGTGAACCCGGTGCAGTTCGGCCCGGGGGAGGACTACGAACGCTACCCGCGCACGGCGAAGGCCGACATCGCCGCCTGCCGCAAGGCGGGCGCGACGGCGGTGTTCATGCCCGCGCCCGCCGCGATGTACCCGGCAGGGCATTCCACCTACGTGAACGAGGAGAAGCTTTCCGCCGGGCTGTGCGGCGCCCGCCGCCCCGGGCACTTCCGCGGCGTGTGCACGGTGGTGGCGAAGCTGTTCCACCTGGCGCACCCGCACTTCGCCGTGTTCGGGCGCAAGGACTTCCAGCAGGCCGCCGTGATAAAGCGGATGGCGCGAGACCTCGATTTCGGCGTGGAAATCGTCGTGGCGCCCATCGTGCGCGAAAAATCCGGCCTGGCGATGAGTTCCCGGAACACGTATCTTTCCCCGGCGGAGCGGGAAAGCGCGCTTGCGCTCTCGCGCGCCTTGGAGGAGACTCGCGCGGCCGCGCGCGCCGCCGGCGCCGCAGGCATCCCGTGGGCGCCGCGCAGGCGCAGGATCGCGGCCGCGCTCGAACGCGCCGGCATGAAGACGGACTACATAGAGGCGGTGGACGCGGAGACGCTCGAGCCGGTCCGCACGCTGAAGCCCGGCGCCGCCGTCCTTCTCGCGGCGTTCGCCGGCGGAACGCGCCTTATCGACAACACGGAGATCTGACGCGCGCGCCGGCGCGGCCCGCTTTCAGGACATGAAGCCCGACAGGCATTTTCCGCGGCGTCTCGCCCTTCTCCACGACGACCCCTGCATGATAGCGGCCGTGAAAGAGGCCGGCTACCTTTCGTGCGACATACGCGGCGGCAGCCGCCCGAACGCCCTCGACGCGCTTTCGGAATGGATGCGGCGCGGCGTGGCGAAGTCACGCGCCTGCGCGTGGCTCGTCCACAGGCTCGACCGCGACACCTCCGGCGTGATGCTGTTCGCGAAATCGCGCGAGGCGCGCGACGCCTTGCAGGCTTCGTGGGGGGAGACTGAGAAGAAGTACCTCGCCGCGATCGACGGCGCGATGCCGGAGCCTTCCGGCAGGCTCGAAAACTTCCTGAGGGAGGACGACGACTTCTTCGTGCACTGCATGGACCGTCCCGCGCCCGGCGCGAAGTCCGCCGCGCTCGAATACTCCACGCTCGCGCGGGGGAGGGGGCGCTCGCTCGTCGAAGTCCGCCTTGTCACAGGCCGCAAGAACCAGATACGCGTGCAGTTCGCGCACGCCGGGCATCCTGTGCTCGGCGACGCCAAATACGGCAGGCGCGCCCGCGCGCAGGCTCCGCGCCTGATGCTGCACGCGCTTTCGATTTCCTTCATCCACCCGTCGACCGGGGAGCGCATGTCTTTTTCCGCCCCCGCGCCGCCGGAATTCCGCAGGATGTTCCCAGATGCGTTTCCTGAAGACTGACGACCCGCGCGCGGTCGAAGAGACGGCCGCGGCGCTGCTCGCGGGCGGCGTGGCCGCGATCCCCACGGACACCGTGTACGGCCTCGCCGCGCACCCCGGGCGCCCGGAAGCCGTAGAGCGGCTGTATTCCATAAAGGGGCGCGACCGGCGCAAGCCGATAGCGCTTCTCGCGGACTGCGCCGGGTCGGTGGAGCGTTTCGGGGCGGTCCTTTCCGGCGCGGCGGCGGACCTTGCGCGCGCGCACTGGCCCGGCGCGCTCACGCTGGTGCTTCCGTGCGGCGGCGGCTTCGAAGGCTTCCGCGTGCCGGACTGCGCGTTCGCGCGGGAACTCGCCGCCGCGTGCGGCGGCGTGCTGCGCGTGACTTCCGCGAACCTTTCCGGATGCGCCGCCGCGCAGGACGCCCCGGCCGCGCTTGCGGCGGTGGGGCTGTCGTGCGACATCGTGGCGGACGGCGGCCCGGCAAGGGCCGGCGTAGCGTCCACGGTCGTGAGGTTCGCGTCCGCCGGCGCGCCGCCGGAAGTGCTCCGGCAAGGCCCGGTGGCCGTCTAGCGCGCCCGCGCAGTCCCGGCGGCCGCGAACGCGAACCGCGCGGCCGACGCCGCGCAGAAGCACGCCACCAAGCCGGAGAGCGAAGCCACGGCGCCCGCCTCGACCGCGGCCCAGAGCGCAAGCGGATACGCGGCGTGCAGCGGCACGAGCCACTTCAGGAACCCCGCGCGCCCCGCCGAAACCTCCGCGTTCGTGTGGAACACCTGGCACGCCGTCAGCGCGCCCGACGCGGCGAGCCACGGCATGTACCGCGCGTACTCCGCGTAGGCGGCGCCGTTCGGCGCCAGCGCCATCAGCTCCGCGCCGCACAGCGAATACGCCGCCGCCATGAGCCCGCCGGCAGCGAGCGCCACGGCCGAGCATTTCAGCACGTACGGGCGCACCGGCTCGTCCCTGCCCGCCGCCGACGCGGTGTACGGAAACATCGCGAGCAGCAGCGGGAAGGTGAGGTACTGAAGGAAATCAGCGAAGCGCGAAGCCATGTAGTATCCGGCGGAATCCGCGGCGGAAAGACTCGTCCGCAGGATCGACTGCTCCGCCAGCGCGGCCGCCATCGGCGCGGCCTGGTAGGCAAGGACCGCGAGAAAGCCTTTGGCGAGCCTCGCGCGCGTTTCGCGGCTCCAGTATCCTTCCGCGCCCGGCGCCGCAAGGTCTTTGCGCAGCGCGAAAACGCTCGCGGCGATCCTGTACACGGGAAGCGCGGCCTGGCCGGCGAAGAACCCCGCGAGGGCGCGGAACGGCATCGCGACGGCCATGACGAGGAAGCGCACGGCCGCGCCGCAGACCTCCGCCGCGGCGAGCGCGCGGAAGCGCTTCAGCGACTGCAGCGCGTCGGTGTACACCGGCGCGAGGCAGCCGAGGAATGCCGCCGCGCCGGCGAGGAACCCGGCGGACAGGTCGTCCACGCGCATCGCCGAAAGGAACGCCGGCGCCAGGATCGCGGCGACGGCGGCGACGGCCGCCGACAGCGCGGCCGCCGCGGCGAACACGCCGCACAGCAGCGATTTCACCTCGGCCCGGCGCCCCGCCGCCGCAAGCCACGACGCCTCTTTCATCACGGCCATCGCGAACGCGAACACAGGCAGCGACAGGAACGTGGCGAACGAGGCGACCGGCAGCACGGCCCCGATTTCGCCGGGCGACACGTACTTGGGCACGAACCACAGCCCGGCGGCGACATTCACGGCGTCGCCCGCGCGGAGCGCCAGGAACATCGTCGCCGCGCTGCCGGCGAATCCGGCGGCTCCGCTTTTTTCAGAACTCATACCCTACCGTGAACAGGAAGCTGCGCCCGCACGCGGGGTAGTAATACGCCCCGGAGTAGTCGGACCATCCGGCGAAATCGCAGAACCTCCTGTCGCCGATGTTGTCCACGGCGAACGACGCCTTCCATCCCTTCGCCCATTCCGGGCTGAAGTATATTCCGGCGTCGAACGTCGCGAACCCGGCCAGCCCGCCGTGGACGTTGGAATAGTCGCCCGAAAGGCGCTGCGGCCCGGTGTAGCGGAAGCCGCACTTCACTTCCACGCCTTCGCATATCCACACGCCCGCCTCGGCGCGGATGCGGTGCTTCGGCACAAGCGGCACGTCGCGCCCGTGGTACTGCCCTTCGCCGAAAGACGCGTCCACGGCGCTGTAGCGGACCGACGCCTCGGCGCAGCCCTCGCGCCGCCACGACAGCCCGGCGTCGAATCCGGCGCGGCGCGTGCGCGACGGGCTGTTGGCGTTGTAGCCGCCCCAGGCCCCGCCGCCGAAGTCGCGCGCGTACGGATTGTAGAATATCTCGTCGTCCATCACGCTTCCGTAGGCGTTGAAGTCGAGCATGAACCCGTCCATGAACGCGTACTCCGCGCCGGCGTCGAGCGACGTGCCGGTCTCCGGGCGCAGGAACCTGCCGTCGGCCGTGTAGTTCAGCTCGTCGCAGAACGCGCTGCGGTGGAAGCGCGTCCCGCGCACGTAAAGCTTCATGCCGTCGACGGGGCGGTACAGCAGCCCCAGCTCGAAGTCGCCCGTCCAGTCGCCGTCGCCGTTCTCCCGCAGGCCGGCGTAGTTTTTCCAGCGGTTCGCGACGTGCTCGAGCCGCGCTCCGGCCGTCGCCGACAGGTTCTCCAGGATGTAGAACTCTTCGTGCGCGAAGAACGCCTGGCGCAGGCGGTTGAACCTGTAGCGCGGATTGTTGTACCCGGAGCGGTCGCGCACGCGGTAGAGGTCGTGGCGCAGGTCGATTCCGGCGGTGAACTTGCTGTCGAAGCCCGCCACGCGCATGGTGTTCACGTAGCGCGGCGAAAGCGAAGCGCCGTACAGGTTGTATTCGTTCGCGTACCCGTACGCGCCCCACGACGCCTCGCGGCGCCTGGACGAAAACGAGGTGTCGACGTACAGCCACTGGTCTTCGGCGAGGCGGAACTTTCCGTCCGCCCCGGCGCCGTAGTTCCATATCCTCGCGGAATCGCGGTCGTTCCAGGCGGATTTGGCGGAGTCTTTCCACTGCGCGTACGTCAGCGGGCCGGGCATTTCGTAGAATGCGTTGCCGTAGCTGGCGCGGACTCCGATGCGCGAGCCGTTCTCGAAATCCTTGCGCACCGCGGCCCGGGCGGAGTGGATGTCGTACGCGCTGCGCCTGCGGTAGCCGCCGGACTGCACGTAGCCGTATCCCGCCGAATAGCCCACGCCGTTGGTGGAGCACGCGCCGCGCGTATGCGCGTCCACTCCGAAGGTGGACTGCGATCCGGCCCTCGCCGAAACGCGCGTCCGCGGTTCGCCGCCGCGCGGCGCGGTCTCTATGCTGACCACGCCGGCCACCGCGCCGTCGCCGTACAGGACCGGGCTGGGGCCGTGCAGTATCTCGACGCGCTCGACGGCGGCGAGCGGCACGCGCGAAAGGTCGGGCGCCTCCATGTCCACGTTGTTCAACTCTTCGCCGTCCACCAGCACCTTGACGCGGCCGAAGGAGTTTTCGCCGAAGCCGCGCATCGCAATCTGCGCCTGCAGCGGGTTGGAGTTCAGCGTACGGACGTCCAGATTCGCGCGTTTCGCCAGCAGGTCCGGCAGATCGCGCGCGCCGCTCGATGCGATATCTTCCGCCGTGAGCACGGCGACCGCGGCGGGGACCGCGTCCTTGGAGTCTTCGGTGCGCGTTGCGTACACGGTGACCGCCGGGAGTTCCGCGGCGGCTGCGGGCTGCGCGCCGTCTTGCGCGGCGCAAGCCCCGAAGGCCGCGGCGGCTGCCGCGGCCAGTATCGGTTTCTTCATTTTCCTTTTCGCTTTCCCCCTCATGCGAGGGTACTTGACGTTTCGGCGCGGATCCGCATTCCGGCTTTGACGGCTGCGCGACAGTGCCTGGTTTCCACAGGGCTTTCCGGATTCCGCTCCATGACGGGCGGAAGTATAGCAAGTATCCCCGGCGGGCGGAAGACGTGGTGCGGGAAGTGTTCGCCAAAAGCAGAAAGAATGTCTGGCGCGACCGGATTATCATGGTATAATATCCCCGTCCGCGCGGGCAAGCCCGATGGACGCAAACTGGCAACAAAAAGGAGAAACGGAATGGAAAAATCGATTGTTTTCGCCGCAAAGGCGCTCGCGGCGGCGGCGGCCCTTGCGGTGGCGTCCGCGCGCGCCGGAGACGGCGGAGCGCAGAACGGGGAATCCGTGCACGGCGGCACGTGGAAAATCGTATATTCGTCGGCGGAAGGCCCGCAGGGCCGCGCGCTTGAAATCCTGACCGAACGCATAGGCTTCCACCTTCTCCGCGAACGCCATCTCGCGATTCCGCTCGTCCTCCCGATAGAACAGGACGGCGGCGAGCCCGTAGAAGGCAAGCGCGACATGATCGTGATCGGGCGCGTGCAGGAGAACGCGACCCTGCGCAAATATCTCGGCAAGGACGCCGCGCGGCTCGTCCCGAAAGACGGATACCTGATCCGCACGCTGCATGACGGAGACCGCGAAGTCGTGCTCCTCGCGGGCGACACGCCCGAGGCGGTCCTCTGGGCCGCGTTCGATTTCCTCGACGTGCAGGTTCCGATGATGGAGGGTTCGCTCGCCGAACCGCGCGGACGCTATCCCGGCACGTTCTTCCGCGCGAACAAGCGCGACCTCGCGAAGTTCGACGGCGGCAAGGCGAAGCGCATTCCCGTGCGCAGCGTCGCCTGCGCGCCGCAGACGCCGGTGCGCAGCGTGTTTTCCTGGGGGCACGAGATGGACGACTACCGCGCCACTTTCCGCGAAATGGCGCGCGCGCGCTTCAACCGCGTCATCATCTGGAACAACCAGCGCGTCATAAACGCGCGCGACGTGGTGGAGGAGGCACACTCCTGGGGCATCAAGGTGTACTGGGGCTTCGCGTGGGGCTGGTCGCTCGAGTGCGACAAGGCGGACATCCGCAACCTCGACAAGATGTCCGACGCCATCATCGACGAATGGCACCGCATCTGGAAGCCGATGGGCGGCGACGGAATCTACTTCCAGAGCTTCACCGAGACCGACCGCCAGGAGATCGCGGGACGCTCCATAGCGGAGGCCGTCGTCGAACTCGTCAACATGACCGCAAAGCGCATCCGCGCCGAGGCGCCCGGCACGGACATCGTGTTCGGCCTCCACTCGAACTCCATAAAGAAGCCCGGCGCGACGGACTTCATCGCCAAGACCGATCCATCGCTTGAAATCCTGTGGGAGAACTGCGGCGGCTTCCCGTTCTGGGACGGAGGCGGCAGGACAGGCGGGCCGAACAACGAGTTCTGCGAGAAGATACTCGCGCTCACGCCGTCCGTAGGGCTCTGCTGGAAGGCGCAGCTGTACCTCGACTGGAAGAACTGGATAGAGCCGGCCGGGCCGTTCATGCTCGGATGCGGCGGGCGCAGGATGCGCGAGTACCACCAGTCGATCATGCAGCCGATGCAGTGGCAGTTCGACAACGACTGGATCCAGAACGGAAGATTCGCCTGGGAGTCGGTGCGCCGCCTGCGCGCCGGGAAGCGTCCGCCCAAGGAATTCAACGTCGTGCCCTACAACAATCCGCCTTTCGGATTCTCGCTCTTCTGCGCCGCCGAGCTTTTCTGGAACAGCGACGATCCGTGGGAGAGAATCATGCTGCGCGCCCGGCTGAGGGCGCTGCCGGAAAGATAGCAGGCCGTCCGCAGCCATGGCGGCACACTTCGCCTCGCTTTCCGAAGCGGACAGGATCCGTCCCGTGACGCGCGCCTTGGATGTCGTGCGCCGGTCCAGGCCGGGCGTCGCGCTGGTTGCGGCACTCGCCGCGCTGGCCCTTCCCGGCGGAGAAATCGCGGAGAAGTTCTACCGGCTCGCGATACGCGAAGCCGGCGGCGGCGACATCGTGCAGATAGGAGAGTTCTCGCTATACGCCGCCGACGGTTCGCGCGTGAACGGCGGCGGCATGAAGCCCGTCTCGCCGAGAGCGGCGAAGACGCTCGCGCCCGGCGAATGCTTCGCATCGCGCGCCGGCTTCGCGTCCGAAACCGTCGAAAAGCTGTTCGACGGAAATCCAAGGACGAAGTTCCGCGCGGGAAAGCCCGCCTTGCGCGAAGCAGATCCCGCGAGCTGGATAGACGTCTACTTCCGGCTGCCGGAAGGCGCGAAGCCCGTGGCGAAGTACAACTTCTGCAGCGCGGACGACACCGACCGCCATCCTGGACGCAACCCGAAATCGTGGGCGATCTGGTGCTCCGCCGACGGCGAGACCTGGAGGCTCGCGGACGAGCGTACGGACGCGTTTTCGCCCAAGTCGATGCTCACATGGTGGAACGGGTCGCGTCCGTACGCCTTCGGCGGCGAACGTCCGTGCGAGGACATGGCGGACGAGGTGAACCCGTTCATCGGCGCCGTCACGCAGCATCCGCGAAGCGCGCTCGGCGGGCACGGCCTCGGCAAGACGTTCCCCGGCGCCGCCACGCCGTGCGGCATGGTCCAGCTCTCGCCCGACACCGTCACCGGCGGCGACAACGGCTGCGGCTACTCGTACCACCACGAGACGATCGAGGGCTTCAGCTTCACGCACCTTTCCGGAGTGGGCTGGTACGGCGACTTCGGGAACTTCCAGGCGATGCCGTCCGTCGGCGCGCGCAACCTCGACCGCGACAAGGCGAAGAGCGCCTACTCGCACGAACGCGAGGTCGCCGGGGCCGGATACTACGCCGTCACGCTCGACCGCTACGGCATCCGCGCCGAGATGGCCGCCGCGCCGCGCGCGGGCATTCTGCGCTTCACGTTCCCGGAATCGAAGGAAGCGCGCATCCAGATCGACCTCGGGCGGCGCATCGGGCAGCTCGGGCGCTGGCTGAAGCACTCGCGCCAGCATGTGCGGGTGGTGGACGGCCATACGATAGAAGGACGCATGGAGTGTCCGTGGCAGGACGGCGGCTGGGGACACGGCGCCGGACGCGTCCACTACGTCCTGCACTTCACGTGCGCCTTCTCCAAGCCGTTCAAGCGCTTCGGCGTGTGGGACAAGGACAAGGTGTTCGAGAACCGCCGCGACTACACCGGCGCGAACACCGGGTTCTTCGCCGAGTTCGAGACGTCGCCGGGCGAGCAGATTCTCATGCGCGCCGGGCTTTCATACGTCGACCAGGAGGGTGCACGCAAGAATCTCGCGAACGACATCCCCGACTTCGATTTCGAGCGCGCCCGCCGCGCCGCGCGCGCGCTCTGGAGCGAAGCCTTCGCCGGCGTGAAGGTGAAGGGCGGAAGCGTCGACGACCGCACCGTTTTCGCCACGTGCCTCTACCACGCGCTCATCGACCCGCGCATGATCGGCGACGTGGACGGCCGGTACATGGGCAGCGACGGCAAAATCTACCGCAACGAACGCTTCACCGCGCGGACCGTGTTCAGCGGCTGGGACGTGTTCCGCAGCGAGATGCCGCTTCTCACGCTGATCCGTCCCGACATCGTGAACGACACGATCAATTCCATGATCCGCTGGACGGAACTCGGTCCGCGCGACACGCTGCCGGTCTGGGACCTCTTCGGATGCACGTCGGGCTGCATGGTCGGCAACCCGATCATCCCCTGCATCGCCGATGCGTACGAGAAGGGCATACGCAACTGGGACGCGGAGACGGCATGGCGTCTTGCCGACGTCACCTCCCGGAAGCGCGGAAACGCCGCCTGCGGATGGTCGCCCAACTCGCTTTCCGTGACGCTCGAATACGCCTACGACGACTGGTGCATGGGCAAGTTCGCGGAGATGCTCGGCAGGGCGGACGACGCGAAGCGCTACTACGGGCGCGCAAGATGGTACAGGAACATCTGGAGCAGGGAGGCGGGATGGATGCGCAGCCGCAAGGCGGACGGATCGTGGACGCCGTGGCGCGGACGGCACGTGCACGGACAGGGCGCGGTGGAGTCCAACCCCTGGCAGCAGGGATGGTTCGTCCCGCACGACATCTACGGCCTCATCGAGCTGATGGGTGGCGAACAGAAATTCGCCGACGAGTTGGAGCAGTTCTTTGAAAATGCGCCGGCGAACTTCATGTGGGGCGACTGCTACAACCACCCGAACGAAGTAACGCATCTTGTGCCGTTCATGTTCCCGTACTGCGGCAAGCCGTGGCTCGCGCAGAAGTGGACGCGTCGGATATGCGAAGGCGCGTATGGGAACGAAGTGTACGGCTACGTGGGGAACGAGGACGAGGGGCAGATGAGCGCATGGTACATCCTCGCTGCGAGCGGACTCCATCCGGCGTATCCCGGAAGCGGCGTCTGGATCCTCACGAGCCCGGTGTTCCCCGAAGTGTCGTTCCGCCTCGATCCGAAGTACGCGAAGGGCGGCAGCTTCACCATCCGCGCAAACGGCGTCTCCAGGAAAAACATCTACATCCGCTCCGCCAAGTTGAACGGCAAGCCGCTCGACCGCGCGTGGATCACCACAAAGGAAGTGTCCGGCGGCGGACTGCTGGAGCTTGAAATGGGCGCGGAGCCGGCGACAGACGCATTCCCCGTGCGTCCGCCGCGGACGATGGGCAGGGAAGAACCGTAGCGTGCGGAAGGGCGCGCCGGCGAATCGCGCGGGAACTTGCGCCGCCAGCGCTGTCACTTGCTCTTGTCTGGCGCCCCGAAAATCTCCTCGCGCCTGACGACCGGCGAGTCGTGCGGCCTGCCGCCGATCGAATCGCGCGTTATTTCCACCTTCTTCGCGCCCGGACGCGAAACGGTTATCCTGTCGAAGAGCGGCGCGCCGAGGACGTATTCGCCCGAAACAGGGCATACGGGATACATGCCCATCGCGCTCCAGACGAACCATGCCGACGTCTGGCCGTTGTCCTCGTCGCCGCCGTAGCCGTCGGGACGGTCGGCGTAAAGCCCGTCCATCACGCGGCGAGCCCAATACGCCGCCTTGTCGCGGCGGCCGGCGAGCGTATAGAGATATATCATGTGCTGGATGGGCTGGTTGCCGTGGGCGTACTGTCCGAAGCCGGAAACGAACATTTCGCGGATTTCGTGCGTGCAGCCGCCGTAGTACGAGCCGTCGAAGCTCGGCGGCTGGTCGAAGACCGCGTCGAGCGCGGCGACAAACTTTTCCCTGCCGCCGAAAAGTCCGATCAGCGCGGGGATGTCGTGGAAAACGCTCCACGTGTACTGGAGAGGGGTTCCTTCCACGAAATCGTAGTCCCAGCGGATCGGCGAGTATTTCGGATCCCAGCTGGCGTCGCTCGCGCGGGCGCAGACGCTCTTTTTGTCGTCGCGCCAGATGTTGCGCCAGTTCCCGGAGCGTTTCAGATAGACCGAAGTCTCCTCCGCCGGCCGGCCGAGGGCGACACCGAGCTTCCAGATGCAGTAGTCGGCGTATGCGTATTCGAGAGTGCGCGCGCCGGAACTTCTCTTGCATTTGTCCATCGGCACGTATCCGAGTTTGTTGTATTCCCGGGCGCATTCGCGCCCGACAGACGCTATGTCGGGATGGCGGGAATTGGCGCTCTTGAGAAGCGCCTCGTAGAGCCTGCCCGCCGCTTCCTTCCCGATGTTCCCCGCGAAATACGCGTCGGCCACGACAGATGCAGAGCCTTGCCCGATCATCGCGGAGCGGTGGAAGGGCGCGGACCATTCGGGGAGCCATCCGCTTTCCTCGTAGCAGTGTAGAAGCCCCTCCATCATCTCGCGGGCGCGGTCGGGATATGCGAAATTGAGAAGCGGGAAAAGCGCGCGGTACGTGTCCCAGAAGCCCGTGTCGCAGTAGTAGAACCCGGGGAGGACGCCCTTGCCGTAGAAACTCCTGTGCACGACCTTGCCGTCTGCATCGTATTCGTGTGTCTTGCGCGGGAAGATGAGCGCGCGATAGAGGCACGTGTAGAACTTGCGCCTGTCCGTTTCGGAGCCGCCATCGACCTTGATTCGCCCGAGTTGCGCGTTCCACGCCGCGCGGGCCTTGGCGTGGGTTTCGTCGAAAGTCGCGGAAAGCTCTTTCAGGTTGCGCACCGCCTGCTCCTCCGAAATGAAGCTCGACGCGATGCGCACTTTGACGATCTCGCCGCGCTTCACCGGCGCGAAAGTGACGAGAGCGCGGTTTTTGTCGATCTTGTGCGAAACGATGTCACGGTCGAACTCGACCACGAAATACGTCTTTGGCGCTGGCGGGAGCTTTTTCTCGCCCGCGCGCACGAACATCATCGTCGAATAGCCGGTTACGCGGCGCTTCGAGACCTCGACCTTCGCGTCGCCCTTCATGGCATCGACGAGAAAGCGCGGCGATTCCGTGCCGGGATACTTGAGACGCATGAAGAGCGCGCGTTCCGTGGGTGTCATTTCGGCGGTGATGTCGTAGTCGGCGAGATAGACCTTGTAGTATGCGGGCGTGGCCTTTTCGGTCTTGTGGGAGAACCAGCTCGCGCGTTTCATTTCGTCGAACTCGGCCCGTCCGGCCATCGGCATTACGCTGAACTGCGCGTAGTCGCCCACCCAGGGGCTCGGCTGGTGCGACTGGTGGAAGCCGCATATCCGGCTGTCCTTCCAATCGTAAAGCCAGCCCTGCCCGGCCTTGCGGGTCTGCGGCGTCCATGCGTTCATTCCCCACGGCATGGCTATGTACGGGTAGAGATTCCCGTTCGACACCTCGCGCGTGTTGTCCGTTCCCGTGAATGGATTCGCGAAGTCGACGGGTTCAGGAGCGGCGGAAGCCGTGAAAGCGAAAGCGCAGCAGGCCGCCGCGCAATACAGTCGGTGTTTGTTCATGCGTACAGTGTACCATAACCCGCCCCGTCAGGGCGCATCCGCGTTTTCGCATATTGTTTTCCTTTTGTCATTTGTTGAAATCCGTTGAACATAAACATCCCTCATTAAATCCCTGCAATCTCGCAGAACTGCGCGGGGGTTACAATGAAACCGGCCTTGGGGTAGTGTTTCATGTTGCCCGTAACAAGATGCGCGCCACCCGCAAGCGCGGTACAGAAAAACACCTTGTCATCGGGATCGGGAAAGTCCGCAGTTGAATCCACTGGATGAATCTTCACGCCAGACTGCTCTATGAAAGAAATGTCTTTATCAATGTCCTCGGCATTGAAGCCAAATTTCGGTCGGTGCAAAACTTCCCTGTATTCAGAAATGATCTCGTCGTTCACAAGTGCTTTTACCGTCCCAGAGAACAACGCCCTGTACACCCGTGCCGGAGGGGAATCTGAGTTTCTCGTCCAATATGCAGAGACGAGAACATTTGTGTCTAGGACTGCCTTGACGTTCATCTTGCATCAGCCATCGCGAGTTCTTTTGCCTGTCGCTCACGTCTCTCTTTGCGAGCGGCGGCAATTTCGGCATCAATCTCTTCCATCGTCATTTCAGGAACGCCGCGAGATTGCACCTCTGCACGGATGCTATCAAATGCCTTAAGCGCCTCTTCGCTTGTAATGCGCTTCTTCATAGGCGAGGCGGGTACTGGATCGTCGTAAATCTCGAAAGGAATCCTACGGCTTCTCAAAGCGGCCTTTGCGAACACGACAAACGCCGTGGACATCGTCATTCCGATGTTCTCGCAAAACTGGCTGAAGTCCCGCTTGAGACCGTCATCCATTCTTATACTAAATGCTGTCTGTGCCATTTTACACTTCTCCTGTCAATCAAAACGCACACATTGTATCGCATTGAGCCGTCGCAGTCAAGGGTGCAAACGCAAATATTCCAAGTATTTACTTTTGCAAATGACATGTGAAAACCGCGCTTGAACTTGCAGGGGCGTTTTCGTATAATGTTTCCGCTCTTCGTGCCATGGTGCGCGTCATGACGCGCCGCAGCACGCGGAGCAGACATAGTTCCACCGCGGCGCAAGCCGCAGCGGAACGCAAAAGATTGTAGCATCAACGCTACACGTCGTTCTACAGGAATACTACCACTATTCAGATTACGGACGGCATGTAAGTGATGGTGCGCCCAGTTGGGCGCATTGTCTCTTTATGCATCCGTATAAGCCTGTGGTAGGGCTTCTGTAGAGTGCATTGAAGGAGAATGCGCCCCTTTTCATGCACTGGATGGGCCAACGGCGAACATGGCGCAGGGAAGTTGTGGCAAGATGAAGTTGTGTAAAATGATGGCGGTTGCCGTGTTTGCGCTTTGTGCGTTGACAGTGCAAGGCGAGAATATTACCATTGATAACTTCCAGTATTCTTATAATCTATCAACAAAAGAGGCGGAGTTGACGGGTTATGGCGGCTCGTCGTCGCATGTCACAATCCCTACTTCATTTTCTGTTGCTGAGACCTATAAGGACGATGATGGCGAGACGCACACGCGACATCACACGATTACCGTAACGAGTATTGGTAGTTCGGCGTTTGCAAACAAAACCTTCATCACATCCGTGTCGTTTCATAACAAGATAAAATCCATTGGCTCGTATGCATTTAGGGGCTGCACAGGATTGGTTGATGTGGAGATAGATAGTACCGCAATGAACTTGTCTGCGGCATCCTCGCTGTTCGAGGGTTGTACGTGGCTTCGCAGGGTTGTCTTTGGCGACGGTGTGACGGCGCTCCCTGAAGGATGGTATGACGGGCCATTCGTCGGCTGCACCAATCTTGCGGAGGTGTCTGTCGGCACGGGAGTCTCGGTAGTTCCCAGATATTTCTTGAACGCCAACTATGCAAACATGGAGCCCAGTCCGGGCAAAGTGTCTTTTGCC
>CADCBS010000020.1 GCA_902799715.1 uncultured bacterium | reverse complement strand
TTTCACGGCGGTCGAGGCAATGCCTCGAAGCCGGCCGTGGAATCGACGACGCCAATCGCCGACAGGCGATTCGCCATGCCGCCGGGTTCGTGGTCGCGCATAGCGCAACTCCATCCAAAAATTCTTTGAAGTCCCAAGAAACAAGCCCTGGGCGTAGCGCCACTGGTTGCGCAAATTCAACTTTCGAAATTAGGCGCTTGACCTGAAAAAACGCCGATGGTATACTTTCCCCCAACGGCGAGGTAGCTCAGTGGTAGAGCTTCGGAATCATAATCCGCTGGTCGGGGGTTCGATCCCCTCCCTCGCCACCATTTTTTTGCCTGCGGGCCCGTAGCTCAATGGTCAGAGCAGGGGACTCATAATCCCTTGGTTGCAGGTTCGATTCCTGCCGGGCCCACCAAATCTTCCGCATGTGGGCTTCGCATCCCCGGGCTGCGGGTTCGATTCCCGGCCGATCTTTCGCATTGAGACAAACCGGGCGCGATGGTGACGCGGACGGCGCGATTATGGTAGACTTTGCGCATGGAAACGAGTACCGGCAACACAATGCGCAAGGCGAAGGGTCTGTCGCTTCTGAGCGGCGGACTCGATTCGCAGCTTGCAGTATGCGTTCTGCGCGAAGCGGGGGCGGAGGTGGAGGCAGTCACGTTCGCTTCGCCGTTCTTCTCGGCGGACGCCGCGAAAAAGGCGGCGGCTGCGCTCGACGTGCCTCTGACCGTGGTCGACTTCACGGCCGACGTGATATCGCTGCTGAAAGACCCGCCGCACGGATTCGGGGGTGCAGTGAATCCGTGCATCGACTGCCACGCGACGATGATCGCCCGCGCCGGCGAAATGATGCGCGCGCGGGGATGGGACTTCGTCGCGACGGGGGAGGTGCTGAACCAGCGCCCGATGTCGCAGAACAGGCAGAGCCTCGGCGTGGTCGAGCGGTCGAGCGGGCTTGCCGGGCGGCTGGTGCGTCCGCTCTGCGCGCAACTGCTGGAACCGACAGTTCCGGAGACGGAGGGACTGCTCGACCGCTCGAAGCTGCTGGCGCTGAGCGGGCGGCGGCGCGAGACGCAGATGGCGCTTGCGCGACACTACGGACTGCACGACTACCCTTCGCCCGCCGGCGGATGCAAACTCACCGAAAAGGGCTACGCGCGGCGGGTGCGCGACCTGATGGAGCACGAAGGCCTGGACGACCTGCGGCTCGTGCGGCTTCTGAACATCGCGCGGCGCTTCCGCCTTCCTGGCGGCACCGGCGTGATACTGGGGCGGGACGCGGAGGAAAACGCCATGCTGTCCGCAGCGGCGGGGAAAGGTTTCGTGCGGGTGTCGCCGAAGACGATGGTCGGCCCCGTGGCGCTGCTCCCCGAGGCCACCTTCCGCGACAGCCCCGAAACAGTGGCCCGGCTCGTGGCGGCATGGAGCGGCCGCGTGAAAGACGGCTGCGCGGGAGAGACGCCGGCGGTGATGTTCGACGCCGCGGACGGACCGCGCGCAGTGGAAGTTCCAAGGGAATGCAAAAGAGAGGAGTTCCTGCAATGGCAGATTCTATGACAGACCGGGCCGCCGGGGCGGCCGCGCGGAGGGGGAGGGGCGGCGATGATTGACACGATAGCGGAATGCCTGGCGGACCTTGCGGCGATGTCGCCCGCATGGAAGCTGTTCCTCGTGTTTTTCTTCATGGCGGTGGAAAGTTCGTTCATACCCTTCCCGAGCGAAGTGGTGATGATTCCCGCCGGATTCTGGGCGATGCGCGGGGAGCTGTGCCTTGCAGGATGCATTCCGGCGGCGCTCGCCGCCGCGTTCGCGCTGGGGCTGGCCGGATCGATGGCGGGAGCGTATTTCAACTACTGGGTTTCGATGCGCTTCGGCGAGCCGTTCCTGCGGAGATACGGAAAGTGGTTCTTCCTGAAGCCCGAGGCGCTCGACAGGTCGGAAGAGCTGTTCAACCGCTACGGCGGCGCGACGACGTTCGTCTGCAGGCTGATACCGGTCATACGCCAGCTGATCTCGATACCGGCGGGGCTGTCGCGGATGCCGCTCGGCAAGTTCACGTTCTACACCGCGGCGGGAGCCGGGCTGTGGAACGCGGTTCTCGTGGCGGCGGGGGCGTGGGTTGCGCATTCGGCGGGAACGGAGCTTGGCTACGGCGAACTGGTGCGCAAAGGCAAGGAGCTTGCCGACGCGAACCTGCCGTGGACCATCGGCGGCGCGATCGCGCTGTGCGCGGTCTACGTGGCGGCGGGGAAGCTCGCGATGCGCGGAGGCGCCGGGAAAAAGACAGACGCGGAAAAGGCGGACGCGGAGGACGGCTCCGCGCGCTGAACGCGACCACAGGAGGACGGCAATGAAAAAGCGCAACATGGTGATCGCCCAGTCGGGCGGCCCTTCGATGGTGATAAACCAGTCCCTCGCCGGGGCGGTGGCGGAGGCGCGCAAATCGGACGCGATCGGCAAGATACTCGGCGCGAGGCACGGCATCGCGGGCATACTCGGGAACGACTACGCGGACATGCGCAGGATCTCCGCGCGGAAACTCGAGGCGATAGCGGCCACGCCTTCGTCGGCGCTCGGCTCGGTGCGGCGCAAGCCGTCGGCGGAGGACTGCAAGGCGATATTCGAAGAATTCCGCCGGCTGGACGTGGGCTGGTTCTTCTACATCGGCGGGAACGACTCCGCCGACGCGGCGCGCATAGTGGCGGAGGCCGCGCAGGCGGAAGGGTATCCGCTGTGCGCGTACCACATACCGAAGACGATCGACAACGACCTGCGCTCGTGCGACCACACGCCCGGCTACGGCAGCGCGGCGAGGTTCGTGGCGATGGCGTTCATGGGCGACGACCTGGACAACCGCGCGCTGGGCGGCGTGAAGATAGACGTGGTGATGGGGCGCGACGCCGGATTCCTGACAGCGGCGTCGGCGCTGGCGCGCACCGCGCCGGACTCCGGTCCGCACCTGATCTACCTGCCCGAGAGGCCTTTCTCGGCGGAACGCTTCGCGAAAGACGTGGAATCCGCCGTGGCGAAGCACGGCAGGTGCGTAGTGGCCGTTTCGGAAGGCATACGCTGCGCGGACGGCACGCCCGTGGCGGCGCGCTTCGCGGGCGGCGAGAAGGATTCGCACGGGAACATGCAGCTTTCTGGAACAGGCGCGCTGGGCGACATGCTGGCGAAAACCGTGAAGGAGAAGACCGGCATCGCGCGCGTGCGCGCCGACACGTTCGGCTACCTGCAGCGCTCGTTCCCGGGCGTGGCGTCGGAGACGGATTCCGCCGAGGCGCGCGCCGCCGGCGAGGCGGCGGTGCGCTTCGCGCTCGCCGGGCTTCCCGGCGGCACGGTAGGCATAGAGCGCGCCAAGGGGAAGAAGTACAAGGTGGAGTTCGTGCGCAAGGACTTCTCGGCCGCCGCGAAGACGGCGCGCAGCATGCCCGCCGCGTTCATCGCGAAGAACGGGCACGACGTCACGCCGGCGTTCGTGGAGTACGCGAAGCCTCTCGTGGGCGCGCTTCCGCAGGTGGAGCTTCTTTAGCTTCTTTGACGAGGGTGCGCCCGGCCGCGGCGCATGCGCGGCGGGAGAACTCGCATCCGCACCATGACTGCCTGTAGAGCCCCAGGGCGCGCGAACGCTCCACGGACACGGCGAAGCCGCCCTTCTTCTTGAAGTCCTCTTCGAGGAACGGGATGCCGCCCGCGGCCTGCGACGCGGCGCGGCCGGCGGCGAACACCGCGGCCGAAGGCTTGTGCGGCGAAACCGTGAGCGACGTCGCAAACGCGTCGAAGCCGTTTGCGGCCGCGTACCTGGCGGTCCGCTCCAGGCTGTATCGCCAGCAAAGCGCGCAGCGCGCGCCCTTCTCCGGCTCGCCCTCGAGACCGGCGGCGACCTTCGCCAGCCAGTCCGCGTGGTCCGGCGGGTCCACGATGCACTCCAGACCGTCGGCCTCCGCCAGGATGCGCAGCGAATCGAGCCTGCGGGAAAACTCCTCCGCGGGCGCGATGTTCGAATTGGAATAGAAAAGCGCCGCGTCGTGTCCCTTGCGGCGCAATGCGGGCGCGCACGCCGAAGCGCACGGCCCGCAGCAGCAGTGCAGAAGCGTTCGCATCAGCTCCTGTAGTTCGGCGCTTCCTTCGTGATGGTGATGTCGTGCGGGCGCGCCTCGCGCTGGCCTGCGGCCGTTACGCGGTAGAACTTCGCCGTCTTCTGCAGCTCCTGCACGTTCCGCGCTCCGCAGTAGCCGAGCGATGCGCGGAGCCCGCCGCAGAACTGCGTCATGATGCGGCGAACGGGCCCGGCGTACGGCACCATGCCTTCGATGCCCTGGGGGACGAGATCGTCCTCCGCCTCGTCGTCCTGGAAATAGCGCGCGCGGGAGCCCTTGCCGTTCTTCAGCGCGGCCATCGACCCCATGCCGCGGTAGGCCACGTACTGGCGGCCGTTCGCGAGGATCTTTTCGCCGGGCGACTCCTCGGTGCCGGCGAGCACCGAGCCGAGCATGACCGAGTCGGCGCCTGCGGCGAGAGCCTTCGGGACGTCGCCGGAGAGCTTGATGCCGCCGTCGGCTATGACGGGTATGGAGCCTTTCAGCGCGTGCGCGGCGTTCCACACGGCGGTGAGCTGCGGAATGCCCACGCCGCACACGACGCGCGTGGTGCAGATCGAGCCTGGGCCGATTCCGACCTTCACCGCGTGCGCGCCGGCCTTGCGCAGCGCGAGAGCGGCCTCGCCGGTGGCTATGTTCCCGGCGATGATGTCGATGCCGGGGAAATGCTTCGCGATCCAGGCGGTCATGTCGACGATGCCCTTCGTGTGGCCGTGGGCGGAATCGACCACCACGGCGTCGACGCCTGCGGCCGCGAGCTTCTCCATGCGGCCGAAGTCGCCCTTGCCGCCGGAGACCGACGCCGCCACGCGCAGCCTGTATTCGGAATCGCGGTTGTAGGACGGGTTCAGGTTCTCGACGAGCTGCTGGACGTCGGTGAAAGAGTAGAGTCCGGCGAGGCGGCCCTGCCTGTCCACGAGCGGCAGCTTGCCGACCTTGTGCCTGCGCATGATCGCGTACGCCTTGGAGAGCGTGGTGCCGGGCTTCGCGGTGGCGAGAGTCTTCGTCATTATGTCGGAAAGCTTCAAGTGCTCGCCGTCCTTGCCGATGAAGCGCATGTCGGAGCTTGTTATCATGCCCACGAGACGGTCTTCCGCGTCGAGGACGGGGAAGCCGTTGAACTTCAGGTTGCGGCGGAGCTTTTCGGCGCGCAGGAACGCGACGTCGTCGGTGTCGCGGAAGCAGACGGGATCGGAGATGAGTCCGTTCATGTAGCGCTTCACGCGCGCCACCTGCGCGGCCTGGTCGTCCTCCTCGAGATTCTTGTGTATCACGCCGATGCCGCCGGCGAGCGCCATGGCTATCGCCATCGACGCCTCCGTCACGGTGTCCATCGCGGCCGACACGAACGGGATGTTCAGCGTCTGGCGCGAGGTGAGCCGCGTGACGAGCGAAGTTTCGTCGGGCAGGAAATCTGCATACTGCGTGACAAGCGTGACGTCGTCGTACGTAAGCCCTTCGTGGGGAAACGCCGACATGAATGCGTCTATGTTCTTGTTCAAAGCCATCTTGTACTCCTGTTTGGTCGTGTTTCCTTTGTTTATATACTCTTTCCGCGGACGCAAAGCAAGCAAAAACCGAAAGCGCGGAAGCGCAAACCGCTCCGCGCCGCGCGGGCCGGGCGGCTTCCGGCGCGCCTCAGCCGCCAGCGGCGTACAGGCCGCGGGCTGCGATGTAGGCGGCGACCTCCGGCGCGACAAGGCCCGAAAGGTCCATGCCGGCGGCGGCGCGGCGGCGGATTTCCGTTGACGACACGGCGGCGGGATTCCCCCTGAAGCGCGTCACGCGCGCGCCCTGCGGCGCAACGGCGCAGGCGCATCCGGGGCGCTCCAGCACGAGGAACTCCACCATGCGGAAGAGCGCCTGCGCCTCGCGCCACGCGCCGAGGGACGGCAGCGAGTCTTCGCCCATTATGAAATGGAGGCTGTCGCCGGGGCGGGACGCGGCGATCTCGCGCACGGTGTCGACTGTCCAGGACACGCCGCCGCGGCGCAGCTCGATGTCGCAGGGGACGAATCTGGCGTCGCAGGCGCAGGCGAGGCGGACCATCTCCAGCCTGTCGCGGCCCGGCGCGCGCGCTCCGCGCGCCGCCTTGAACGGCGAAATCCCGGCCGGGACGAAAAGCACTTCGTCGAGCGCGGCGGCGTCCGCCGCCGCGCGCGCGATTCCCGTGTGCCCGAGGTGCACGGGGTCGAACGATCCGCCGAAGATGCCTGTCCTGCTCATGGCGCGAACCAGACGGCCGCGGCGAGGTCGCCGGAAAGGAAGACCCTGTCGCCCGGCCGCCACGGGGAGACTCCGGGCGCGCGGACGGCCGCGCGGAACCCGGATCCGTCCAGCGCGACGTGCACGATCGTCTCGGGGCCGAGAGGCTCCACGATGTCCACGACGGACGGCAGCGAACCCGGAGACGCCTCGCGCGACAGCGAAAGACGCTCGGGGCGCAGCCCCGCCGTGCGCGAAGGGTCGAACGTGCCCGGCGGGAAGAGGTTCATCGGGGGAGTGCCGATGAATCCGGCCACGAACGGGTTGGCCGGGCGCGCGTAGACCTCGGCGGGCGGCGCGGCCTGCTGGATGCGCCCGCCGTCCATGACCACTATCCTGCTTCCCATGGTCATGGCCTCGGTCTGGTCGTGGGTGACGTATATCATCGTGGCCTCCAGCCGGCGGTGCAGGCGGACGATCTCCGCGCGCATCTCCACGCGCATCTTGGCGTCGAGGTTCGACAGCGGCTCGTCGAAAAGAAACACCGCGGGGTTGCGCACTATCGCGCGGCCCACGGCCACGCGCTGGCGCTGGCCGCCGCTGAGCGCCTTCGGCAGGCGCTCCAGATAGGGCGTCAGCCCGAGCGTGGCCGCGGCCTGCTCCACGCGCTCGCGGATCTCCTTTTTCGGGACGCGGCGCAGCTTCAGGGCGAACGACATGTTTTCCGCCACGGTCATGTGCGGATAGAGCGCGTAGTTCTGGAACACCATGGCGATGTCGCGGTCCTTGGGGGGAAGGTCCGTGACGTCGCGCCCTCCGATGTATATGCGGCCGGAGGTGACGGTCTCGAGCCCGGCGATCATGCGCAGCGTGGTGGACTTGCCGCATCCGCTGGGGCCGACGAGCACGAGGAACTCGCCGTCGGCGACGTCCATCGTGAAGCCGTCGACGGCGGGCGGGGCGTCGCGCCCGTATTCCTTGCGCACGTTCTCGAGCTTCACCTCAGCCACTGGGCGATATCCTTCCAGGGCATCTTCAGGCTGGCCTTCCCGGCGGCGTCAGTCCAGGAAAGCCCGTCCTGCTCGACCATGAACCCCTCGTCGCCGCCGCATATCGGCGTGTCGCCGGCGACCTCGCGCCAGCGCGCGTGCAGAGACGCGGCGAACGCCGGCATCGACTGCGGCGCGATGTAGTCGGACAGCGAAAGGCGGCGCCCGTCGGGCACTGCATAGTTGAAGCAGAAATTGGAACTGCGCGCCGCGGCGTCGCCGGGGAGCCGGCATTCCACGGCGCCGTAGCAGCCGACCACGGGCTGTATCTTCCTGCCGGGCGCGCCGTACGGCGCCAGGTCCACGACGTCGCCCGCGGGAAGAGAGAAAGGCCACTGCACGCCCGTGCTCGCGTCGTACGCGAAGACCGGCGGCGCTTCGCCCTTCGACTCCCTGTCCGAAAAGAACCGCACGGCGCCGAGCACGGCATCGGCCGCCTCGACGCACGAAGGGTCGTTGGACGCGACGGTCGCCCCGAGCGGGCGGAGCAGCTCCGCGGCCATGTCGCGCCGCGCGGCGGCGAGAGCGTCCGGCGGGATTCCGCAGCCGGGCGACGGCCATTCGAGGCGGAGCCCGCCGGCCTGCCGCGCGGGCGCGGCGGGGGCGGTGCGGACGAACCGGCAGGAAAGCGTGCGCTTTATCTCGCCGTAGTTCTGGTACTCTTCGGTGTCTACGGAGAAACCGCCGGGGAGGATGGCCGGGGGAGGGGGCGGCGGCGGCGTCCTGCATCCGGCGAGAGCGGACGCCATCGCCAGCGCGGGCGCGGCCGCGAGCGCGGAAAGACGGCTTTTGCGCATTGACGCCACCCTCCGGCTACCGGCGCGCGGCGTTGCGCGCCGCGAGAGACGCGCGCAGCGCGTCGAGATCGGCGTCGGCAGGGGCGGCGCCGGACTTCACCGCGGCCTGCGCCACGGCGAAGGAGACGTCCTCGAAGAGGCGGCGGTCGAACGGCTTGGGGATGATGTAGCCGGGGCCGAATTCGAGGCGCTCGCGCGGATAGAGGGCGGCGACTTCCGGCGGGACCGGCTTGCGCGCCAGCGCGGCGAGGGCGTGCGCGGCCGCCACCTTCATCTCCTTGTCGATCGTCCGCGCGCGCACGTCGAGCGCGCCGCGGAAGAGGTACGGGAATCCCAGGACGTTGTTTATCTGGTTCGGATAGTCGCTGCGCCCGGTGACCATGACGTAAGGCTTCCCGCCCATGGCGGCCGCCACCTCCGCCGGGGTTATCTCCGGATCGGGGTTCGCCATCGCGAAGATCGCCGGATACGGAGCCATCGCCTTCACGTCGTCGCCGGAAAGGGCGTTCGCCACCGAAACGCCGATGAAGACGTCCGCGCCGCGGAGGGCTTCGCCGAGGGTTTTCGCGGACGTCTTCGCCGCGTGGCGGCGCTTGTGCGCGTTCAGGTCGGTGCGGCTTTCGGACACCACGCCCTTGGAGTCGCACATCACGAGGTCCTGCACTCCCGCGGCCTTGCACATGTCGGCTATGCGGATGCCGGCCGCGCCCGCGCCGTTCATGACGACCTTGAGCGACTTGATGTCGCGCCCGGAGATTTCGCAGAAGTTCATCACGCCGGAAAGGGCGATCACGGCCGTCCCCCACTGGTCGTCGTGGAACACGGGGATGTCGAGCATGGCGTCGAGGCGGTCTTCGATCTCGAAGCACGCGGGCGAGGCGATGTCCTCCAGGTTCACGCCGCCGTACTGCGGGGCGATGGCCGCCACGGCGTCGATCACCCGTTCCGGATCGGTCTTGCCCGTGTCGGCGCCGCCCAGCCGGCAATGCGCCAGCGGCACGGGCCAGGCGTCGACGTCGCCGAAGCTCTTGAACAGGACGGCCTTGCCTTCCATGACGGGTATCGACGCGGCCGCGCCGAGGTCGCCGAGCCCGAGGATCGCCGTGCCGTCGGAAACCACGGCCACGAGGTTGGGCTTCGCCGTGCAGGCGTACACCGCCTGCGGATCGGCCGCGATCTCCTTCACCGCATGCGCCACGCCGGGGGTGTACGCCAGGCACAGATCCTCCTGCGAGGCGAGCGGCTTCGCCAGCCGTACGCCGACCTTGCCGCCGAGGTGGTATTTCAAGACTTCTTCTCTCGTGAACGATGCCATGTTTTTCTTTCCGTTTCGTGTTTCGGGAAACCGCGGGGAACGGGTTGGAGTATACCGCCGCAGACAGGCGAAATCAAACCAAAACCGCCCGCCGGGGAGACCGGGGGCGGACTTGCGCGGGGAAGGCGGCGGAGCCCTTCGCCGCGCGCCCGCGCCGCGCCTCAGGGCCGTGGAAGGCCGGACTGCGGTCCGTACAGCGGCCTGCCTTTCGTCTCCGGCATCGCGAACAGCGCCCAGAACATTTCGAGGAGCATCATGGCGGCGAAGAAGGCGAACGCGAAAGTGCCGGTCCGCTCCACGGCGACCGGGAAAATCCACGTGACCGCCATGCACATGATCCAGTGCACCGCGCCGCCGAAACTCTGCCCCTTCGCGCGGACGTCCGGCGGGAAGATTTCGGACACGAACACCCAGATGACCGCGCTGGCCGAAAACGCCACCGACGCGATGAACCCGTATATGCCGGCGAGCGCCAGGACCGGCGAGCACGCCTCGCCGAGCGAAACCTGCCACGCCACGAGCCCGTGCATCGCCGCCATGGCGGCGCATCCCGAGACGAGAAGCGGCTTGCGCCCGAAGCGGTCTATCAGGAAGAACGCCGCCACGGTGAAAACGAGGTTCACCACGCCCACGCCGATCGTCCCCGCGAGCGACGCCAGTTCGCTTCCTTCGCCGAAAATCATCTTCATTATGCGCGGCGAGTAGTAGTTCACGGCGTTCACGCCGGAAAGCTGGCTGAAGAACGCCACGGTGAAGCACAGCATCAGCGGGCGGAGGTTGCGCCGGACGAACAGCGGCGCGGAAAGCTCGACCTTCGCCTGGTGCGGGCTTTCCGGCACGCCCGCGAGCGCGGCGAGATACATGAACACCGGCAGGCATTCCGCGCCGAGCATCGCGCGCCACACCACGGACTCCGCCGCGGGCAGCCACCGCGACACGCAGTAGTTGGAGACGTACGAGACGACAATCCCCAGCACTATGCAGAACTGGTTCACCAGCACGAGCCTGCCGCGCCTGTCCGGCGGCGCGATCTCCGCGATGTACATCGGCACGGCCACCGACACGCCGCCTATCGCCACGCCGCCCACGAAACGCATCCAGCCAAGCACCTGCGGCCCCGCGACCTTCCCGCCCGGCGTGAACGCGCACCCGAGCGCCGACACGAGGAACAGCACGCCCATCCAAACGAGCGTAGGCTTGCGCCCCAGCCTGTCGCACATCCTCCCGGCGCCGAGCGCGCCGAACACCGTGCCCGCGAGCGCCCCGGCCACGACCAGCCCGTGCCAGAACGGCGAAAGGCCGAACTCGTGCTGGATCGCCTCCTCGCACCCGGATATCACGCCGGAATCGAAACCGAAAAGAAGCCCGCCGAGCGACACCGCGCACGCCACCGCGACAAGCCGCGCGCCTTCTATCGGCACCGGCGCCTTCGTAGAATCTGCTGCAATGTTTTCCATGCAGGGGATTATACCAAAACCGCCCGCCGCGGCAAAGCCTCGCGCGCGCAACCTCGCGCGCGCCGGCGCGCACGTGCCGCAAAAATTGCAACAGAGGGCGGTTTTTGGTAAAATCGCGGCATGTCGTTTGAACATCTTTCGCTGAAAAAGGCCGCCGCGTTCGTCAGGATGGACGAGCGCGAGCTGCGCCATGCCGCCAGGCGGGGCGAGATACCCCACTCAAAGCGCGGCGACGACCTGTTCTTCGAACGCAGGATGCTCGAGGAATGGAACCAGCGCAGGATAATGGGCCTGCCCGCAGTCAAACTCGCGCCGGAGCACGTGCTCGCCACGAACTCCGAACGCAGCCGCACCGACTCTCCCGACGCCGTGGTCCAGGAGCTCCTCGCCAGGGGCGCGGTCGAAGCCTGCCTCCAGTCGCGCACCAAGCCTGCCGTGCTGCGCGACATGGTTGCGATCTCCGACGCCACCGGAAACCTGTTCGACCCCGCGCTTCTGCTGTCCGGCCTCGAAGAGCGCGAGGCCGCGGCGTCCACCGCCGTCGGGGGCGGGGCCGCGTTCCTTCACGCCCGCTTCCACGACCCGTACCTCGCCGCCGAAAGCTTCATATCGCTCGCCCGCACGCCCTCGCCGATATTCTTCGGCGCGCAGGACGGCGAAGGCACCGACATATTCTTCCTGGTCTGCTGCACGGACCACTCGAAGCACCTGCACGCCCTGGCGCGCCTGTGCCTGCTCGTGCACGGAACCGGGCTGCTCGACGGCCTGCGCGCCGCCGCCGGCGCGGACGAAATGCGCGAACTCGTGTCCGCCGCCGAAAACGAATGGCTGGGGGCGAACGTTTGAACGCCGCCAAGGGGAAGGACCCCAACGTATTTTTCATAGTCGGCGAGGACGACTATCTGACGGACCGCGCCGCGAAGGCGGCCTTGGCGAAGTTCGTCCCGCCGGGCGGATTCCAGTCCGTCGAATGCATCGACGGGACGGCGGACAGGATCGAGACGCAGATGGCGTCGATCCGCGCCGCCACGGCGTCTGTGGCGACGCCGCCGTTCCTCGAACCTTTCCGCGCCACATGGTGGCGCAACGTCACGTTCCTTCCGGGAGGCGCCGAAAAGCGCAAGCTCGCGGACGAAGTTAAGGCGGCGCTCGAGAAATTCGCGTCGCAGCTTGCCGCGAATCCGCTGCCGCCGAACCAGGCGCTCGTAATCACCGCGCCGAAGGTGCTGGCGTCGTCGATATTCGCCAAGACGATGAAAACCGCCGGCGAGACGATCATGGCCGGCGGGGGAGGGAAGCCGCGCGAGCGGCGGGACGCCGCCGTTTCGCTTCTGGCGGACGAAGCCGCGGCGATGGGCCTTTCCCTGCCGCGGCCTGTCGCCGCCGCCATCGTGGCGAAATGCGGCACTGATTCGCGCACGCTCGTTTCGGAACTCGCCAAGATCCGGGAATGGATGGAGCCGGGCGAAAACCAGGTGCCTCCGGCCGCCGTGGGCGAAATAGTCTCGCCGGGGGCCGAGCCGGAGCTCTGGGAGCTTACCGACGCCATCGCGCGGCACGACGCGGCGAAGGCCAAGGACGTGCTGTCGCGCCTGGAAGGCTCCGACTCGTCAGCCGGCATACTTCCCGCGACCGTGCTGTCGAAGCACTTCCGCGACCTGGAAATCATGCGGGGCCTGGCGGACGCGGGGCTTGTTTCGCGCAGCGGCGAATGGACCGCAGGCGCGGATCCGGACGATCTGCGCCGCGCGCAGACGCTCGGCTTCGACACGTCGAAGCCGCTGAATTTCATGCAGCGCAGGCAGCTCGACGCCGCCATGGCCTCGAGCGCGCGCTACCTCGCCGGGGCGCACCGGCTTGCGGCCGGGCTGCGCGAGCGGCTCGTGTCGTCGTCGGGCGGCGCCGACCCGTACGTGCAGATCGAAATCGCCGTGATGCGCCTCGTCGCCGCCGCGCGCTGACGCCGCCGGTCAGCGCTCCTTCTGCTTGGGCTTCTTCGACGCGCCCATGTCGGGCACGAGTATCTTCTGCCCTATCTTGAGCTTCGCGGGGTTGATGTTGGGGTTCGCGTCCTTGATGTCCTGCACGGTGCAGCACCCGTATTCCCGGGCGATCATCGCCAGCGTCTGGCCGGACTTGATCACGTGCTCGTAAAAGTCGGTCGTCGCCGGGGCCTTCGCGCGGGGCTGTCCCGCCGCGGCCGTCGCGCGGCCGCGCCCGGAAGGCGCCGCCGACGGGGGAGGATTGCTCTTGTAGAGCGCCTCGACCTTGCGCGAAATCTCGTCCACTATCTCCTTGCGCTGCGCCTGCTGCGCGCGGGAGAGCGCCGAAATCGCCTCGCGCAGGCTTTCCTGGGCGCGGCGGAGCTCGTCGATCTGCGCCTGCACGCCGGCCGCGTCGCCGCGGGCCTTTTCGAGGTTCGCAAGGCGCGTGTCCAGCACGTCCTGGTTCTGGACGAGGATGTCGAACTGCTCGCGCAGGCGCTGCACGTCCTGCACTGCGGCCTCTATCTTGTATGCGTTGCGCACGTTCTGCGCGCGCGCGCCGGCCGCGGCTTCCTGGCCGCAGAGCATCGACGGAATCGCCGCCGCCACGGCGGCCGCCGCCATCGTTCTCGTGAATTTCATGCGTTGTCTCCTTTTTTTAGAAGTCTGCCCGGCGTCAGGCCGGAGGGGTGAAGAGGAAATACAGCCACAGCGCGCCGAGCGCCGCGGCGAACACGAAGAAACGCGTTTGCCTTGCATCGGCCGGCACGGATGATCCAGGCGCGTCAGCGTCCGCGCGGCACGGCCTGCGCCAGTCGAGCCTGAAGAACGCGAACCTGCGAAGCCGTTCTTCCGCCTTGTCGCCGCCGGTCGACTTCGCGGCCTCGGCCACGGTTTCGCCGTCGCGCCACATCGCGGAGCGTCTGCGGGACGACAGGCGCCCCGGCTTCAGGAATCTGGGGAGAATCGGCGACATGGCTTACGGCAGGATCAGGACGTCGCCGGCCTTGACGTGGCCGGTAGTGGTGATTTTCGCCTTGTTGGCCTCGCGTATCCGCTCCCAGGCGCTGCGCGTGCCGTAGAACCGCAGGGCGATCGCCTGGAGCGTCTCGCCGGGCTGCACGGCGTACGTCTTGGGGCGCGGCGGCAGGGCCGGCGGCTTGCGTCCGCCGAATCCGGGCAGCGGGGACGCGCCGGAGTTCGCGGCGGCTCCTCCGGCGGGCTTGGGCCCGCCCGGCGCAGCCGGTGACGGGGCGGCGTCTTCGCGCTCGGATTCCGCGAGCAGCGCGCGCGCCTCGGCCAGCGACGCCGCGCGCGCATCGCCGCCGCTTTCCCCGGTTTCGCCGATCTTGCGGGCCTCGGCCGCGATGTCGCGCGGGGCGTCGCCGTCGTCTTCGAGAAGTTCCTTTTCCGTGGGCAGGCGCACAGGCTGCGGCGCGGCAGGCGCCGCAGCGCCCGGCTCTTCGCCGGAGACCGCGGACTTCAGCCGGGCCGCAAGCTCCGCGTTGCGCGTTTCCGCCGCCTTCAGCCTGCGCTCCAGCGCGGCGACGTCCTTCTTGAGCTTCGCGTTTTCGTTCTGCGCCGCGGCTATGCGGCGGTCCTTCGCCGCAGACTCCTCGGGCGTGTCTCCGGGCATCACTCCGGCGCCCGGGGCGAGTTCGTTGGCGAGCATCTTGCGGCACACCGCCATACGGCCTTCGGCCACTGCCGACTTGTCGGCGCCCGGCCGCATGGCCACGTATTCGCGGTAGTGTTCTATCGCGCCGATGTAGTCTTTCTTGTAGTCCTGCAGCAGCACCGCCAGCTGGAAATGCGCGCTGAAGGCGCCGGGCACTGTGCGGACGACCTTGCGGAACCCTTCCACCGCCTCGTCGAGACGTCCCGCCTTGTAGTCCGCCTCGGCGTTGCGGTATGCCGCGGACTGGCGTTCGGAAGCCTCCTTGGAGGCCACGGACTCGCCGCATCCGCAAAGGACGGCCGCCGCGGCCGCCGCGGCGAAAAAGTGCAGTGCCGATCTCATGTGGCGTCCTCCTCTTCCACTTCTTCTTCGTCATCCTCTGCATCGTCCTCGTCCGGGCCGTCGCCGACCGGAGGCATGAGGAATATCGGGCGCTCCGGCGGGCGTTCCTCCGTCCCGGCGTCGTCCGCGCCGCCTTCCGCCGGAGCGGCGGGGGAGGGGATCGCGACGTCGCCGTTCGCGTCGAGTCCGGGCAGCTGCGCCCCGGCAGGCTCCGCCGGAGGCTTCTTCTTCTCGTATTTCCTGGCGCGCTCCTTCGGGTCGTCGCGCTGGAGCGTAGGATCCAGTTCGTTCAGCTGCTGGAGAGACGAAAGGCCGAAGTGTTCGAGGAAAAGCGGCGTGGTGCCGTACAGGTACGGATGGCCGGGAAGTTCGCTGCGCCCCACGAGGCGCACGAGCTGCAGGTCCATCAGCGTCTTCACCATCGTGTCCACCGACACTCCGCGTATCTGCTCGACCTCGGCCTTCGATATCGGCTGGCGGTACGCTATTATCGCGAGGGTTTCGAGAGAGGCGCGCGAAAGGCGCGTGGGGCGGTCGAGATGCAGCAGCGCCCGCACGTACCTGCCGCACGGCGGCGCGGTCTGCAGGCGGTACGTGCCGCCCGCGTTCACGAGGCGGAAGCCGGCGCCGCAGCGTTCGAGCTCCTTTTCCAGCCCGTGCAGGGCGTTCTCTATCTCGCGGGAGGTGCACGACTCGTACACCGACATCACGTCCGACGCTTCGCCTTCGTCGGGGTGCACCGAGCGGACGCATTCGCGCAGGTCTGCGGCCGAAAGCGGGGTTTCCGAGGCGAACAGCAGCGCGCCCACTATCTCCTGCAGCGAGGACGGGGGCGGCAGCACGCTTTCGCGCTTCGCCTGCCTTGCGGCTTCGGGGGCGGCGGAAGCGGCCTCCGGCGCTTCCGCGGCGGGTGTGTCTTCTTCAGTATTCATCTGGCGATTCGAGCGGCTTTCCGTCGTCCTCCTCGCCGGAGGGCAGGACGGTTATTTCGTGGAACGCGGCGTTCTGGTACACGAGTATCCTGTGCTGGCGCAGGAGCTCCAGAAGCGCGAGGAACGTGACTATCACTTCGCCGCGCGGCGATTTCGCGGTGAACAGGCGGGAGAACGCCACGCTGCCTTCGGAGCGCGTCTTCTCCATGATCATGTCCATCTTGTCGGGCACGCTCCAGCGCATGCCCTTCAGCTCGCCGGGCGGGATTTCGGCCGTGCGGGCCAGGACGGCCTGGAACGCGGAAAGGAGGTCGAACAGG
This sequence comes from uncultured bacterium, assembly GCA_902799715.1. Lineage (GTDB taxonomy): Bacteria > Verrucomicrobiota > Kiritimatiellia > RFP12 > UBA1067 > CADCBS01. The sequence continues at coordinate 10,624 of CADCBS010000020.1, read as the reverse complement.
TCGAGCCCGCGCAGCGCGCCCGCGGCGTCGGCCGCGGTCTTCGAGAATTTCGGGCGCGCGCCGCCGAAGCCGTACGACTCCGACACGCGCAGCTCGAAATCGCCGAGCCGCGCCGCGGCGTCCTTGAATTTCTTGTATTCGACGAGCTGGCGGACCAGGTCGAGGCGCGGGTCCACCCACTCCTCCTGCGAGTCGTCGCCAGACGTGCGGCGCTCGACCGGCAGCAGCATGCGGGATTTTATCACCATCAGCGTGGCCGCCATCACGATGAACTCGCCGGCGATGTCCAGGTCCAGGCTGCGCATCAGGTCGAGATACGACATGTACTGCTCCGCGATCTTCCCGATCGGGATGTCGTATATGTCGATCTCGTCGCGGCGGATGAGATACAGCAGCAGGTCCAGGGGGCCTTCGAAGACCTCCAGGTCCACCTTGTACTCTTCAGCCAGCAGTTCGGCCTGGGCCACGTCGCGCCTCCGTCACTCCAGCCCGACGGCGGCGCGCGCGCGGTGCAGCGTCGCGGCGGCGTGCGCCTTCGCGCGCGCCGCGCCCTGGCGCAGGATGTCCTCAACCTCGTCTGGGCGCTTCTCGAGTTCGGCGCGCTTTTCGCGGAACGGCGCGAACGTGCGTTCGTAGATTTCGAAGAGCGCCTTCTTCGCATCCCCCCAGCCCATGCCGCCGGCGCGGTAGCGGTCCGCCATCGCGCCGGCCTCCTCCGGCGTGGCGAACAGCCTGTACAGGGCGTAGATGGAGGACGTGTCCGGATCTTTCGGGTCCTCGACGGACGTGCAGTCCGTCTTGATGCCCATGATCTGCTTGCGGATGCGCTTCAGGTCGTCGAACAGCCCGATCGTGTTGCCGTAGCTTTTCGACATCTTCTGCCCGTCCGTCCCGGGGATCACCGCCACGGTTTCGGAGATCAGCGGTTCGGGAACCGTGAAGATTTCGCCGTATGCGTTGTTGAACTTTATCGCGATGTCGCGCGTCACTTCGAGGTGCTGCTTCTGGTCCTTGCCGACCGGAACCTTCTCGGCCTGCATCATGAGGATGTCGGCGGCCATCAGCACGGGGTACGTGAAGAGCCCGTGCGTGGCGGGCTTGCCGTGCGCCAGCTTGTCCTTGTACGAATGGCAGCGCTCGATCAGGCCCATCGGGGTGATCACGGAAAGGAGCCACGCGAGCTCCTGGACCTCGGGCACGTCGCTCTGGCGGTAGAACACGGTGCGGGACGGGTCGAGCCCGCACGCCAGGAAGTCCAGCGCCACGTCGCGCACGGACTCGCGCAGCGCGGCCGGGTCGCGCACCGTGGTGAGCGCGTGGTAGTCGGCTATGAAGAAGAACTCTTCGCCCTGGTCCTGCAGGGAGATCATCGGGCGCATCGCGCCGAAGTAGTTGCCTAAATGCAGCTTGCCGGAAGGCTGTATGCCGGTGAGTATTCTCATTTCGAGCAGACGGCGCATGCCGCGCGCGTCAGTCCTTTCTCGCTTTCTTGAGCATTTCGATTTCGGCCCTGTACCCGTCCAGGTCGCAGGGCGTTTCGAGATAGAACGGCAGATCGCGCAGGAGAGGATGGTTTATCGCGCGCACGAGCGCGTCGAACCCGATCTTCCCCTTGCCGATCTTCGCGTGGCGGTCCTTGCGCGAGCCGAGCGGATTCATCGAATCGTTCAGGTGCACGGCTTTCAGCCTGTCCAGGCCGATTTCGCGGTCGAACAGATCCAGCACGCCGTCGAGGTCGCCGGCGATGTCGCATCCCGCGTCCCACACGTGGCAGGTGTCGAGGCACACGCCGAGCGCGCCGCCGCATTCCGCGGCGTCGATTATGCGGCGCAGTTCGCCGAAGTCCCGCCCGATCTCGCTTCCCTTGCCGGCCATCGTCTCGAGAAGGACGGTGGTCGACATGTCCGGCCGCAGGACCCTGTCCAGCATCCCCGCGATCAGCCCGATGCCTTTGTCCGCGCCCTGCCCGACATGCGAACCGGGATGGAAGTTGTACAGCGCGCCGGACGTGAGTTCGAGCCGCTCCAGGTCGGAGCGCATCGCGGATTCCGCGAACTCGCGCACGCGCTCCTCCGCGCCCGCGGCGTTCATCGTGTAGGGCGCGTGCGCAAGGATCGGCCCGATCCCGTTCTCCGCCGCGTACGCGCGGAACGCCTGCACGTCCTCCCGCGACACGGGCTTCGCCGCTCCGCCGCGCGGGTTGCGCGTGAAGAACTGGAAGACGTTCGCGCCGATGGAGACCGCAGTCTGGCCCATGGCCAGATAGCCGCCCGCCGAGGAAAGATGGCACCCTATCTTGAACACTTCGCGCGCCTCTGCGTCAAAGCACCAGCCCGCGGGCGGCGATGTCGCTCTCGTCGAGCGCGTAGACCGGGTCGATCTCGACCGGAACGGACGGATCGGCGCGCACGCCCGCGCGCTCGAGCATCCTGCGCCATTTCGCCTGCAGGCCTTCGCGGCATGTCGCCGGAGAATCGGCGCCTTCGGCGTTCTTCACGGGGAAGAACTCCTCTTCGCGGTCGAACGCCAGGTTCGTCACGCGGTCCGCGTCCTTCAGGCAGTCGAAGATGAACTTCTCGAACTTCCATCCGTTCGGCTCCTTCGGCTTCACGGTCTTGCCGGAAGCGTCCACGAACGGAATCTTCTTGTGCGCCAGGTGCAGCGGCATGTCCTTCGCCGCCTCCTTTTCGAGGAACGCGCGGTCGAACACGTGTATCGCGGGCGAACCGTACTTGAAATAAAGGTCGCCGGACTTCGTGCGCCTGTTGCACATCTCGTCCGTCATCTCGGTGTACTCGATCATGTCGAAGCGGCCGCCGCGCTTCACAACCATGCCAAGGCCCTCCTTCGGGTCGCGCTTGGCGCAGAGCTTCAGCGAATACTGCGACTTTTCGAGGACGTGCAGGCCTACGAACGCCGGATCCGCCACTTCAACCGCCGGATTGTCCACCTGGAAGTAGAAGAGCGTCTTCACCCCGCGCCGGCGCATGTCGTCGAAGCAGCCGCGCCGCTTCAGCGCCTGGAGCATTCCGCCGTGGCCGTCGGGCGACATGAAGATGCGGCCCTTCCCGGAAAGCATGAAACGGCCTTCGTCGTCGAGCCCCGGCCACATCCCCTGCGTGAAGAACACGACGTCCGCGGGGTCCAGCCCGAAATATCCGCGCTCCGCGAAGAAGCCGCGCGTCGCGGCGTCGTTCGCCTCGCTCGTCATCACGTACAGCGGAACGCGCGCGCCGTAGCGCAGCGACAGCGCAAGGACCTTGCGCGCGTGGTAGTGGAAAAGCGAAGCGTCCGACACCGGGCCGATTTCGTACGCGCCCTTGGGGCCGTCGAACCCGAGGCGCGAGCCCTGGCCGCCGGCCACGAGCAGCACGCCGACCCTGCCGGCGGCGATTTCCTTTTCGCCGGCGGCGACGGCCCTGGCGCGCGCCTTTCCGGAAAGCTCGTGGACCTTTGGCACCACGGGCGCGGCCTGTTTCGCCTTCGCGCCGCCGGCTCCGGCCATCACGGCGCGCATGCGCGCCACGGCCTTGAAGTCGATGTCCCCGATCTGCGCGAGCAGCGCCTTGCGCTCGCCTGCGTCCAGCGTTTTCCAGAAACGCAAAACATGCTCCTGGCCGTTTTCCGCCAGCAGCGTCCTAGCCTGTGCGAATGTCATTGTACTGTCTCCCGGAAGGTTTCTGGAAAGTAAACCAAAGATTCCCCGCAGAATCAAGCAATCCGCCACGCCCGGCGCGGGCGCGCGGGGCCGGGCGGGGCTACCGGATGTATACCATGTCTGGCGGGGGAGGGGACAGTATCGACACCTTTTCGCCGGTGAACGGGTGGCGGAACTCCATGCGCACGGCGTGCAGAAGCGGGCGCGACGGGCGCGGCACGCGCTGCATGTCGAGGTCGCGCCTGCCGTAGAGCGTGTCGCCCGCCACGGGGCACCCCATCCAGGCCGCGTGCACGCGTATCTGGTGCGTGCGGCCGGTGTCGATCCTGAACTCCACGAGCGAAATCCCGCCGTGCCGCGAAAGCGTGCGCCAGCGCGTGACCGCCGGCTTCGCGTCTGTTCCGTCCACCGCCATCCTGTGCGGGTCCCACGGTTTCCTGCCGATCGGCTCGTCGACGACGCCGGTTTCAGTCTCAGGCGCGCCGTTCAGCACCGCAAGGTACGTCTTCGCCACGCCGCCGTGCGACGAGAACATCTCGCGCAGGGCCAGATACGCCTTCCGCGTCTTGGCGAGCAGCATTACGCCGCTCGTGCCGGAATCGAGCCTGTGGACTATGCCGGGACGCCCCGGGCCGCCGGCGCCGGCGATTTCCGGACGCATGGCGAGGACCGCGTCCGAAACCGTGCCCGTTTCGTGGCCCGGCGCGGGATGCGCGTACATGCCGGCCGGCTTGTCCACGGCCACCATGCACCCGTCCTCCCAGAGTATCTCCACCGGAGCGGGGCGCCGCGCGCCCGCGCCGCGCCCGTCAGCGCGCCTTGCGGCCATACACCACCATCTTCGAGAATCCGAACGGCGTCTTTTCGCGGCGCTCGCCGCGCGCATCCTCCAGCGGAGGGCGCTCGACGCGGAAATAGCGGGCGCGGAGCGGCGTGCGCGACTTCGACAGGTCGATTTCCCACTTTTCCTTCGCCTGCGGCGTCGCGCCGTCCTCCGGAACCTCCTCGCGCAGCAGCTCGGTCCAGTTTTCGCCGTCCTCGCTGGCCGACACGATCAGCGGCGCCTGGCACGGCGCGAGCTTGGGGTCGTCCACGTTGCATATCACGATTCCGCGCACGACCGCCGTCTGGGGGAGCGCAAGCTCCACGGCCGGCTTTTCGTTCTTGGCCGCGAACACGACGGTGCGGTCCGCCGGCGACTCGTCGGAGAACGCGTCCCACCGCGCAACCGCGCTTTTCTTCGCGTCGAGCGGATACGCCATCGGAATCGCGCCGGCGGAAACTATCTCGCCGCCGAACCTGGAGCGCGGGAACTTCGGCGCCTTCTTCTTTTTCCCGTTTCCGCCGTTCCGCCTGTCGTCGGGCTTCTTGCGCGTTTCGAGCTTGCGGCATATCTGCAGCGCCTCGGAGAACCCTTTGAAGTTGCGCGCCTCGGCCGCGGCCAGGATTATCGCGTCGAAGTCGATCTTCGGCGCCTTGCCGCCGGCCTTCTGCGCCAGCTCGCGGTCGGCGAGGTAGCGCCCGGAGTACGTCGCGGGGTCGGCGAGGCGGCCTATCGTCTTGAGGAACCGCGACGACGTTTCGGGGGAGGACATGAAGACCGTGCCGGCCCACTTCGTGGCGAAGTCGAAAAACGTGCGCGTGCCCGCCTGCGCGGCGGCGACGGCGTCGAAAAGCTCCGCCTTCGCGGCCAGCCCGCCGCCGAGCAGCTTTTCGTGCCGGGCGAGGACGGCGCCGTAGTCGTAAGGCTCGGCCACGGAGCGCTGCGGCTCGCGCAGCGCGCGGTGCAGGCGGCCGAGGATCGCGAGCGTGCGCTTGCGGTCGGTCTTTCCGGCATGCTCCATGCACGCGCCTGCAATCTCCCACGCGCTCCACGGCGACGGCGCGAGGCTTTTCGCCGCCTTGTCCGCGAGCGCCTCCCATTCGGCCGGCGTCGCGCCTTCGCTTTCCATCCAGCCGATTCTCGAGCGCCATGCGAGGATGTTGCCGGGGGCGGCCGCCACGGCCGCCTCGTACGCGGCCTCTATCGCGGGGGAGCGCTTGCGGGGCTTCCCGCCTGCGGCGTCTCCGGCCTGCGCGGACGCGCCCTGCATCCTCCTCAGCGTTTCGGCCAGGCGTCTGTTCCTCTCGGAGATCGCCGTGTCTTCCGGACGCTCGTACATGAACTCGCACGCTTCGATGGCATGGTAGCCCTGGCCGAGGATCGTCCAGTGCGGACGCGTCCAGCGCTCGATGTAGTTCCCGATGCGCCACGAGCCGTCGCGGTTGCGCAGGGCGAACGCGCAGTGGTCCGGCTGGCCGCACGTTATCGACGGCAGGCCGTGCGCAACCGCGCAGCGCGAGCCGTACGTCGAAAGCGCGCCGCACACGCCGCCCACGGGCACCGCAACCTCGGCCCACTGGCGCAGCCACAGCCACGGTTCGTAGTAGTGTCCGTGGTGTATGTGCTCGCCGAAGCAGTTGCGCATCCTGTACGGGACGTGCTGGAACACTCCCGCGTAGGTGTCGTAGCGGTCGTTCTTGTAGTGGTTCATGAACTCGATCTCGCGCGCGGCGAAGCCGCCGTTCACGACTTCCCTCCACTCGCGGCACGAATTCTCGTACGCCTTGGCGTGGAGCCGCCCGCCGCGCGCGAGCCTTTCGTACGCCAGGAAGCGCGAAACGTTGTCCTCCTCCGCCGAAGGCTTGCAGTTCAGCGCGATCGCAGTCGCCACGCGCCGTCCCTCCACCGTCGAAAGCGCCCAGCGCGAAACGTCGTTCCAGTGCAGCAGCGACAGCGTGCCGAGCGCCGCCGCCCAGCCGTGCTTCGCCGGACCGGAGCCGGCGAAATCCTCCATCCACGCCGGATCGTTGAAGAAGTCGTCGAGGAATTCCACCCCTCCTTCCTCCGATGCGATGCGCTCGATGGCGCCGTGCCCGGCGGACTGTATTATCCACGCGCGGTCGAGCTCCGCCTGGTCTCCGGCGTCCGACTGGCGTTTCACCGCCGGCAACAGCCGCGGCACGGCGGCGAGCGCCTTGGCGAGTATCTTGCGCGAATCTGCCTTCGCGAACGACACGCCGTGCGGCCCGCGCCTGAACGCTTCGCGCGCCTTGCCGCAGGGCGTCGCCGCGGGGTCCATGCGGACGAGGCGCGCCCACGGGACCGGGCGCAGGAACGACGGCTTGTCGCGCTCGGGGGCGGACGACTCGATCAAGGCGTCCGTCCCTTCCGGGGCCATGTCTTCTTCCGCAACCGTCTCTTCGTCCTGCGGAGAAGGCGGGATGTCGTAGTTGCCGGCAGGCTCGTCGGACGCGTCGGCCACCTCGCGCGTCTCGAGCGCCGGCACGTCCTCCGCCTCCGGCCCGTCCGCGTCGCGCGGCTCCGGCGGCGGATCCGCCTGCGCCACGGTCTTGGCGGGCGTGACCGTTTCCGCCGGTTCCGGCTTCCTCGCTTCTTCCGCCGCGTCCGCCCCCGCGGCTGGCCGCCGCACGTCCTCGGTCCGCGAAAGGCCTTCCGGAAGCGGCGCCGCGGCGGTTTCGCGCACGGCCGGCGCGGATGCTTCGCCCGATTTCGCGATGATGTTTGAAACCAGGATGTAGAAGACGGCCGCGACCGCAGCCGCGATCGACAGCGCCAGGAAAACAGTTCCGCCGCACCCTTTGCGGCGGGGCGCGCCGGTGGCCGGGGCCTGCTGCTGCGCCGGCGCCGCGGCCGCCGCGCGGATCTGCACGCGCGGACGCGGCGCGGACGCCATGGGCGACATCTGGCGCAACGGAATGCGCGTTCCGCACGACAGGCATGTCACGAACGGAGCGCCGCCGCCAGCCTGGCGGCGCGTTCCGCACACGGGACAAACCACAGTTCTCGCGTTCGCCATGGTCATTCTCCTCCGCCTGTTCCGGAACCGGCGCGCCGCGCCGCGCCCCTCGGGCGCAGGACGCGCCGGTGCACGCGGATCGACACGTTGCAGTCGGCGCCGTCCCTGTCGGCCGTGCCTTCCACCGAGAGATGCGTCGCCATGTCGCCGTATTCGGGATTGAAGCGCAGCGAGAAGGTCGTCGCAAGGCCGTCGGACGACAGGTGCGGCTTCTCGGCGGTCGCAAGCGTGCGCCCGTCTTCGAGAAGCGATATCTTGCCTATCTTGAACTCTCCCGCGCCGGAGTCGCGCGAAAAGGTGATGTCGTACACGCCGCGCTGCGAGAACGCCTCTTTCACGCCGTAATGGACCTTCACCGTGAACGAGGGATGCGACATGTCCTTCGCGCGCCATCCGAACGGGATGGCGACCGGCGGTTCGCCGAGCCGGTTCAGCCAGCCTACGGCGGCCGTGCCCCATATCGTGTCGTACCCCATCCCGGCTATCTTCCGCAGCAGCGCCACATGCTCGTCCTTTTTGTACTCGTCCTCGCGGTGCAGCGCGAACTTCGCCATCAGCAGCGCCTGCCGCTGCACCACGGTCAGGTGCGCGGAAGGCTTTGCGTTCTCGGCGGCGATGAACCGCTCGCCGGCGTCGACGTCCGGCTTGCGCGCGAATTCCGTGGCCTTGGCGACTATGGCGTTGCCGTCGCCCATCGCGAAGCGGCGCCGCCATCCGGTGGCGTCGGACGGATCGGACTTTTCGAGCTTGGCCCACGCCCTTGCGTAGGAGCATTCGAGCTTCAGGCGCGCCACGCCGCCCGCCTGCCTTTCGAGCGCCTCGAAGAACCGCCCGCACAGCTCCGCCGCCTCGGCCCCGTGTTTCACCATGGCCGGCGCCAGGAACTCCTTTTCGGCGGCTTCGCGCACGGCGTCGGCCTTGGCGATGCGCTCCGACAGCGCGTACGGCGTCAGGTCCGCAGGCGCGTTTTCTATCGTATAGAAAAGATCGCCGCGCGGGCTGCCTATGAAAAGGGCCGGCATCTTCGCCGAAGACAGGCCCGGCACGGATGCGCGGATGTTCTCGCGGTCGAACGCCAGACGCTTCGCGCGTGCGGCGGGCGGCTCGTCCGGGACGTCCTTCACGGCCGTTATGTATTTCGGGCCCAGCATCTTGCGGAATTCGGTCGACTTCAGCATGGCGGCCAGACGCTCGCCGGCCGGGGACCAGTCGCTTCCGCACTGGAGCACGATCCATCCTTTCCGCGCGGCGCGGGCCTCGTCGCGCACGGTGCGGGGGTTCTTGCCGCCGCGGCTGTCGGCGAGGCACGTCGCAGCCGCGGCCGCGGCGAGCGCCGCCGCCAGGGCGAGCGGCGCGAGGCGCGCGAACGCGGCGCGCCGGGGGGTCAAAGCGGTTGTAGCAGCCATCTTTTGTTGTACCAGAACCATTGTCCGGGGGTTGAGCGTATCTCCTTGTCGAGAAGCGCCATGGCCTCGCGCATGATGCGCTCGGTCTCCAAGCGGCGGCGCGCGGCTTTCGTCGGCGCCTGCGGCCATTCGGATTCGGGGCGGGGCATTATCGTGGCGAGGTGGCTGAACGTGTGCTTCCGCCCTTTGCGGCGCAGCACCGCCACCACCACCGGCGACCCGTTCGACAGCGCGAACGACGCCCCCGCGTGCGAAACGTTCGCCGTCCCGCCGAGGAACGGCACCTGCACGTCCTTCTGCGGAACGCGCAGGTCCGGCAGGATCGCGAAAGCCTGCCCGGCGGCCAGGCGCGACACTATCTCGCGCATCGTGCGCGGCGAACCGCGCATCACCACCTCCATCCCGGTGGACCGCATCCTGTTCATCCACGCGTCCACGTACGGGTTCTTCTGCCGCGCGGCGAGCGCGAAAAGCCGCACGCCGTGCCGGGCCATCGCCCACGCCGCCATGTCCCAGTTGCCCATGTGGGGGACCATCACCACCACGCCGCGGCCCAGGGCCTGGAGCGCGCGCAGGCGCTCCGCGTACACGCCGATGTCCTCCACGTGCGCGTCTATCCACTTTTTCGTGAACTTGTGCGCGCGGAACATCTCCACGGCGTTGCACGCCATGTTGGAAAGGCTCTCCCGCGCTATCCGCCGCGCTTCGCGGTCCGGGATGCCGGGGAACACCGTCCTTATCCTCTTCAGCGTCCGCGCGCGCTTGAACCGGAACACGTGGAACATCAGCCGCGCCACGCCGCGCGCCAGCGCGATGGCGACGGCGTGCGGCAGCATGTTCACCGCTCCGACCGCGGCTCCCAAGAGCACGTATTCTGTCCTGTGCGCCAAATCCTTTTTCAACGGAAAACTCTCCCGTGCCGCCGGGCGGCACATTCAACCCGGCGCACAGTATACAAAAACACGCCCGGCGATTCCAGCAATCGTCAAAAAGAATGGCCGGCAAAAGAACGGGCAGGTCCACCTGTTCTTCCGGCGGAAATCCACGCTCAAAGGCGACTGCAGCCTTTCCTGCGGGAAGGTGAAGTTCGTGGATTGACGTGCAGTGTCGCCGCTTCAAACGCCGGCGACGTTTCTCAAGTGTTGCTGAAGAACTGGAACGAGGCGTAGGCGTCTTGTCCGTGTTCGACGAGGTCGAGGTACTTCACGCAAACATGCCTTCCGCAAAAACAGATTCACGATTCCTACCTGTATCTTTGTCTCGTTCAAGATCAAGTTCTGACAAATCAACAGGACAACTCCGAAGAAAATCAACAAAAGACTTGCGTTTCCGAGAGGATGTCGCTCTTTGCTTCACGGATATTTTCGCTGCTGCATAATCAGCATACGTGATGATGACAAGAGATGGAACACCTTGTCGAGTCACAATCTGCGGCTCGCCCATGAATGCACGCTTGAAGAACTCCTTTACGGGAGTTTCGGCGTCGTTTAATTCCAATGTCGCCGGCATGTGTTTGCGCTTTCTTTTCGGACGCCGCTCATTATACTATAAATTGGTTATTAGGGGAATCATGAACCTCACATGTCGCTTGGCAGGAATTTCGGTAATGGGTTAGTGGGTTGCGCGGCGTTGCCGCTCGCCCACCAACCGAATTGAGGGTGCGCCCGCCCCGTCCGCAGCGGCTTAGGCTTTCGCAACGT
>CADCBS010000019.1:27689-28600 GCA_902799715.1 uncultured bacterium | reverse complement strand
GTCCGACGCAAGAACGGACGGCAGCATCTTTATCGCGAAAAGCTTGTTGTCCAGCTGCGCGTCTTCCGCAAGGTACACGTCGCCCATGCCGCCACCGCCAATCTTCCGCAGAACGTGGTAGCGACCGGCAAGAATCGTTCCACCGCCCCTGTCGCAGGGGATGGTCGGCGCGTCATCAAGATCGGCAGGTCTGTAATGCCAAGGCGCCCTGCGCCGGAGTTCGTCTTCGGCGTCGTTTTCCGGCTTCGTCGCAGAGGCGTCTTCCAGATCGCCGCCACGCAACGGCATGCCCCCTCCCGGCTTCAACTCGCCGTCTTCCGGCCGTTTCGTTGGCGCGTCTTCATCGTAGTAATCGTTCATTTGGGCAATCCAATGCACATCGCGCTAAATGTCAGCCCCGATTCTACCAAAACCCCCGCCCCGGCGGAAGTTGAAAATCCGCAAATCCGAAAATAAGATTACGGTGCGGATGAAATCGATTTCCGGCTGTTGCGCCATTTTGACGCAGTGTGATTACGGTGCGGATGAAATTCTGTTTCCGGCTGCTGCGATATCTTGACGCAGTAAGATTACGGTGCGGATGAAATCGATTTCCGGCTGCTGCGGCATTCTGACGCAGTAAGATTACGGTGCGGATGAAATTCTGTTTGAAGGTTTTGACTTCAGACTTCGGACTTTAGACTTCTGATATCGACCGTCCGGCTGGTGCCTTCCGTTTCAACCAGAAATAAACAAAAACAACCAAAGATAAACAAATATCGACAAACAACAAGCCATATCCAAAATAAGATTACGGTGCGGATGAAATCCTGTTTCCGGCTGCGGGATGTGGCCATTTCTCGCACAGAGACGCGGAGATGCGGAGGTTCCTCTGCACTCTCGACCTCTCTGCGCCTCTGCGTGAGGCCTTC
>CADCBS010000019.1:0-27620 GCA_902799715.1 uncultured bacterium | reverse complement strand
GTAGAACGTGTAGCACATGTAGAACGTCTGCGCCGGTCTATTGGAAATTGGAATTGGATACTGGCAACATTTCCACAATGGCAACATTCCCCGCGTCCCATGGTAGGGCGCGTTGTCCCAACGCGCCGCGGCGGCTTGGGACAAGCCGCCCTACCAATCCCATGTCCTAACCATAAATAAGATTACGGTGCGTATGAATTTGCTTGGCTGTGTAATTTGATTGGCCGTGGGGGAAATTGGCCGTGTAGAACATGTAGAATGTCCGTGCCGGAAAATAAGATTACGGTGCGGATGAAATTGTTTGGCCGGGTAATTTGATTGGGCGTGGGGAAATTGGCCGTGTAGAACGTGTAGAATGTATGCGCCGGTCTATTGGAAATTGGAATTGGGTATTGGCAATATTTCCACATTTTATGCGCTGCGGGATGCGGCTAATCCGAAGAGTGCCTGCAGTGTCCCATGTTCACCGGGCGCGCGATGTTGTAGACCATCATCGCCGCCAGGAACGCTGCAGACGCCCAATGTACGGCGGAAAGCGAATGGCCCGCCGCGGCGACTGCGGAAGACGCCGGGAGCGCGTCCGGAACAAGGTTTATCGCGATGCCGCAGAGGATAGCGCCAATCATGATCACGGCAACGTATGCGGCGGCGGCCTTGCGCCCGACAAGCGCGGCGACGGTGGTTAGCGACATCGCGTTCATCGCAGGGCCTACCATCAGAAACACGAACGCAGCCCCGGGGGAGACGCCCTTCGCGACGAGAGACGCGGCGATCGGGATCGACGCCGTGGAGCAGACGTACATCGGGAAGCCTACAAGCGCCATCACCGGCATGGCGATCCAGTCGCCGCCGCCGAATGCGTCCGCGAAAAAGTTGTCGGGCACGAAAACGGTGACAAGCGCGGAAACGGCGAGTCCGGCCGCAAGCGGCTTCGCGACCGTGCCGAGAAGGCGCCGGTACGCCTGCCAGAGTATCGCCTTGATCCCCCGCGGCCCGGCGGATTGCTCCCCGGCGGGCGCGGAAGCCGCATCCTCGCCGCCGACGGCCGAGACGGCGAGCCCCCCGGCGATGCCCGTAAGCGCGGCGGCGACGGGGCGCGCCACCGCGAAGACCGGCCCGAGCAGGGCGTAGGTGGCGAGAATGGAGTCCACGCCGGTCTGCGGCGTGGATATGAGAAGCGCGGCGGTGGGGCCCTTTCCGGCGCCGTGCCTGCGCAGCCCGGCGGCGATCGGAAGCACTCCGCACGAACAGATCGGCAGCGGAACGCCGATCGCGACGGCGCGGAGAATGCCGCCGAAGCCGGAACTGCCGCCCATCGTGCGTTCGACCCAGCTTCGCGGGATCAGAACGGCGATCGCCCCCGCCGCGAGAAACCCGAAAACCAGCCATGGCGACATCATGGCGAAAACGTGCGCAAGCGCAATCAACAAGTCCTTCATGTCCGGGCCCCGCTCAAGCCATCTTCGAGAAACTCTCCAGCGCCTCGGAGAACGACTCGATGGTCTCGTCGGCGTTTCCTTTTTCGATGCCCTCGCGCACGCAATGGCGGAGGTGTCCGTCGAGGATTATGAACGACAGGCGGTGGAGCGCCCCGTTCGCGGCGTTGAGCTGCGTAAGGACGTCCTCGCACGGGACGTCCTCCGCCAGCATCTTCTGGACGCCCGCCAGCTGCCCGACGATCTTCTTCAGCCGCAGCTGTATCGCCGCGGCGCCTTCTATGCATTTTTCCATGTCACGACTCCTTTTTCCAAGCCGGCGCGTATAATACCATACCCCCGTAGGGTATGTCAAGAATACATGCCGCCGTGGCGCCTCGCGCAACGTTCCGCCGCGGCCGCGCGCGGTCCGCGGACGCGCCGCGCCCCGTGCGGGCGGGCAACCTTTTTTGGACTTGCGGGGGGCGAATATGGTATAATCCGCGCCTGCATGAAAACGATTTCGGGAATAAAGGAATGGGCCGCCGCCGTCGAAGCCGCCCGCAAGCCGTGGCACAGCCGCTACATAGCGATGTACGACGGCGGGTTGGACGCCGTGACGACCGATCCGCTGCTGTGGCGCATCCCGGCCGACGACCATCTTGTGCACCGCGGCGACGGCGTGTTCGACATGTTCAAGTGCGAACGCCGCGCGGCCTACAACTTCAAGGCGCACATGGAGCGGTTCATGCGCTCCGCGCGGGCCATAGGGCTGGAATGGAAGAAAGGCGCGTCGGACATAGAGCGAATCGTGCTGGAGACGCTGGCCGTGGCGGACAGGCCGGAGCTGTTCGCGCGGATGACGCTTTCGCGCGGGCCGGGCTCGTTCGCGGTGAACCCGTACGACAGCGAAGGGCCGGTCCTGTACGTGATGGCGTACGAATGGCACGGGCCGTTCATGGAGTCGCACCCGCAGGGGGCGAAGGCGTGCGAATCGCGCGAAAAGCCGAAAGACCCGCGCTACGCCACGATGAAAAGCTGCAACTACCTGCCGAACGCCATGATGAAGCGGGACGCCGCGGACGCGGGATGCGACTTCGCCGCGTCGTTCGACGCCCGCGGCTTCCTGGCCGAGGGGGCGACGGAGAATTTCGGGATAGTGTCGGCCGGGGGCGAACTGCTGTTTCCGAAGGCGGACGGCATACTGCAGGGCGTGACCATGGAGCGCACGATGGAGCTGGCGCGCGGGATGGCGGACGGGAAGCTGCTGCGCGGAGTGCGCCGCGCGGACATATCCAGGCGCGACATGGAGGAGGCCCGGGAGATAATAGTGACGGGCACCACGCTCGACGTGGTCGCCGTGACTGAATGGAACGGGCGCCCCGCGGGCGGCGGGGCGCCGGGACCGGTGGCGACGGCGCTGAACGCCGCCCTGCGCCGGGACATACTGGAGAACGGCGCGCTGCGCACGCCCTACTGAGACGGGCAGGCCGCGGACGGACTGGCTTTTGGATCCGGATCCTGATCCGGACTGTACGGGAACAAACGGGAAAATGCGGATGAAACCTATCATACTGCCGGGGAAGGCGGCTTTTTCGCCCTTCCGACTCTGCGCTCTGCGCGATTCGATGCGGGCTCTCGCGCCGCAGGCGGGCATCGCCGGGGTGGAGGCGATATTCGTGTACGCGCTCGCGTGCGACGGCGAGCCGCCGGCGCGCGAGCTGAAGCGCGCGGCGGAGCTTCTGGACGCCGCGGGGACGGAGGCGCTGGAAGACGATCCCGGCACGTTCTACGTGACGCCGCGCAAAGGGACGATTTCGCCGTGGTCCTCGAAGGCGACGGACATCTTCCGCAACTGTTCGCTGACTCGATTCCAGCGCGTGGAGCGCGGCATAAGGTTCGCGGTGACGAGGGCGGACGGCTCCAGAATCCCGCCGGAGGACGCGGCGTGCGCCGCCGGCGCGCTTTTCGACAGGATGACGGAAGGGGCGTACCGCGACATATCGGACATCTTCGACACGCCGCCGCCGAAGCCGGGAAGATCGTTCGACGTGCTGTCGCGGGGCGTGGACGCGATCCGCGAAGCGAACGCCTCGCTGGGGCTGGCGATCTCGGAGCCCGAGATGGAATATCTGGCGAAGTCGTTCGCGGCCGCCGGGCGCAACCCGACGGACACGGAGCTTGTGATGTTCGGCCAGGTGAACTCCGAGCACTGCCGCCACAAGATATTCGGCGCGGAGTTCACGATCGACGGCAGGAAGATGCCCGAGTCGCTTTTCGGCATGATCAAGAACACCCACGCCCTGCGGCCGCAGGGGACGCTCGTGGCGTACAAGGACAACTCGTCGGTGGTGGCGGGGTTCGACGTGGAGTCGTTCTGGCCCGACGCGAAGCACACGTACCGCTTCCGCGAGGCTAAGACCGACCAGCTGATGAAAGTGGAGACGCACAACCACCCGACGGCGATATCGCCGTACCCGGGCGCGGCGACGGGCGTGGGCGGCGAGATCCGCGACGAATCGGCGACGGGCACGGGGTCGCGCTCCGTGGCGGGCATCTGCGGCTTCATGGTGTCCGACCTGCACCTGCCGGGGTTCCCGCGCCCGTGGGAGACGGAGCGGACGGAGTTCCCGGGACGGCTGGCGACGCCGCTGCAGATCATGCTCGAAGGGCCGATAGGCGGCGCGGCGTTCGGCAACGAGTTCGGGCGCCCGCAGCTGACCGGCTTCTTCCGCACGTGGGAGGCGACGGTGGACGGCGAATACCGCGGCTACCACAAACCCGTGATGCTCGCGGGCGGCATGGGCACGATTTTCCGCGACCAGGTGCGCAAGAGGAAAGTGACGCCCGGCGCGCTGGTTGTGCAGATCGGCGGACCGGCGATGAGGATCGGCCTGGGCGGGGGTGCGGCGTCGTCGATGATGACGGGCACCAACGACGAGGCGCTTGACTTCGATTCCGTGCAGCGCGGCAACGCCGAGATGCAGCGCCGCTGCCAGGGCGTGATAAACGCGTGCGCGGCGATGGGCGCGGACAACCCGATACTTTCGATACACGACATCGGCGCGGGCGGGCTTTCGAACGGCTGCCCCGAGCTGGTGGAGGAGACGGGCGGAAAGTTCGACCTGCGCGCGGTGCACAACGAAGAGCCGTCGATGTCGCCGATGGAGATATGGTGCTGCGAAGCGCAGGAGCGCTACGTGCTGGCGCTGAAGCCGCAGGCCCGGAAGGCGTTCGAGGAGCTGTGTGCGCGCGAACGCTGCCCCGTGGCGTTCATCGGGACCGCGACGGGCGACAGGCGCCTCGTCCTGGAAGACGCGCACTTCGGCGACAGGCCGATCGACATGGACATCGGCGTTCTGCTGGGCAAGCCGCCGCGGATGGTGCGGCGCGTAGGGCGCGTGAAGCGCCGCCCGGCCAGGCTGGACCTTGCAGGCGTGAAGCCGCAGGACGCGCTGTTCCGCCTGCTGGAGCTGCCGTGCATCGCCGACAAGACGTTCCTGGTGGCGATAGCCGACAGGTCCGTGACCGGGCTCGTGGCGCGCGACCAGATGGCGGGCCCGTACCAGCTGCCGGTCTCCGACTGCGCCGTTTCGGCGATGGGGTACAAGACGCTCAAGGGGCAGGCGATGTCCACCGGCGAGCGTCCGCCCGTGGCCGTGTACGACGGCCCGGCGAGCGGCCGCCTGGCCGTGGCCGAGGCGATAACAAACATCGCCGCGGCCGACTGCGGCAAGATAGGGAACATCCGCCTTTCCGCGAACTGGATGGCGCCGTGCGGCGAGCCCGGCGAGGACGCCGTGCTGTACGACACGGTGAAAGCCCTGGGCAAGGAGTTCTGCCCGGCGCTCGGCGTGTCGATACCGGTGGGCAAGGACTCGTGCTCGATGCACACGGTGTGGACAGGCTCCGACGGCGGGCGCAGGTCGCAGAGCGCGCCGCTGTCGCTCGTGGCGAGCGCGTTTTCGCCGGTGGACGACGTGACGCTGACGCTGACGCCGGACCTGAAGCCGGGGGATTCGACGGTGCTTCTGGCGGTGGACCTGTCCGGCGGCAAGAACAGGCTCGGGGCGTCGGCGCTGGCGCAGGTGTACGGCCAGACGGGCGGCGAGCCGGCCGACGCCGACGCCGCGGCGCTGAAGGCGTTCTTCGGCGCGATGCAGAAGATCGTGAAAGGCAGGCTCGCGCTTGCGTACCACGACCGCTCCGACGGCGGCTTCGCCGTGACGCTGGCCGAGATGGCGATTGCCGGCGGCCGGGGGCTTTCGGCGCGGCTGCCCGGCGGCGACGCGCTTTCCGCGCTGTTCTCCGAAGAGCCCGGCGCGGTGCTGCAGGTGGAGCGCGCCAGGCTCGCGCGCGTGAAGGCGATATTCGCCCGCGCGGGGCTGGAGGACGCCATATGCGAAATCGGCGCGCCCGCGCGGGACCGCTCGTTCACACTGTCCGCCGGATGGCGCACCGCGGTGCGCACGGACGTGACGGCGCTGCGCCGCGCGTGGAGCGAAACGACTTACAGGATGCAGGCGCTGCGCGACAACCCCGAGACCGCGCGCCAGGAATACGACATGGCGCTCGACGAGACGGACCCCGGCATGACGTACAAACTGACGTTCGACCCGGAGGCCGCGCCCGCGCAGCCGCGCCGCGCGAAGGGCGGGAAGCGCGGCCGCCGCGCCAGGCCGAGAGTCGCGATCCTGCGCGAGCAGGGCGTGAACGGGCACGTGGAGATGGCGGCGGCGTTCGCGCTCGCCGGGTTCGAGGCCGTGGACGTGCACATGACGGACCTGCACGCCGGGCGCGCGTCGCTGGGGGACTTCGCCGGGCTCGTGGCCTGCGGGGGATTCTCGTACGGCGACGTCCTGGGCGCGGGGAGCGGCTGGGCGCGCAGCATACTGTTCAACCCCGCGCTGTCGCGCATGTTCGCGGACTTCTTCGCGCGGCCGGACACGTTCTCGCTGGGCGTGTGCAACGGATGCCAGATGCTCTCGCAGCTGAAAGGGCTGATTCCCGGCGCAAGGCGCTGGCCCGCGTTCAGGCGCAACCTTTCGGAGCAGTTCGAGGCGCGCCTGGCGACGGTCGAGATCCTCGAGTCGCCGTCGATATTCTTCCGCGGGATGGAGGGCAGCCGCCTGCCGATACCGGTGGCGCACGGCGAAGGCCGCGTGGAGTTCGCGTCCGCGCGCGACGCGGCGAAGGCCGCGGCCGCCGCGCGGTACGTGGACGGGCGCGGCGCGCCGGCCGAGACGTATCCGCTGAACCCGAACGGGTCCGCGGGCGGACTGACGGCGTTCACCTCCGACGACGGGCGCGCCACGATAATGATGCCGCACCCCGAGCGCGGATTCCGCGCCTGCCAGATAAGCTACAACCCCGGGACGTTCGCCGGCGAAGCCGGCCCCTGGATGCGGATGTTCCGCAACGCCTACGCGTTCGCCACGGCCTGACGGGCGGGCGGCGGGGCGCGACACGACCTACAACCATCACAACGGAACGATAGACATGTTCAAGCCAGTTTCAAACAAGACGGCCTTTCCGCGCATGGAGGAGGACATCCTCGCGTGGTGGCGCGACAATCGCACGTTCGAGAAGTCGCTGGAGCGCAACCGCGGCGGCGAAAGGTACAAATTCTACGACGGCCCGCCCTTCGCGACCGGGCTGCCGCACTACGGGCACCTGCTGGCCGGCACGATAAAGGACATCGTGCCGCGCTACCAGACGATGCGCGGGAAACACGTGGAGCGCAGGTTCGGCTGGGACACGCACGGACTGCCGATCGAGACGCTCGCGCAGGAGGCGCTGGGCGTGTCCGGGGAATACGCGATCAAGAAGCTGGGCGTGGACAAGTTCAACGAAACCTGCCGGTCCATGGTGATGAAGTACGTGTCGGAATGGCGCAAGACCGTGACGCGCATGGGGCGCTGGGTCGATTTCGACAACGGCTACAAGACGATGGACCCCGGCTTCATGGAGTCCGTGTGGTGGGTGTTCAAGCGCCTGTGGGAGCAGGGGCGCATCTACAAGGCGCCGCGCGTGATGCCATATTCGTGGAAGCTTTCCACGCCGCTGTCGAACTTCGAGGCCGGGCTGAACTACAAGGACGTGCAGGACCCGGCGGTGACCGTGCGCGTGAAGGCCGAGACCGTCTCCGCCGCGCTCGAGGAGACCTTCCCAGGCGGCAGGGACAAGTCCGGCGCGCCGCTGTATTTCCTGATATGGACGACCACGCCGTGGACGCTCCCCGAGAACCTGGGCATCTGCGCCGGGGCCGACATCGACTACGTGGCGGTGCGCGACCTGACCGACGACGCGCGGCCGGTGTACGTGATGGCCAAGGCGCGCCTCGCCGCCGTGTTCAAGAAGCCGGAGCAGTACGAGATCGCGGCCGGATTCAGGGGCGACGCGCTGAAGGGATGCACATACGAGCCGATATTCCCCTACTTCGCGGACAGGAAAAACGAGGGCGCGTTCGCCGTGTTCAACGACGGATACGTCACGACCGGCGACGGCACGGGGCTCGTGCATCTCGCGCCCGCGTACGGCGAGGACGACAACCGGGTGTGCCGCGAAAACGGCATGACGGCCATGGCCGACCCGCTCGACGCCGGATGCTGCTTCACCGACGCCGTCCCGGAATACGCCGGACGCTTCGCGAAAGACTGCGACAAGGACATCATCCGCCGCCTGAAGGCCGAGGGCAAGCTCGTCCACCAGTCCACCATCGTCCACTCCTACCCGTACTGCTACCGCACCGACACTCCGCTGATCTACCGCGCCATCGACGCCTGGTTCGTGAAGGTGGAGGACCTGCGCGAAACCCTGGCGGCCAACAACGCCAAGGTGCACTGGATGCCGGAGTACGTGGGCGACAAGCGCTTCGGCAACTGGCTGAAGGACGCGCACGACTGGAACATCAGCCGCAACCGGTTCTGGGGCAGCTGCATACCGGTGTGGGTGAACGAGGCCGACCCGTCCGACATGATATGCGTTGGGTCCGTCGCTGAGCTCGAAGCGCTTTCCGGCGAAAAGGTGACGGACCTGCACAAGCACTTCATAGACAGGATCGAGATAAAGAAGGACGGCAAGACGTACCGCCGCACGCCCGAGGTGCTGGACTGCTGGTTCGAGTCCGGCTCGATGCCGTACGCCCAGAACCACTACATGGGCGAGGGCCCGGCGGACGGGTTCTTCCCGGCGGACTTCATCGCCGAAGGCCTGGACCAGACGCGCGGCTGGTTCTACACGCTGATGCTGCTGGGCACGATGCTGTTCGGCGAATCGCCCTACCGCAACGTGATAGTGAACGGGCTCGTGCTGGCGGAAGACGGCAAGAAGATGTCGAAGCGCCTGAAGAACTATCCCGACCCCGGCAAGATGCTAGACACCTACGGCGCCGACGCGATACGCCTGTACATGGTGTATTCGCCCGTCGTGCGCGCGGAGAACCTGAAGTTCTCCGAGAACGGCGTGAAGCAGATCCTGCGCGACCTGCTGATCCCGTGGTGGAACGCCTACTCGTTCTTCGTGACGTACGCGAACGTGGACGGCTTCTGCGAGGCCGAAGTCTCCCGCCCCGATTCCGCCAACGTGCTCGACCGCTGGATCGTATCCTCGATGGAGACGCTGATAGCCGACGTGACGGCCGCGATGGACGCGTACGACCTGCAGAAGTCCGTGCGCCCGTTCGTGAAGTTCGTGGAGGATCTCACCAACTGGTACATACGCCGCTCGCGCCGCCGCTTCTGGAAGTCCGACAACGACGACGACAAGATGCAGGCCTACCGCACGCTGCGCTACGTGCTGGTGCAGCTGTCCAAGGTCGCCGCGCCGTTCACCCCCTTCATCGCCGAAGAGATATACCGCAACCTGAAAGGCGCGGGCGACCCGGAGTCGGTGCACCTGTGCGACTTCCCGGCACCGGACGCCGCGGCGCGCGACATCGCGCTCGAAAAGCGCATGGCGGACGTCCAGGCCGCGGTCGAGCTCGGCCGCCGCCTGCGCGCCGACAACGACCTGAAGGTGCGCCAGCCGCTCGCGGGCGTGAAGATCGCCGGCGGCGACGTGGCCGGGCTGGAGAACCTGATCCGCGACGAGCTGAACGTGAAGAACGTGGAGATCGCCGCCGACGAGACGGAGCTGTGCAACGTCTCCTTCAAGGCGGACTTCAAGGTTCTCGGCAGAAAGTGCGGCCCGAAGATGAAGGCCGTGGCCGCCGCGATCGCAGCCGCGAAGAGCGTCCCGTTCGAATGCGAGGGCTTCGCCATAACGGCGGACGACGTGATCGTGGAGCGCTCGCCGAAGGAGGGCCTTGTCGTGGCGTCAGACCGCTCCGTGGTGGTCGCGCTCGAAACCGCGCTCACGCCGGAGCTGAAGGCGGAGGGCCTGGCGCGCGAATTCGTGTCGCACGTGCAGGCGCTGCGCAAGGCCGCGGACTACGAAGTCGTGCAGCGCATCCGCATCGCGGTGCAGTGCGGGCCGGAAGTGGAGGCCGCGGTGCAGGCGCACCGCGCCTACGCGATGGAGGAGACGCTGGCGGACTCGCTCGAATTCACGGCCGACGCCGGCCCCGGCGCGGCCAAGGCGTCGCTGAACGGATACGACACGGCGATAGCGGTGTCAAAGGCATGAACGCACCGTCCGCGAAAGAGCGCTTCGGCCTGTACCTTGTGATGACCGCGCCGCGCACTTCCTACGTGAAGTGCGCCGAGGCCGCCGTCGCCGCCGGGCTGCGCTACGTGCAGCTGCGCATGAAGCCCGGCACGCGCGAGGACACGGTCCGCACGGGGCGCGAGATCGCAAGCGTGGTCCGCGGGTCGCGCACGCTCTTCATCGTGGACGACGATCCGGCCGCCGCCGCGGAGTGCGGCGCGGACGGCGTGCACCTGGGGCAGACGGACATGCCCCTGGCCGAGGCGCGCGCGCGGTTTCCGTCGCTGAAGGTTTTCGGCCTTTCGACGCACGACGAAGCGCAGGCGCGCGCGGCCGCGGCCGCGGCCCCGGACTATTGCGGCGTGGGGCCGGTGTGGCGCACGCCCACGAAGGCGGTACCCGACCCCGTGCTCGGTCCGGAGCGCGCCGGGGCGATAATACGCCAGGCGCCGTTCACGGCAGTCGCCATCGGCGGGATAGACTCCGGCAACCTGCGCGAAATCCTCGCCGCGGGCGCGGTGAATTTCGCCGTGGTGCGCGACGTGTGCCTGTCGCCGGACCCGCTCGGCTCCATACGCCGCCTGCAGGACATCTGGCGCGAATGCGTGCCGCAGGAAGGCTGAAGAAAGGGAATGGAATGCAAAGCGAATACGGAAAGTCCTGGCTCGCCGCCCCCGCGCTCTTCGCGGCCGCCGCGGCCGCGCTGCTCGCGGCGTGGGCGCTCGTGCCGCCGGAGACTCTGATACCGTTCTTCGACTGCGACGGGGCTTCTCCCGTCGAGACCGCCACGCTGCCCGTGTTCGCGGCGATAGTCCCGTTCGTGTGGTGGAAATGCCCGTTCGGCGGATCGCGCCGCAGGCGCGCGGTCCTTTGCACTATGGTCAGCGTGGTGGCCGTGATGGCGATCGTGAAGGAGACCGACCTGCACAACGCCGTGCTGAACGCGCTCTACCCCGATTTCACGGGCGAGGACGGCAAACTGCTTCCGGGCCTGTTCAAGCCGGACGGCAGGCCGCTTTCGGGCACGCCGTTCAAGATGCGCGTCCTGACCAACGCGGCGGTGCCGTGCGGCATGAAGGCGCTGATAGCGCTCTACTTCGCGCTGTTCTTCGGCGTGTTCGCGGCGGGGCTTGCGTACTTCGCGCTGCCGTGGATCAAAGGCGTGTTCGCGCTGGAGCCGGCCGCGTGGACGTTCGGATGCCTCGGGGCGAGCGGCGTGACGGTGCAGATATTCGACCGCCTGCCCGCATGGTGGCGCGGCGCGGACGTGGCGAAGGACGACCTCGACATGTCCTTCCGCGCGTTCTGCACATGCTTCGAGGAAGGCATGGAACTGATGATCGCCGTGTTCGCGCTGCTGGCGATCTGGCAGGGCCGCAAGGCCCTCGAGGCCCGCGGCGGCGCGGCCGCCGCCGGCTAAAACCGCTGCCTGTTGAATTCTTCGTACTGGCGGACCATCTGCGGCGTGACCGACGACGGAATCGTCCTGGCCGCGTCCTCCAGGTCCTTCGCCAGCACCTCCGGCTCTTCGCCCGTCTCTATGCTGCGGCGGAACGCTATCTGGCGGGCTTTCTTCGCAAGGCCGGCGATGTCGCTGCCGGAGTAGCCGTCAAGGCGCTCCGCCCAGGCGGCGAAATCCACGGCGCCCTCGCAGGCGACGCCGGAGAAAGCCCTTTCAACGATGCCGAGGCGCGCGGCGCGGTCGGGGAGGCCTATGTATATCTTCTCGTCGAAGCGCCCGGTGCGGAACACCGCTTCGTCGATCGCCCAGGGCTTGTTGGTGGCGCCCAGGATCAGCAAGGCGTTTTCGCTTTCGCGGAACCCGCCGACGTCGGCGAGGAACTGCGTGACTATCCTGTTGTCCACGACCGACGAGCCTGCGGTGCGGCGCGGCAGAAGGCCGTCGATCTCGTCGAGGAAAAGGACCGCGACGGGCCTGGACGACGCGGCCTTCAGGAGCCGGCTGAGGTTCTGTTCGCTCTCGCCGTGCCACTTGGAGCGCAGCTGCGCGCCGGAGGCGTAGAAGAACGGAGCTTCTATCTCGTGGGCTATGGCCTTGCCGAACATGGTCTTGCCGTTTCCGGGCGGGCCGTAGAGTATCACGCCGCCGCCGGGCTTCAGCTTCATGGCCCTGGCCTTGTCCGGCTCGCGCATGGGATAGACCACCATCTCCATGATCGCGGCCTTGGCGTCGTCCATGCCGGCGATGTCGTCGAACGACACGTCCGGGACCGTGGCGACCTCGAACTGCGATCCGTCGCCGCCCTCGCCGCCGCCGTCAGGCTGCGGCGCGGCGGCGGCCTTTCTTTCGGGGGCGGGCGTAGAGGCCGGCGCGCCGGCGCCTGCCGTCTTGGGCAGTTTCGCCGATGCGAGCTTCTCGGCGATTTCGAGCCATCCCTCCGCCGTGGCGGCGTAGCTTGCGGCGACCGCGCCCTGCGACTGCGCGGCGAGCGCGAAGCAGAACTCCGCGGCCTTTGCGGCGTGCATCCGCGCGCGCGGGGCGTCGCCCGCCCTTATGGCGTCTTCGCAGGCCTTCTCGTGCCCTGCCTTGCGGTCGGCGAGGAATCCCATCCGGACCTCACTTCCCCTCGAGGATTTCCTTCACGCGGCGCTGGCCCTCGGAAATCCTGGCGTCGATTTCGTTTCCGGCGGCGGCGGGGCCGGCCGCGCCGCCCACTTCCGCGGCGACCTGCTGCTCGAGCTCCGCCGACATCTCGTCGAAAGACGGAATGCGGTCCTGCAGGGCGCCGTTGGCCCCCTGCATCTCGGTTTCGTACATCTTGTTCCAGAAGCGGTCCGCGTCGACCTGCTCGCCCAGTATGTCCTGCGCGGCGCCGAACACGTCCTCCACGCGCTCCGGATCGATGCGTATGATCTTGTTTATCTGCCCCAGCGCCTCGGCGAACTGGTTGTCGGACTGCGCGACCTCCATCTTGGTCAGGTACTGCTCGAACACCCAGCGCTTCTGCTCGAGCTTCATGGCGAGCACCTGGGCGGCGCGGGCGGCGGTGAGGGCGCGGTTGGCCGCCGCCTTCTCGCCGTTCTTCAGCGCCTCGCGCGCCTTGTCCCAGCATTCCTTGGCTTCCTTCTCCAGCCGTTTCTGGCGGTCTACGACGTCCTGCTTGGCGTTTTCGGCGTCGCGGAATGCGTGGCGGCGCTCGCGGCGCTCCATGCGCCGGCGCGCTGACGGGGTCATGAAAAATTTCAGGAATGACATGGCGTTCGCTCCGTTTCCGTTGTCGGTGTCAGATGTCGGCGAGCGGCGCTTCGGGCCGCTGCGGTTCTTCCTCGCCGGGCGCGGGCGCCGGTTCCGCGGCGTCCTCGAAGGCGTCGTCGCCGAATGCGGACAGCGCGTCTTCGAAAGAGCCGTCCTCCCTTTCCCGGCGGAATCCCGCCTTGTCGAGATCGCCCACGGCGCCGTCGATGTCGTCCGCCGCCGACGCGGCGTCCTCGATCTTGTCCGCCAGCCTGTCTATGTCGTCCTCGGTGACGCCCTTCAGGTTCATCGCCACGAGTTCGCACATCCGGCCCTTGACCTTCGCCAGGACCGTCTCGTTCTTCAGGTACGCGGCGATCTGCCGTTCGAGCGACTGGTATTCGGCGATGGCGCTCTTCAGCTCCATCTCCAGGATCTTTTTCCTGGCGGGCGGCGCTGCCATGTAGAGCTTCTTCTTTGCCGCTATCGCCTTGTAAAGCTCCTCGTACCGGCGCGATGCCGGTTCTCGCGCGGCCCGCGAGGCCGCGATCCGCGCGTCGATCTCGGAAAGCGCCTCGTCGGTGCTCTTGAAGCCGGCCATCCTGCGCGCGAGAGCCCCGGCGCCCTTGCCGAGCGCCACGGCGAAATCGCCGAGCTGCTTCAGTATAGACGCCTTGCGCGCGGCCGGCAGGCTCGCGTCCGCGCGCGCACAGAGTTCTTTGTCTTCCTTGTCGCCCATTCTACCGTTCTCCTTGTCTTTCCCCGCGGTTGCGGGCGCGGCGGACGCGGCGGAGCCGCCGTGCGCAGGGCAGCGGCGGCTCCCGCGATGCCAGTGCATCGCGCAGAACGCGGCCTCGCATCCGGGGACCTCGCATCTGCCGGCCACGGCGAACCTGTTGGGCAGCTCGCGCCCGCAGATGCAACACTTCCCGCCCGCTTCCCCGCCGGACATTTTCACCTCGGACGCGTGACGGCCCGCAGGAACATCGCCAGCACCGCCAGCGCGACAACCACGCCGGCCGGCACGGCCACCGCAAGCCACGGCTTCTCCTTCAGGACGGGGAACCATGCGCACAGGGCGCCCCACATGCCGGGCTTTTCCGCATGCTCCGCCGAAACCTGCACGGTGTCGCTCCACAGCACCGTGCCGTCGGGACGCTCCAGGCGCAGCTGCACCTCGGCGCGGTACTGGAAATTAGTGCCGCCGGACGGCGAAACCGGCATTGCGCGCTCGGAAAGGTCGCGCACGGATCCATACAGAACGGCGTCCGCGTCGCCCGGGCTGTCGCGCAGGCGTATGCGCGCTTCGCCAAGCGTGGCGACGTCGAGGTTCGCAGGCGAAATGGACGTGCCGGAGAACGCGTCGCGCACGACGGAAAGGACGTAGCCCTTGACGTCGCCGGGCAGAGGCAGGATCGCGGCCTTTTTCACGCTGGCGAGCTTGGGCGCGCCCTTGAGCGACGCTTCGATCTTCGCGCGCATGTCTTTCGCGATGGCGTCGCGCAGCGGGGCCGGGATTCCTTCCGCGCGGCCCGCATCCTTGAATTCGGGCGCGTACACGTGCTTGGCGAACACAGACCCCCACAGGTGGCGCTTGGTGGCGATTTCGGTAGCGTGGAGTTCGATTTCGAAGTACGCGTACCGCTCGTTCGACTCCATCGCGCGCACCGAGGCCGTAACTAGAACCTGCGCCGCGAGGAGGCGGCCGAACTTCTGCACGGTCGCGCCGTCGAGGACGTCCTCCTTGCGCTCGTCCCAGGCGATCTCCTTCAGGATTTCGCCGAACGCCGGATCGTCCTTGTCCTCTATGCACTTGCGTCCCGCGGCCGTTATCGCGTTTTTGAGCCGTCCGGCGAAAAGAAGCCCCTTGTCGCCGGCGACGGGCAGGACCGCCACGGTCTTGTCCGCCGGAACCGGGGCGGCCGCGAACGCCGCCTGCACGTCGCGGAACGTGGCATCCACCGTCTGGCGAAGGATGTTCGCGTCTCCTTTTCCGTCCGCCCTTGCGGCCGCCGCCGCAAGCGCGAGCGCCGCCAATGCCGAAATCGCTTTTTTCATGTCGTGTCTCCTTTCAGACGTGCGTTTTTATTTGGCCAGCAGATCGCCGAGCTCGGGAGCGGCGGCGAAATACGCCGGAGCGAACCCGCCCGGGAACTTGCCGTCGTCGTACACTACGAAGAAGCGCAGACGGCCGCCGGCGTCGTCGCGCATGGCGAGCCTGTGGAAGCGCACGCCGTCGAGCAGCGAGAACGGCTGCAGGAAACGGTCCACCACGGCCATGTCGGCGGCGGTGGATATGGGCTTGGCGAGGCGCAGCTCCAGCTCCACGGCGCGTGTGCCGGGCGCGTCCGTCTCCACCGTCTTCTTCAGCCACGCAACGACGGGGCCTTCGAGTTTTCCGGCGAGATCCCTGTCGGCTGCCGCCGGACCGAGTTTCCTGGCGCCGCGCTCTTCCACGGACGTCTTGCCCGCGAGCGCCGCGCCGCCGCTCGCCGTCTTGATCACGGAGACGTCCACCTTGCCTTCATGCACTTCGTATTCGCCCGATTTGTCGTACACCGTGCGCGAAACTTCGAGGACCACCACCGCGTCGGCCAACACCACCGCGTCGCGGGCTTCCGCGCCAATGTCGACAAGACACCCGGCCTTGGACAGTGCGCCGCGCACCGCGGTGTCAATGCGGTCCGCAAGGGGGAAGGATTCGGAATCGCGCACCTTCGTGGATATCTTCACGCGCGCCGGGACGATCTTGCAGACTGCCGCGGTCTCGGTCCAGGCCTTCGGCGGAGGAGGGGGAGGGGGCGCCACCGGCTTTTCCGCCTTGCAGACCTTGTTCGCCGCGCCCACGTACGACTTCGTGGCGATGGCGTACGCGAGAACGTCCAGTTCGGCTTCGGCGGACGGATTCTCCCCTGGCGCGGAGCGCTTCAGGTCCACTGCCGCCTCCACGAACACCTGCGTAGAGCGCAGCCTGCCCAGCTCGTCCACGGTCGCGGGGTCGATGGATCCGAGCCGGACCTGCCTGCCGTCCCACTTGATCTCTTGGAGAATCTTCCTGAAGCGCGGGTCGTTTTCGTCGTTTGGCACTACGACGGTCATGCCGGCGTTGACGAGCGCGCCCACGAGAAGCCGCTCCGCATAGCCGTCCCTGTCGCCGCGGACGGGCATCAGCGTGACGGCCTTTCCGGAAAGGCCGTCCGTTTTGCGCAGCGCGGCGGCGACTTCCGCCGCGGCGGAGCGCAGAGCCTGCTTTTCAAGGCTGCCGAAGGCGGCCGGCGCACGGTCCGCCGGCGCGGGCGCCGCGGCGAGCGCCGCAAGCGCGAATATGAAACATGCTTTCATCGTGCGTATTCCTTTCTGTCACTTGGTTTTGGGGACGGTCAATCCGCCGACCCATTCCACGATCTGCTTCGAGAGCGCGTCGCGCACTCCGCGCTCGGCATCCGTCTTGTTGTCCGCGCGCTTGCCCTCGGCCCTGAACTCTTTCAGCCCTATTTCTTTTCCGCCGTCGTTCACGCGCACCCTCGCCACGCCTTCGCAAATGCGGAAGTCGCCCAGCGTCGAGACATCGCGCCTGCGCACGGAAATCTCCAGCGTCACAAGCTTTTCGCCTTTTCCGGGCGTGGAGCCCGGGGAGACGACGGCGCGGCCTTTTTCGGCCAGACCGGCGCGGACGTCAAATCCAATCGCTTCGGCCAGGCTCCCGGCTCCTGCGCCTGCGGGCGACACCGCCACGGCATATACCGCGCGAGGCGCGGGAACCGCTGGCTTTCTGACGGGCATTTTCACACGCTTCCTGTCTTGCACTGCCGGCGCAGGCGGCTTCGGCGCGGGCGGTTTCGGCGCGGGCGGTTTCAGCGCAGGATTGGCGTTATCCGCCGCTGGCGGCTTCGGCGCAGGCGGCTTCGGCGCGGGATTGGCGTTATCCGGCGCTGGCGGCTTCTGCGCGGGTGGTTTCGGCGCGGGATTGGCGTTATCCGGCGCAGGCGGCTTCTGCGCGGGTGGTTTCGGCGCAGGATTGGCGTTATCCGGCGCTGGCGGTTTCGGCGCGGGCTTGACGTTCTGCTTGTCCTGCACGGGCGGTACGACCGTCGGTTTTGTCTTGCCGTCCTGAGTCGGGACCACGACGTAGACGTTGTTCCTGCAGCCGGCCAGTGCCGCAACGGCCAAAGCCGCCGCAATCGCGTTTCTGTATTTCATCTTCGTTTCCTTTCTTTCTCAGTACTTTTGGTTGAATGTCTGCACATCATAGACGTCCCCGTCGATTTCGACGGACATCCCCGGCACGAGCGGCACGCTGCTGCCGTCCGGCCTGTAATATTGGAACCGGCTGCCGTTCCAGCCGAACATTCCGGCATCGGGGCCGGAGCCTGCCGGGACGCCCGGGTGCCACACCGTCAATATCTTCTGGGGCACGCCGTCGTCCCTGTCGATGGAAAGCCCGGTCGTGACGCCTGAGCCGTCGAGGTAGGCGTACACTTTGAATGCAGGCATCCTGATCGGCTTCTCGCCATGCCCGGCGACGATATCGTGCGGCCGTCCGGGGATGATGCGCACCACCTTGCCATCCGTGAGGTCTTCTCCGTCGAAACAAGTGCCGCGCATAGATCCCGCGTCCGCTATGAAGGCGTTGCGCCCGTCGTAGGAAATCACGAAATGCCTGCGCGACACCCGTTCCGACGCCTGCAGGTCTATATCGCGGCCCGCAGTGTAGCGCGACACTCTGACGTCCGAGACGGAACCGCGCCCGAAGACGATGCGCTCCTTCGACAGGAGCAGCAGCGTGCGGTTCCCGGAACAGAGCGTGAGGCGCCGCGGCGCCGCCTTGAGCCTGAACCTGCGCGGCTCGTAGACGCGGCCGATCTTGTAGCGCGGCGAGTTCGGGTCGTACGACGGAGCCGGCACGTTGACAGTCTGGATGTTCGTCGCGTTGCCGGAATCGCCTGCACGGTCGGCTCCTCCGCTTTGCACGGGTCCGCCGTTCACGGTGATGTTGAGCGGCTGCATCGGCATTGCGTCGACCGTCACGACCCTCGGATCTGCGGAATAGACCTCGAACTCGTCGTCGGCGTATCCGCGGCGGTGGCATTTGATTTCGAACGCGAACCCGGCCTGTCCGGGCGTCTTCGGCAGGATGTCCAGAGGAACCCGGTGGTCTTCGAGTCCGGGGCTGCATTCCATCTTGACAGACTTCTCGATGCCGCCGCCGGCGAGCACGATCTCCACCGAATCGAAGACGTCCCTGTACGCGCGGAAGTGCAGCATGAACGTGCCGGAACGGTCTTTGCAGAAAGCTTCCGGGGCGCACACTTCGAACATGAACGGGGCCTGTCCCCCGCACTCCGGATCGCCGCCCGCCGCGGCGGGCGATCCATCCGCGGCGGGCGCGGACGCGGACGGATTCTCGGGGCCATGCGGCGGGCCGCCGGCCGCCGGCGCGAGGGGGCGTCCGCATCTCTCGCAGAACTTCGCCCCTGCGGCGTTGCGCGCCCCGCATCCGGGATCGGTGCACTTTACTGTGGATTCTTCCAGTGGCATGGCGCCGTCTCCGCTTTTCAGTGCTGCACGATGTTGGGCTGCTGCGGGGGTATCACCGTGGTGGACTGGTGCTCCACCGCCGTTTTGGCTATGTCGGAAATCTTGTCCAGCATCTTTTCGTCGTGCGCGATGCGGTCGGCCTCGGCCTTCTTGATTTCCGCGAGCACGGCGGCGGATGCGTTTTCCTTGGCCTGCGCGGCCTGCGCGAAGGCGGCCGCCGCGGCGGCGGACTTGCCAGCCTGCCGTGCGAGAAGCTGCTCCGGCGTCAGGCCCGCCTCGAGGCCGACCATGCGCTCTTCGTGGGCGAGCTGCTCCTTGGCGATGTCGTGCTGCAGGAACTGCGCGCGCGCCGCCGGATCCGCGGAAATCGCGGCGAGATCCTGCGCGCTGCGCCCGGAAAGGATTTCGGCGCGTTCGCGGAGGGTGGAGTTGTTTATCGAATCGTGCTTCGCCTTGATGTCGAGCCACTTCTCCGCCTCGTACACGTCGGTGTCGATGCGGCGGCGCCTGATCTCCTGTTCGATCTCGGCCTGCGACAGCACTTCGCCTTTCACGGCAGTGGCGTTCTTCGCATCCTTCAATGTCTCTTCGCGCGCAATGGCGGCAAGCTCGGCGCGGTTCCTGGCGTCGGCGACCAGCTGCCCGCGGTTGTAGTCCTTGAGCGTCCTGTCAAGCTCGAGTCCGTGCGACAGGGCGGTCATCGCCTTGGCGTGGGATTCGAGCTCGCGCGCCGCCGCCTGCTCGGCCTCGGCGCGGCTGACTTCGCCTTTCGCCGAGCGCACGGCGATCTGCATCTCGGAGTCGCGCGATATCTCGGACAGGCCCTTTTCCTGCGCGAGCTGGGCGAGATACTCCGCGGCGTCGTGGGCGATCTTGGCGCGCGCCTCCTCGACGCTCTTTCCGCGGCGCTCCTCTTCGAGCATCATCGAGTCCTGTCCGGCGATCAGCTCGAGCTGCTTTTTCTGGAATTCCGCCTTGCGGCGCTCGAGTTCGAGGTCGCCGTATTTCGCGCGCATGTCCTCGTAGGCTTCGCCGCAGAATTCGACGGCCCCGGCCCGGACGAGCGACAGCCCGCACCGCGACATCGGCTCTTTCAGCGCGCGGGAGATCGCATCCTCGAAACGTTCGCGCCTGTCCGGGTCCTTCACGAGATCCTCTATGGACGACTGCAGGCAGAGATCCTTCACGGCGGAGACCGCCTCGGCGTACAGCCAGTTGCAGAGATCGCCCGACGACACCGCCCTGGACTGCTTCATGAAATTGGCGATGAAATCGCCGGCCTTCGACGGATCGAACCTGAGAGTGATTTCGGCCGTGGCGCCGACGGGCAGATCTTCCGCGCTCCTGAGCGGAATCCTGTGCACGCCGTCTTCGCCGCCAGGCGCCGCGCTCGCGGGGAAGTCCACCCTGAACACGAGATCGCCGGAATCCACCATCACTGCCGAGCGGGGCGGAGGATTGCCGAACCAGTTTATGCTGCGCAGAAGCCCTTCGGGACGGTGCCGTCCGGGGCCGAGGACCTGGACTTCCCTGCCGCCGTCGAGGAGAATGGCGACCGTCCCTTCCTGTATCAGGAGGCCGTCCTTCGCCACGCGCGAAACGTCGGCGAGCTCGAACCGCTGCGCGAACATTCCCGGCTCCCTGTCCCACACGCCGCCGGCGATGTCCACGCGGTCGGACGGATGCAGCGGATAGTTGCAGCAGGGGCAGTGCTCCGAGTCGTTCCCGACCCACTTGCCGCAGCCCGGACATTTAGTCCAGCCGCCCGGCGCGCCTTCTCCGCAGACCGAACAGAACCTGGCGCGTTTCGGCACTTTGTTCCCGCACTTGGGGCAGATATCGTGGAAGAGTCCCATTTCCGTGTTCCTTTGCGTTGTGGTTGCTTTGGTTGCCTGTGGAATCGCAGATGTCAGGATTTCGCGTGCTTTTTGCAGCGGCGCACCCCAAGGCGCGTCCAGCAGTCGAAGCAGATCGGCTCTTCGCAGCCGTCCTCGCCGCACGTGTTCTTGAGCGAGCCTGCGGACTTGTACACGGTTCCGCACACGCTGCATGTCCCGCCGGACGCCGGCGCCTTGCTCGATTCGAGATAGCGTTCCAGGTCTGCGCGCGACACCCGGTAGATCTTTCCAAGCCGTGCAGCCGGCAGCGAACCGGAACGCACGAGTTTGTAAATCAGCTGGTAGGTGACGCCGAGAAATTCGGCCACCTCTTCCAAACTCATATATGTGTCATTTGCCATTTGCTTATCCTTATTTCGTCTGACACGCGTATGATAGCATTTGTTTATTTCATTTGTCAATGCTTTATGTAAAATATTTTTATTTATTTTTGTTTATGTTATTTTACTTTTTGTTTATGTTTATTTATCCCTTGTTCAGGCTGCATGAATCTATGCCGCAGGCGGCGAGGTACGGCAGGAAGTCCGGCGGGGGCGGCGCTTCGAACGACATGCGGCGGCCGCCGAGCGGATGGGGGAATTCAAGACGGAATGCATGCAGCATCTGCCGCGCCGGCACGGGCGAAAGCATCTTGTCGCGCCCGGGCCTGCCGTATGCGGCGTCGCCTATCACCGGACAGCCAAGCGACGCCATGTGTACGCGTATCTGGTGCGTCCGCCCGGTCTCGATGCGGCATTCCACGCATGCAATCGCGCCGCCCGCGCCCGCGACGCGCCAGTTGGTGACGGCCCGCTTGCCGTTCCTTTCCACCACGGCCATCTTCTTCCTGTCCCGCGGCGAGCGCCCGATCAGGTTTTCGATGCGCCCTTCGAGCTGCGGCGGCGCGCCGTGCGTCACGGCCAGATAAGTCTTGCCTATCGCGCCGTGCGTCTGGAAATTGTGCGCGAGCGACGCCATGGCCTGCTGCGTCTTGGCTACGACCATCAGGCCGGACGTGTCGCGGTCCAGCCTGTGCACTATCCCCGGACGCGCCACGCCGCCGATGCCCGCAAGCGAGGGGCAGTGGAACAGCACCGCGTTCACGAGCGTTCCGCCCGGATGGCCGGGCGCGGGATGCACCACCAGCCCAGCGGGCTTGTCGACCACCAGCACGCTTTCGTCTTCATATACCACCGCAAGCGGGATGTCCTCCGGCTGCGGTTCCGCAGGCACGGGCGGCGGAAGGCGTATTTCCACGGCATCTCCGGGCGCGGTCTTTTCCGTGCGGCGGACAGCCGCGCGCCCGTTCACGAAAACGGAACCGGCCTCTATCAAGCCCTGTATCCGCGAGCGCGAAAGATCCGGGCATTCCGCCGCCAGCCAGCTGTCGAGGCGCGGAACGCCGCCCGCGGGCACGGTGAACGAAAGTATCCCGCCCGTCGGGGCGGCGTCCCCGGGAAAATCCGCCGTTTCGTCAAGCAGGTCTTCGGCGCCGGCGGAATCCGCTCCGTCCCGCGGCTCCGTCACCAGAAGCCCCATTTGTCGAACGGCGCGGAATGGATCACCGTCCAGCCTATTATGAAATTCGTCGTGGCGTGCGCGGTTATGGCGGCTGATATGCCGCCGTAGATTGCAAGAAGGCCGTAGACGATTCCGGCGATCGCGCCAACGAACCATCTGTCGTGCTCGATTGCGAAAAGGAACACGGTGAGCGCGAACGCGGAAAATTCGAAACGCCGCTCCGGAACGTCGGCGAAATGCCTGCCTTGGAGCCAGCGGTACAGGAACGACCGGAAGAATATCTCTTCGGCGACGGCGATTACGACGGCCGATCCCGCGAGCCTGGCGTAGGTGAGGGCGACGCCGCATACGGCCGGGTCGTACGGCGAAGGTTCGGCGACATACGGCCCGGGATCGAATCCCGGAGCGCCCGTGAACCACGTCCTGTAGAACGCGGCGGCCTCGTCCGGCAGGAACCCCATTTCGGGCGCCATCCAGACGAACGCCATCAGCGCGCCGGCGAAAAGCCCGTACGGAACCCAGCGCAGATTCCGGCTGAACGAGAAAGAACCGTAGACCTGCGGCAGCCGCCACATGGCGAGCGCCGCGATGGTGGCCGCGGCTGCGCGGAAGGCGTAGGCGTGCGCCCCGTACTTGAAGGCGGTCTTTTCCGGGACATGCTGCCACGCGACCATCAAGCCTATCCAAAGCCCGAAGGGAAGGATGGCGGCGATGTTGCGCAGGACGTTCCCCCTGCGCGAATCGCTGCGCTCGCTTTCGGCGAACGCGATCTCCCTTTCCGTCACCGACATGAAGACTCTCCTTTCACACGTTTTGCGCCAAGAAGACCCTGCGATGCGCGCATTCTGCGGCCGGCGCGGCGCGGAACGCCCGGGACGGCCGCGCGGCCGTCCCGGACATGCTGGCGTCAGACGACGCCCTGGGCGACCATGGCGTCGGCGACTTTCACGAAGCCCGCTATGTTCGCGCCCATCACGTAGTTGCCCTTGTGGCCGTACTTGGCGGCGGCGGCGTACGCATTGTCGTGGATCGCCTTCATTATGCCCTTGAGCTTGGCGTCCACCTCTTCGGCGCTCCACGACAGGCGCCCGGAGTTCTGGGACATCTCGAGGCCGGACGTGGCAACGCCGCCGGCGTTGGAGGCCTTGCCGGGCGCGTAGAGGATGCCCGCCTTGAGGAACGTCGCGACGGCTTCGGGCGTGGACGGCATGTTAGCGCCTTCGGCGACAAGCTTGCACCCGTGTCCGAGCAGGTATTCCGCGTCCTTGCCGTCCAGTTCGTTCTGGCGCGAGCAGGGGAATGCGCAATCGACGGAGGAGACGATCTGCCAGGGGTTCTTCTTGGGGAAGAACTTGGCGTCCTTCACCTTGAGATCGGAAAGCTCGCCGCGCTTGACGTTCTTGAGCGTCATGATGTCCTTGAGCGTCTTTTCGCCGAGGCCCTTGGGCATGTAGAGCGTGCCGGAGCGGTCGGAAAGCGTCACGACCGTGGCGCCGAGCTGCATGAGCTTCTGGGCGGCGAACGACGCGACATTGCCGGAGCCGGACACCGCGCACGTCTTGCCTTCGAAATTCTCGCCCTTCACGGCGAGCATGTTCTCGGCGAAGTACACGCAGCCGTAGCCTGTCGCTTCGGGACGGATCAGCGAACCGCCGTAGGAAAGGCCCTTGCCGGTGAGGACGCCGGTGAACTCGTCGCGGATGCGCTTGTACTGGCCGAACAGATAGCCGATTTCGCGCCCGCCCACGTTCATGTCGCCGGCCGGAACGTCGGTATCGGGTCCGATGTGGCGGTACAGCTCCGTCATGAAGCTCTGGCAGAAGCGCATGACCTCGTTGTCGGAGCAGCGCTTGCCGGGCGTGTGCGGCGAAACTTTCGGGTTGAAGTCGGAACCGCCCTTGCCGCCGCCCATGGG
The DNA here is from genome assembly GCA_902799715.1 of uncultured bacterium. Classification (GTDB taxonomy): domain Bacteria; phylum Verrucomicrobiota; class Kiritimatiellia; order RFP12; family UBA1067; genus CADCBS01. The sequence goes on along the minus strand of CADCBS010000019.1, from coordinate 3,512 downwards.
AAGCGTGGTGAGCGAATTCTTGAACACCTGCTCGAACCCGAGGAACTTCAGCACGGAAAGGTTCACGGTGGGATCGAAGCGGAGACCGCCCTTGTACGGGCCGATCGCCGAATTGTACTGGACGCGGTAGCCGCGGTTCACGCGCACCGTTCCTTTGTCGTCGACCCAGGGGACGCGGAAGATTATCACGCGCTCGGGTTCGACCATGCGTTCCAGGATGGCGTTCTTCTCGTACTGGGGGTTCGCCTTCAGAACGGGATCGAGCGTTTCAAGAACCTCGGTGACCGCCTGGATGTATTCAGGCTCGCCCGGATTTTTTTCGCGCACGCCCGCAAGCACGCGCTCGACATATTTGCTGCTCATTGTTTCTTCTTTCTGGTCTGGCGTTCAAAGAGTAATTCACCGCTTCGCCGCAGGCGCGGGCTTCGCCGGTGCCGGGGCGGGTTTCGCCGCAGGCGCAGGCTTTGCCGGAGCGGGTGCGGGCTTCACCGCAGGCGCAGGTTTCGCCGGAGCGGGTGCAGGCTTCACCGCAGGCGCCGGTTTCGCCGGTACGGGTGCGGGCTTCACCGCAGGCGCAGGTTTCGCCGGGGCGGGTTTCGCCGCAGGCGCCGGTTTGGCCGAAGCCGGTGAGGGTTTCACCGCAGGCGCAGGTTTCGCTGGTGCCGGGGCTGGCTTCGCCGCAGGTGCAGGCTTTGCCGGAGCGGATGCAGGCTTCACCGCAGGCGCAGGTTTCGCCGAAGCCGGTGCAGGCTTCACCGCAGGCGCGGGCTTCGCCGGGGCGGGTGCAGGCTTCACCGCAGGCGCAGGTTTCGCAGGAGCGGGTGCGGGTTTAGCCGCAGGCGCGGGCTTCGCTGGTGCCGGGGCGGGCTTTGCCGCAGGCGGCGGAGGCGGCGGGATTGGTGCGGGGCCGGTCTCGGGCGGACGGCGGACGGCGTCAAGCGCCAGTTCCACGCGGTTGGAGACCGCCGGGTCGGATGATCGGAGCTTCTTCAACGCCTCCTCGACGGACTTTGCGTCGCCGGAAGTGCGAGCCGCGCCGATTTTCGCTTCAAGCGCGAGATACGAATCGGGGTAATCCTTCAGCATGGCCTCGTACGCATCGTGCGCGCCGGCCTTGTCGCCCTGCGACTCCTTGCAATAGGCTTTGCCGTAGGCCACGCCGTCAGCCAGGCCTTCGGGCTTGCCTGCGGGAATCTTTTCATAGGCGGCGAGCGCGTCGTCGAAGCTGCCCGCGCGCATGTATTCGCCGGCGAGCAGGAACTGCAGTTCCGGCGCCTTGCTGGCGGCGGCGGCCGTTTCAAGCTCCGAAACGCCGCCTGCGGCGGAAATGGCCGCTGCGGCGTTTTCCTGCGAAGCGCGGCGGGAGTTCCTGTACCAGAGCACCGACAGGACCGCGACTGCGGCAAGCGCGACGGTCAAGAGCGTGCTCTTGCCGTTTTTGGTCCACCAGTCGTAAAGCGGTATCAGTTCCGGGGGGAAGCCTTTGGGAAGGGGCTTCTCTGCGGGAGCCGAGGGCGTGCCGCCGTTTTCGGACGGCGCTGCGGCATCATTGCCGGCGGGGAAGAATGCCGGTCCCTTTTCTGCGGAATGCGCGCGTAGCGCGTTCCTGTTTATCTTCATCTTACTGGACATTTTCGTTTGCCTCCGGTGATGGATTGTCCGGTTGCGCGCCGTTTTCGGGCGCAATCCGGCTGGAACTTCCGCCGCGCCTCCGCCTGCCGCGCCGGTTGCGGCGCGGGCGGTCGCCGTCTCCGTCGCCCGGCGCGGCGGAACGCGACAGGGCGGCCCACTGTTCAAGACATGCCGCAGACCGGCCTTCGGCCTCGCAGACGATGCGGTTGTAGACAAGGGCGTCGGGGAAATCGCGACAGTAGGCGAAGCGTGTGCGCCCCGCCTGCGGCGGACGGGAGAGCCGCCGCACGGAATCTATGAGCACGGATGCCGAAAAATACACGGCCTTCGGCATGCGAAGCGTCTGGCTCGCGGCGGACAGCGCCTGGTGCATGGCCTGGTGCGCGGAGCGTCCGTCGCCGCTCCCGCCGCCGTCCTTCACGAGCGCGGTGAACAGCGTAGCCAGGCGCACGGCGTTCGACACCGTGCCGCCGGCCTCCTCCGCCCTGAGCGTCTCGGCGTCGAGCGCGCGCAGATATTTCCAGATCGGCGCGTTCTTGCCGCCCGTCTCGTCTATGTGCCGCGAAAGGTCCGGCATCAAGTCGCCCAGAAGGCCGAAGTCCCACATCATGCGGAACGCCGCTTCGCCGGCGCCGTACGGGAAGAGGCGGAACACTTCTTCGCACACGCGCGGCATCGCCGCGTTCAGGATGCACGAATGCAGCTTGTGCATGGCCTTTTCGGTCTTCGGCTCGATCTTGAAGCCGAGGCGCGACGCGAACTTCACCGCGCGCATCATCCTCACCGGGTCCACCCGGAACCGCACCATGGGGTCGCCGATAGTGCGCAGTATCTTGCGGTCGAGGTCTTTCAGTCCGCCCACGTAGTCGATGACCGAGAAGGTTTTGATGTCGTAGAACAGCCCGTTCACCGTGAAGTCGCGTCTGTTGGCGTCCTCCTCCGGCGTGCCGAAAGTGTTGTCCTCCACCGGCCCTTCGGCGGCCTGTTCGAGGATTTCGCCCACGGTCGCCGCGGTCCCGCGGAATGTCGTGGTCTCGATTATCTTCTGGCCGAACTTGATATGCGCCAGGCGGAACCTGCGCCCCACAAGGAAACAATTGCGGAACGCCCTGCGCACCTCGTTCGGCCGCGCGTCGGTCCCCACGTCGAAATCCTTGGGCTTGCGTCCCAGAAGGAGATCGCGCACGCCGCCGCCCACGAGATACGCCACATACCCGAGGCTGGAAAGGCGGTACAGCACTTTCAGCGCATCAGGGTCTATATCCCTGCGCGAAATGCAGTGATCGGGCCTTTCCCGGACGACCGGGCCTTTTTTTCGCTTGAGAAAATCAAACATTCAAGTCAAAGATTATGCCAAATCCGGCGGAAAAAGGCAAGAAAAGACGCGCAAACGACATGAAAATTTCCCGCTTGACGCAACGGGCGCGATTATTGTATAATTCTGCCCGTTGAAATTGTGAACAGTCTTGCCGAGTCCCGACGGGATCCGCATGCCGCGTCGTCCGCAAACAAACAACAACAGACGACGGTCTTCCGCTGACACAGAAGGCGCCGGCGAGCGGTGAAGGAAAGGGCGGAGCGGGGTTGCTCGATTTTTTGCAAAAGCGGCGGGCGGTTTCTCCGGAAACCGTTCCGCCGCTGGATTTTTTTGCACGGCGCGAATCGCCAGGGCGGCTTGCCCCAAGGCGATGCGGCGCGATGCGGCGCACGGCGGCGCGTTGCGGCGCGATGCGGCGCGTTGGGACAACGCGCCCTACCAGAGGGGTTTCGGCATGTTCGGCTGCAATCGAACGCAATCGATAGCTATCGAAAGCATTCGGAACGTTCGACAGCAATCGACTGCCATCGAAAGCATTCGATAGCGATCGAAAGCATTCGAT
>CADCBS010000018.1:34537-62408 GCA_902799715.1 uncultured bacterium | reverse complement strand
GCTCGGACGGTATCCGTCGGCGAAGACACGCGCCTTGACCGTAGTTGCCCCGGTCTTGTCCGTCACCGCTATGGAGCCGCCGTAGGCGGGGCTGTCGGCAGTCGGCTCGCTGCCGTCGACCGTGTAGCGGATGACCGCGCCGGGAACAGTGCTCGCGAGATCGACGAGCGTCCTGCGGTAGCCGGCCGTGGAGGTGGAGGTCGGCGCCGCCGCCTTCTCCGCGACGGTGTATGTGGCGGATGCAGTGTCGCTTGCGATATAGCCCTGCTTGAACGCCTTCGCCCTGATCGTGGTCTTGGCGGCAATCGTGATCGGGGTGGAGTACGCCGGGCTGGAGGACGTCGGTTCGCTGCCGTCGAGCGTATAGCGGATCGTCGCGCCAGCCGTCGCGCACGAGAGCGTGACGTCGAGGCTGTCGGCCGTGAACGCCATGGCGGCGGGCGAGAACACGGGCTCGGGCAGCTGCGCCATCTGGAACGTCACATTGTCGATGATGTTCGCCTTGTCGCCCGAGACGCCGGTCTGCACGAAGCGGAGGGTATACATCGTAGCCGCGTCGAGGGTGACCTGGCCCGAGTATTCGGACGGCGACGTGGCCGTCGGCGAAACGGACGCGATTTCGTTCGTCACGCCGCCGCGGATCAGCAAGGCGCGCGTCGTAGCGCCGACATAGCCCGGCCGCGCCGCATACGTGAACGTGAATTTGTAGGTCCCAGCGTTCGGGATGACGAACTCCTGCGCCACGAAAGACTCCGATCCCGCGCCGTTCGTCCGGAGAAACGCCGCCTTGCCCCCGAACCCGGAATGGTTCGCCACCCATGTGCTGTTCGGCGCGGCAAGGCCCGCGCTGGACGCGAAAGTCCAGTACTTGCACGAGAATCCGTCGCCGTTAGAGTAGGACCATGCGCCGGAGTTCTGCGTCACGGTGTTCTGCTCGAATCCTCCGTTGAGGATGAGGTCGCCGTAAGGCGAGAGCTTGTTGAACGTGATTTCCGCGACATTGCTTTCGAGGTATCCGCTCTTGAACGCGCGGGCCTTGACGGTGCAGGTGGAAGCAATCTGCAAGGCGCTTGAATAGACCGTGCCGGAGGATGTAGGATCGGAGCCGTCGAGCGTGTAGCGGATGGTAGCGCCGGAGACCGGACTCGAGATCGTGAGGTTCACGTACCCGTCGAAGATCGTGGTGCCGGACGCGTTGTTCGCGCGAGAGAACGTGGGCGCTGGGAGCTGGTTGAGCGTCAACTCCACGCCGTGGACGTTCGCGACGGTGCCGCCGGAATAGTACGACGAACCGTCATCCTTCGCAAGGCGCGTGGACGAGCATGCCTGGACCGTAAGATCCGTGGAAGCCGTGCAGTTGTCCTTCGTCGCCGAAATCGTATAGCTGGCGGCGGGAACGAGAAGCGCGTAAATGCCCTTGGAGTCAGTCTTGGCGGTATAGGTTGCGCCAGACGACCTGTTCCGCGCCGTCACCGTCGTGTTGGGGAGGATCGAGCCGGAACTGTTCAGCAGGCGGCCGCTCACGATGGTGCGCCCCGAGTCGGAACAGACAGTCGGCGGGTAGATATTGTAGATGATAGTGTTGATCGACGTGTAAGCGGAATTCGCGTCCGAAAGGTCGGGGGGATTGTACCAGGCGTTCTTCGTTCCTGTCCAGCCGAAGTTGAAATGGACGTAGAGCGTTCCGCTATTGTAGCCGTAGCCGTCCGCGACAATCGCATGCCCGGGAACAGAAACCGCGCACGGGCTTTTCAAATCGAGACTGCAGAGGATGCCTTTCTTTATTTCATCGGCGGAGGGGCTGATCTTCAAGGCGGAATTCTTGTAGCCGAACTGGTCTGTGAGGCGCAGGTGGAAGGCGGCATAGTGGGCACCGCTGCCACCGCTTGCATAATCCATGTACACGCTCCGGCCGACGTCGAGCGTCAGTTTGCCGATCGCCTTCTTCTGGGCGGCGGGCGTGCTCGAGGAGACTGTCCCCGGCATATTGTTCCAGTCGTATGTGCCGCCGAATGTCTTGACGTCGTCGTTCCAGGCCGTGTAGGCGCCGCCGGCGGCCGTCTGGTAGCCATCGTTGAGATTCCAGCTGGCATCGCCGTCGATCGTGCCGTTATAGTTCTTGATGGCGGATATGGACGCGGTGGGATATTTCCAGTAGCGCATGATCTGCGCGCCGCCGGTGGCGACGCAGCCGCACACATATCCACGTGGAGTATATTGATTCTCGCCGTGCCCGCTCTGACCCCATTTCGTCTCCATGAGCGTGTTCACGCGCACGTCGCCGAGGGATGAACGCGAAGCGCCCAGCGGCCTCGCCCCGCCATTGGCGCCCGCCGCCCCGCGCAACCGGGCCCACTTGGCGGCCTTGCCGTCCTGCTGTTGCGCGCTTGATGCCGCCGCGAGCACCCGTACGCCGGCGGTTCCGGCCGCGTTGGCCGAATTGGTCGAACTTAGTCCGGCCGTCATGGCCGCCACGTCGATATTGAGCATCGCCATCAGGGGATTCCGGGCTACGTCCGTATTCCACGTGCTGTCTTTAGAGTAGGCGAGAATCGGCTCAAGCCCGGTATCGCCCGAAGTGACCACGAATCCGCCGCCCTTCAAGTTGACGACATAGTATTTGCCCTTGCCGTCCTTCGCGTCGTACGACAGCACGCTTTCCGGCTCGGCGGCAATCTCCTCGCCGAGGGCCTCGCGCAGGTTGATCCACCCCCGCGCCGCATCTTCGGCGACGTCGGACGAAACCTCCTCGCCCATCGCCGACAAGAGCCAGAGGACCGACATTGCAACGGCGAGCGCCGTTTTTGCCGAGTGTTTCATTTTTCTCTCCTGTTTTCTCCGCGTCTCTTCGCAGAATCGGCCGCCCTGTTCCACGGCCTTGCAGAACCTGATGGCGACCTTGTCGATCGGGCACCGCCATTTTCCAAGGGACATGCGTATTTTAAACCCGCATATCCGGTCTGTCAATCCAAAACCCGCGTTTTGCGGGCGCGCCCGCCCGGCCACGGTTCCGTTTATTCATTGATTTGCGCGGCGGGTGATGTTATAATTCCGGCGATTCGTTCCGGATCGGGCGACTCTCCACGCGCGGGTGCGCGACGGGAGGCAACGTCCTGACGGAAGGCTGCCAGGGGGTCCACGAGTTGCACCTTGAACAGTCTGCCGCGCCTCTCGCCGAGGCGCTGAACGCGCAGCGGATAAACCGCCTTGCGCACTTCGACGTCCCCGCCCACAAAGGCGGGAGGATGAACCCCGAACTGTCCGGGTATTTCGGGCGGCTCTGCATGGAGATGGACGTGAACTCCATGAAGCCGCTCGACAACCTGGGGCATCCGGTCGGCGTCATAAAAGAGGCGCAGGAGCTGGCGGCGGAATGCTTCGGCGCCGACGACGCCTTCTTCATGGTCAACGGGACGACGTCCGCCGTGCAGGCGATGATATGGACCGCGGTCGGCCGCGGGGAGAAGATCATCCTGCCGCGCAACGTCCACCGCAGCGCGATCAACGCGCTCGTGGTCAACGGCGCGATCCCGGTGTACATCAACCCTGGCATAGACAAGCGGCTCGGCATTCCGCTCGGGATGTCCGTGGCCGACGTGGAGAAGGCCATAGCGGAGAACCCGGACGCGAAGGCGATCCTCGTGAACAACCCCACGTACTACGGGATCTGCTCGAACCTCGCCGAAATAGCGCGCCTCGCGCACGGAGCAGGGATGCTCGTCCTGGCCGACGAGGCGCACGGCACGCACTTCTATTTCCACGAAGACCTGCCGGTGTCCGCCATGGCGGCGGGATGCGACATGGCCGCGGCGTCGATACACAAGACCGGCGGCTCGCTGACGCAAAGCTCGATACTGCTCACGCGCAGGCCGGTGAACCCCGACTACGTGCGCCAGACGATCACGCTCACGCAGTCTACGTCCGCCTCGTACCTGCTCCTCTCGTCGCTCGACATCGCGCGCCGCACCCTGCATTTCAAGGGGCGCGCGATGTACGCGAAGACGATGGGCTTCGCCGACTACGCACGCGAGGAGATAAACGCGCTCGGCGGATACTACGCCTTCGGGCCTGAGCTTGTGGACGGCGACGCCGCGTTCGCGTTCGACCGCACGAAGCTTTCGGTGCACACGCGCGAAATCGGCCTCGCCGGGATCGAGGTCTACGACCACCTGCGCGACGACTACGGGATACAGATCGAGTTCGGCGACATCGGCAACCTGCTGGCGATACTTTCCGCGGGCGACCGCATGATGGACGTGGAGCGCCTGATCTCCGCGCTCGCCGAGATCAAGCGCCTGCACGAACGCAGCCCCGCCGGGCTGTTCGACCACGAATACATCGACCCTTCGATCGCCATGCCGCCGCAGGAGGCGTTCTACGCGAAGAAGCGCCGCGTGCCGATGCGCGGATCCACGGGCCTCGTGGCGGGCGAGTTCGTGATGAGCTACCCGCCCGGCATCCCGATCGTCGCGCCGGGCGAGCGCATAACCCCCGACGTCCTGGAGCACATCCTGTACGCCAAGGAGAAGGGATGCTTCATGACGGGAACCGAAGACATGAACCTGGACTACATCCAGGTGGTGGAATAGAGCCGGGGAAAGGATCTGGACGAATGGAACTCTGGTACACAGACCAGCACACGGACGACGTGAGGTTTTCCATGAAGGCCTCCGTGCAGGTGGCCTCCAAGAAAAGCGCCGTGCAGCAGATAGACATACTCGACACGCCGGCCTACGGCCGCGTGCTCGTGCTCGACGGCGGGCTGATGATCACGGAAAAGGACGAGTTCATCTACCACGAGATGGTCACCCACGTGCCCATGGCCGTGAACCCGAACGTCAAGAACGTGCTGGTGATCGGGGGAGGGGACGGCGGGACGGTCCGCGAGCTCGTGAAATACAAATCCATAGAATCCATCGACCTGGTGGAGGTGGACAAGTTCGTGGTGCTGCTCGCCAAGAAATACCTTCCGTTCACGTCGTCGAAGCTCAAGGACAGGCGCGTGAACGTGTGGTTCGAGGAAGGCCTGCGCTACGTGCGCGGCAAGAAGGCGGAATACGACCTCATCATAGTGGACTCCTCCGACCCGTACGGGCCGGCCGAAGGGCTTTTCACGCGCGAGTTCTACGGCACGTGCTTCAAGGCCCTGCGCGACGACGGCATCCTGATAAACCAGCACGAATCCCCGTTCTACGCCGCGCACCAGCGCTCGGTGCGCGACGCCCACAGGCACATCGCGATGGAATTCCCGGTCTCCACCGTCTACCAGTGCCACATACCCAGCTACCCGTCCGGGCACTGGCTGTTCGGCTTCGCCTCGAAGAAATACCATCCGATAGGCGACCTCGACGCAACACGCTGGAACAGGCGCGGCATACGCACGCGCTACTACAACACGGACCTCCACCGCGGCGCGTTCGCGCTGCCAAACTACGTCAAGGACCTGCTGAGGGTGGAGAAATGAGCTTCATCGGCGCGGACAGGACTTTCGGCGAGGCGCGCGCGGTGGTGTTCGGCGCCCCGTACGACTCCACCACGAGCTTCCGCCCCGGAACGCGCTTCGGCCCGTCCGCCATGCGCGCGGAATCGTTCGGCATCGAGACGTATTCGCCGTACCAGGACCGCGATCTCGAAACGGACGCGGCCGTGCACGACGCCGGAGATCTGGAGCTTCCCTTCGGCGCGCCGGAGCGCGCGCTGGACATGATAGAGGCCGAGGCCGCGAGGATATTCGACGCCGGCAAGACGCCGGTCCTGCTCGGCGGCGAGCACCTCGTGACGCTGGGCGCGGTGCGCGCCGCCGCAAAACGCTTCCCCGGCCTGCGCATCATACATTTCGACGCGCACGCCGACCTGCGCGACGACTACCTCGGCGTGAAGCTTTCGCACGCATGCGTGATGCGCCGCTGCCACGACCTGCTCGGCGACGGCAGGATATGGCAGTTCGGGATACGCTCCGGCACGCGCGAAGAGTTCGCTTTCATGAAGGCCGGCCGTGTGAAGACCGAGCCGTTCTCCGCAGACACCCTCGCGTCGCTTTCGTTCCCGGAGGGGACCCCTGCGTACCTGACCGTGGACCTGGACGTGCTCGACCCGTCGGAATTCCCCGGAACCGGCACGCCGGAGGCGGGCGGGATGCGCTTCCGGGAACTGCTGTCGGCGCTCACCGAAGTCCTGGCGCGCTTCCGCGTGGTCGCCGTGGACAACGTGGAGCTGTCGCCGCACCTCGACCAGTCCGGCCGCTCCACGGCTCTCGCCTGCAAGCTCCTGCGCGAGGAGCTGCTGGCCCTGCAGGCGCCAGACGGGCGCGTTCCGCAGACAGACAGACGTTCTTGAACGGGAAAGGAAATCCGAAATGGCAAAACGTGCAATGCTCATAGGGGCCGGCGGCGTCGCCGGCGTCGCCGCCGCGAAAATGGCGCAGAACCCCGGCGTGTTCGGCTCGCTCCTGATCGCCTCGCGCACGAAATCGCGCTGCGACGCGATCAAGGACGGCATCGAAAGACGCAGATTCGGCAAGGACGGCCTGAAGACGGAAATATCCACGGCGCGGCTCGACGCCATGGACGTCGCCGCCACGACGGAGATGATAAAGGACTTCCGGCCGGACATCGTGATGAACATCGCCCTGCCGTACCAGGACCTCGCCATCATGGACGCGTGCCTCGCGGCCGGGGTCCCGTACCTCGACACCGCCAACTACGAGCCGCCGGACGAGGCGCACTTCGAGTATTCCTGGCAGTGGGCCTACCGCGAGCGGTTCGAGAAGGCCGGCCTGACGGCGATCCTCGGCTGCGGCTTCGACCCCGGCGTGACGCAGGTCTTCTCCGCCTACGCCCAGAAGCACTACTTCGACACGATCGAGACGCTCGACATCCTGGACTGCAACGGGGGAGACCACGGATACCTGTTCGCCACGAATTTCAACCCCGAGATCAACATCCGCGAAGTAGCCGCCAAAGGCTCCTACTGGGTGGCCGATCCGGCGTCAGACCGCCCGGAGGTGCCCGTAGAGAACAAAAAGGCGTTCGCCAAGGGCTGGTGGGTCGAGACCGCGCCGATGGCGATCAAGCGCGAATACGACTTCGAGGGCGTGGGCAGGAAGGACATGTACCTTCTGCACCACGAAGAGCTCGAATCGCTCGGCTGCAACCTGAAAGGGATCAAGCGCATACGCTTCTTCATGACGTTCGGGCAGAGCTACCTGACGCACCTGAAATGCCTCGAGAACGTGGGGATGACGCGCATCGACCCGGTCGACTTCAACGGACAGAAGATCGTCCCGATCGAATTCCTGAAGGCGCTGCTGCCCGACCCGTCCACGCTCGGCCCGCGCACGAAGGGCAAGACGAACATCGGATGCATCTTCCACGGCGAAAAGGACGGCAGGCCGGTCGACTACTACGTGTACAACATCTGCGACCACCAGGAATGCTACCGCGAAGTCGGCTCCCAGGCGATCAGCTACACCACGGGCGTGCCGGCCATGATCGGCGCCAAGATGTTCCTCGAGGGGAAGTGGACGGCGCCGGGCGTGCACACCTGCGAAGAGTTCGACCCCGACCCGTTCATGGCCGAGCTGAACGTCCAGGGTCTGCCCTGGAAGGAAAGCTTCGACCCCGTGAAGGTCGATTGACCGATGCCGCGGTACGTGATCGACGAAGCGGCGCTCAGGCGGAACCTCGAAATCCTGAAGTCCGTCTCGGACCGCACGGGCGCGAAGATACTGCTCGCGCAGAAGGCGTTTTCGTGCGCGGCGGTCTATCCGCTGTGCGCGCGCCACCTTGCGGGGACGACTGCGAGTTCGCTGTTCGAGGCGAAGCACGGCCGCGAATTCTTCGGCGGCGAGACGCACGTGTTCGCGCCCGCCTTCGCGCCCGGGGAGATGGACGAACTCCTGGGCGTGGTCGACCACATCGTGTTCAACTCGCCGCGCCAGCTGGCCCTGTACGGCGCGGCCGCCCGCGCACGCGGCGTGTCGCCCGGCCTGCGCGTGAACCCGGAAGTTTCCGTGGCGGCAACGCCCGCGTACGACCCTTGCCGCCCAGGCTCGCGGCTCGGCGCCACGCGCGCGGCGGTCGACGCGTGGTCCGCCCGGCATCCGGCCATGGACATTGACGGCCTGCATTTCCACTGCCTCTGCGAACAGGGCCTGGATGAACTGCGCCGCGTGCTCGCCGGATTCGAGGCGAAATTCGGCGACATGCTGCCGGGCCTCCGATGGGTGAACTTCGGCGGCGGGCACCATATCACCAGAGCCGGATACGACTTGGAAGGCCTTGCCGGGCTCATTCTCGGCTTCCGCCGCAGACACCCGGGCATGGAAGTCTACCTGGAGCCGGGGGAGGCCGTCGCGCTCGACGCCGGAACGCTCGAATCCCGCGTGCTGGAGATACAGCCGCCGGGGGAGGACGGCGTCTCCAACGCGATTCTCGACGCCAGCGCCGCCTGCCACATGCCCGACGTCCTCGAAATGCCGTACACGCCCCGCGTGACCGGCGCGTCGCCCGGCGCCGCCGGGCCGTTCGCCTACCGCTTCGGCGGCCCCACGTGCCTTGCCGGCGACGAGATCGGAACCTATTCGTTCCCGGCGCCGCTGAAGGAAGGCGACACCGTGGCGTTCGAAGACATGGCCATCTATTCGATGGTGAAAAACAACACCTTCAACGGGGTGAACCTGCCGGACATCGCGATACGCCGCGAAGACGGCACGGTCGACACCTGGCGCACCTTCGGCTACGCCGACTTCGCCGCGCGCGTCTGACGTCTGCGATTGGCGGGGACGCGCGCGCGAAATTTTGGTATACTCAAAGCCGCGTCCTGCGGGAACGGCCCGCCGGACGGGAAAACCACACCAAGCGGAGAACATGATATGTCCAAAGAATGCCAGTGCGGCGAATGCGGCTGCGACGCCGGATTCCAGTCTCCAGTCGAATTCATTGACTTCCTGCGCGAGGAGGCGGGCGACAACCCGCAGACCGTAGCGATAGCGTGGGAGCGCGAAGACGGCTACGTGTCGCGCTACGACATCGACATCCCGAAACGCATCGCCCCCGACATGGCCGGAGTGGTCGTGCGCACGGTAGAGCGCTGCGTAAAATTCCTGCTGTGGTCCGCGGGCGGCTGGAAGCTGTGGCTCGCCGGCCCCGACGAGATCGTGAAACCCGTCGCGGCCGCGTACACGAAGAACGGCGAGCGCAAGTTCGACTGGCAGTTCATGTCCGACCTCTACGGGCGCGAGATGGAGTGCGCCATCGTGCCGCTCGGCAAGATGCCGCAGGAGCGCGAGCGCAACATCGTGATCAAGAACAACACCGACGGCTGCCGCATCGGCTTCGACCTCGGCGCGAGCGACTTCAAGATCTCCGCCCTGCGCGAAGGCGAAGTGGTGTTCTCCGAGGAGTTCCCCTGGGATCCGCGCAACCAGCCCGACCCCGAATACCACTACAGGCACCTGTCCGAAGGCCTCGAAGCCGCGGCCAAGGCGCTGGGCGGCAAGGTCGACGCGATAGGAGGATCGTCCGCCGGCACGTTCGTGGGCAAGAAGATCGGCGTGGCGTCGCTCTTCCGCGCCGTGCGCGAGAAGAACCCCTCGCGCTACTCCGAGGCCCAGAACCTCTTCCTGCGCATCGAAGACGAGTGGAAGGTTCCGTTCGAAGTGTTCAACGACGGCGACGTGACGGCGCTCGCCGGCGCGATCGCGATGGGCCGCAACGGCATCCTCGGCGTGGCGATGGGCTCGTCCGAGGCCGTGGGCTTCATCAACACCAACGGCGCGCTCACCGGCCGCATCTCCGAACTCGCCTTCGCCCCGGCGGACATGGATCCGCACGCGCCCGCCGACGAATGGTCGCAGGACGCCGGCGTGGGCTGCATGTACTTCTCGCAGCAGGCGGTGAACCACCTGGCGCTGAAGGCCGGCTTCGAGTTCCCCGCGGACATGGGCCTGCCCGACCGCCTGAAGGAGGTCCAGGCCGCCGCGGCCAAGGGCGACGACCGCGCGATCCAGGTCTACCTGAAGATCGGCCGCTACCTCGCCTGGTCCGTGCCGTGGTACGGCGAGTTCTACGACTTCGACAACCTCATGATCCTCGGCCGCGTGACGTCCGGCGTGGGCGGCTCGGTGATCTTGAACGAGGCGCGCATGTACCTCGAAGACATCGATCCGGAGCTCGCCGGGAAGGTCGAGATCTTCATGCCCGACGAAAAGGCCCGCCGCCTGGGCCAGTCCGTCGCCGCCGCCCAGATCCCCGCGATCGCCTGACGCCGCGCCACGGAGAAGAACGATGTCATCCAGGACTTTCACCGAAGAGCAGCTGCGCGAGACCGTATCGCTTTTCAGCGTGTACGGCGACTTCCGCTCCTGCGTCCCGTTCGGCTCGGGGCACATAAACGACACCTTCAAGGTCGACCTCTCGCTGGGCGGCACCCAGGTGTCGTACATACTCCAGCGGATCAACGATTCGATATTCACCCAGCCGCAGCGCGTGATGGAGAACATCCAGCGCGTGACGGAGCACCTGCGCGTGAAGCTGGCCGGCGACCCCGACGCCACGCGCAAGACGCTGACACTGGTGTACGCGCGCGACGGCAAACCCTGCGCGCGCGGCCCCGAAGGCGGCTGGTGGCGCATGTACGTGTTCATCCAGAACGCCCGCACGGTCGACGTCATCGAAGAGCCCGGGCAGGCGTACAAGGCGGCCAACGCCTTCGCCCGCTTCCAGAACCAGCTGGCCGACATGCCCGCGCCGCGCCTGCACGAGACGATACCGGAGTTCCACAACACCGTGTCGCGCCTCGCGCAGCTGGACGCCGCCGCCGCGGCGGACGTCTGCGCGCGCAAGGCCAAGGTCGCCGCCGAGCTCGCGTTCGTCGACGCCCGCCGCGCCGCCGCCAGCAGGCTCGTGGACCTTCTCGCCGCCAAGGAGCTGCCCGAGCGCATCACGCACAACGACACCAAGATCAACAACGTGATGCTCGACGACGCCACCGGCGAAGGCTGCGCCGTGATCGACCTCGACACCGTGATGCCCGGACTCGCCCTGTACGACTTCGGCGACATGGTCCGCACGTCCACCGCCAACGCCGCCGAGGACGAGCGCGACCTCTCCAAGGTCTATTCGCGGATCGACATGTTCGAGGCCCTCGCGCGCGGCTACCTGGCCGACGCCCGCTTCCTCACGCCCGCCGAGCGCGCCCAGCTCGTCTTCTCCGGAAGGCTCATCACGTTCACGATCGGCGTGCGGTTCCTCACGGACTACCTGGCCGGCGACACGTACTTCCGCACCTCCCGCCCGGACCACAACCTCGACCGCTGCCGTACGCAGTTCAAGATGGTCGAATCCATGGAGGCGCAGTCGGCGGAGATGGAGCGCATCGTGGCGTCCATCGCCTGAACCCCGCCGCGCCCCGCCACGGAAAAGCGCCAGGACGCCCCCGGACGTCCTGGCGCTCCGGCTTGCGGCGCGCTTTTCCCGTTTGACATCCGGCACGCAATATAGGATAATTCACGCATTCAACGCGCTTTTGCAGGCGGAGGGCTTCCGCCGCGCGCGCCGAAGGGAGTGGAGCAAATGAGCGAACAGGACAACGGCCAGACTGGCGCCCCGGACGGAGAGGCTTTGGATCTTTCCGCCCTCGGGTCGATCGACTTCACGCCCTCGTGGGCCAAGGATTCCCCCGGACGGAGCCTCGACCGGTTCCGCAGCGGCAAGTACGCCGACGGATACGCCGACGACGGAGACGCCCCCGGCGACCGCCGCGGCCGCGACAGGGACCGCGACTTCCGCGGACCCGGACGCGACGGCGGGCCGGACGGCAGGCGCGGAGGCGGACGCCCCCAGCGTTTCCGCGACGGCGAAGGCGGCCGCCCACAGCGCTTCCGCGACGGCGAAGGCGGACGGCCGCCGCGCTTCCGCGACGGAGACCGCGGCTTCAATCGCGACGGCGATTCCCGCCCCCCGCGCGGCGACTGGCAGCAGCGCGGAGAACGCCGCCCCTTCTTCCAGCGTCCGCCCCTCCCGGACCTCGAAGTCAAAGTCCTGCCCGACCAGCGCGCGCTCGGACAGATCGTCCGCAAAATCCAGCTTTCCCGCCATGCGTACCCGCTGCGCGACCTCGCACGGCTCTTCGCCGGCAACCAGGATTCGCTCGTCGTGCGCATCGCGCGCCGCCAGCATCCCCGCGGCGAGGAACGCGGCGACGATTCCGCCGCCCGGCAGCAGCCTCCGCAGCGGTTCTTCCAGTGCAGGAAGTGCGGCGCGCCGGCGCTGACCGAGGATGAATTGCGCGAACACGTCTTCTCCGCCCACTTCTCCGACTTCTTCGAGGAGGAGCAGCTCGAGTGCGAACCGCCGAAGGGCAATTTCCCGTGCGTCGCCAAATGCGGGCTTTCCGGCATCCTCATCGGGCCGCCCAACCTGCACGACTACAACGCCCGCATCCAGGAAATCCTGCGCACGCGCTTCCCCGGAATGCGCGAGGACGACTACCGCGCGCGCATCGAAATGGTGCGCGACCCCGAAGCCGTGGAGGAATGGCGCAAGTCCGCCACCAAGAAGACGGTCTACCGCCTGAAGGACAAATCGCGCGGCGCGAAAAAACCCGGCGAGGCCCAGGCCGCGCCCGCGCCCGCGGGCGAAGCCGCCGCGCCGGAGGGATCCGCCCCGCAGGCCGCGCCCGCGCAGGCCGCCGAAACGCCGGCGTTCTCCCGCGCCGACGCCGAACGCCACTTCGCCGCGAACATCGCGCCGGGCCTCGTCTCCACGTGCAAAACCGCAATGTGCAGCGCGGCCGCCGCGGTGAACTCGCCTTCGCGCATCCTCGCTTCGATGTGCCGCAACGCCCTGGAACGCGAAAGCCGCAACCCGCTCACGCTCTTCTACGCCCTGCGCGGCGCCTTCCACTTCCGCAAGATGTTCTTCCTGCGCGCCGACGAGCCGCGCGGGCGCGAATTCGTCTGCGCCTCCGCACCCGTCCCGCTCGACCTTTCACATGCTGTCGCGGAACTCGCAGAGATCATACGCTTCGTCGAGTCCCACCCCGCCGTCTCCGTGAACGAACTCGCCGACGCGCTCGCGGGACAGGACGCGAAGAAGCGCAACGAAATCCGCTCCCGCGTGGGCTGGCTCGCCGAACGCGGACACTTGGTGGCGTTCTTCGACGGCGTCCTCGCGATTCCTGCGGAATTCCCCATCTACCGCCGCAAGAAAAAACAGCAGCCCGCCGCGCAGGAAGCGGCACCAGAATCCGGGCATCCTTCCGCCGCAGAGCCTGCGCCGGAAGCGGAGCAGCCTTCCGCAACCGCCGAGCCGGAACCGCCTGCCGGAACCGCGCCGGAAGTCGAGCCGCCTGCGGCCGACGCGGAACCCGCGCCGGAGCAGCCAGCACCGGAACCGGAACAGCCCGCCGTGCCAACCGAGCCAGAACAGCCTGCACCGGAACCGGAACAGCCCGCCGTGCCAGCCGAGCCGGAACAGCCCGCGGAACCCGCGCCGGAACAGCCCGCGCCCGACGGAGAATGACCTGCGGCGGAAAGTTTGCCATCGCGTCCAAGACGCCAGAAAAAATACGCACATAGACCATGAAACTACCACTTAGCTGGCTGAACGAATACATAGACGTTTCCGACATAGCTCCCAAGGAACTCGCCGAAAAACTCACGCGGAGCGGACTGCAGGTCGAGGCGATCGAAGAATCCGGCGGCGCCGGTCTCGACGATCTTTTCACCGTGGCCGAAGTGACGGAGTGCGCACCGCATCCAGACTCCGACCATCTGCACGTTTGCAAGGTCTCCGACGGAAAGGAAACCTTGCAGATCGTGTGCGGCGCGCCGAACTGCCGCGCAGGGCTGAAGACCGCTCTCGCCAAGATCGGCGCGACAGTGCCCGACCCTGAAGGCTCTTTCAAGATAAAGAAAGGCAGGCTGCGCGGCGTGGAGTCGTTCGGCATGCTTTGCTCCGCCCGCGAACTCGGCCTTTCCTCCGACCACTCCGGAATCATCGAGTTCCCGCCCGAGACTCCCGTCGGGATCCCCGTGCGCAACGCAGTGCCCGGCGCGAAGCCGGAGACGGTCTTCGACATCGAAGTCACCTGGAACCGCCCCGACGCGCTTTCGATAGTGGGCCTCGCGCGCGAGTTCTCGGCGGTTCTCGGCCGCCCGCTGAAAATGCCCGACGTCTCTTTCGACGAAACTGACGTCGACGTGTCCTCCGAAGTGTCCGTGCAGGTGGAAGACAGCGTCCGCTGCCCGCGCTACACCGCCCGCGTGCTGACGTACGTGAAGGACGGCCCTTCGCCCGACTTCATGGCGAAGCGTCTCGAGCTGTGCGGCGTCAGGTCGCTCGGTCTCGTGGTGGACGTGACGAACTACGTAATGCTTGAGCTTGGCCAGCCGCTGCACGCCTTCGACTACCGCACGCTCGCCGGCCGCAAGATCGTAGTGCGCGACGCGAAGGAAGGCGAAAAGATCCGCACGCTCGACGGCAAGGACCGCGAACTCGACCCGTCCATGCTGCTTATCTGCGACGGCGAAAAGCCGTCCGCCGTGGCCGGCGTCATGGGCGGCGAAGGCTCGGAAATCGCCCCCGGCACGGATCACGTGCTGATCGAATCCGCGCTGTTCGATCCGGCGTCCACGAAATACACGGCCACGAAGCTGAAGCTCGCCACGGAAGCGTCGTACCGCTACATCCGCGGCGTGGATCCAGATCTGGCAGACTTCGCGAGCCGCCGCGCCGCCCACCTTCTGCAGAAATACGGCGAAGCCAAGGTGGCCAAGGGCGTGATCGACGCCGACAGCCGCGCCAAGCCGCTGAATCCCGACGTCACGCTCGACTTCGAGCGCGCGCGCAGGCTGATAGGCATACCTGTCGGGAACGACGCGATGGTGTATCTGCTCGAATCCCTCGGCCTGCGGGTCCGCGGCGGCGGAAAGCACTTCGCGGCCGAGAAGTCCGCCACCTTCGAAATCCCCAGTTGGCGGCGCGACCTGTCGCTCGAAGCCGATCTCGTGGAAGAAGTCGCTCGCCTGTACGGGCTCGACAACATCCCGGACACGATGCCGTCCGCGCCTTCGATATCGCCGCTTTCCGACGCGCCTTTCCGCGCGCGCGAAAAGGCGCGTTCGCTGTGTCTGTCGCTCGGCTTCACCGAGGCGATGCACTACTCGTTCCTTTCCGCGGGCGAGCTCGACGCCTTCGACCCGCGCGACGCCGCGTCGCGCCTCGCGCTGCCCGATCCCGTCTCGGCGGAATACGGCGTTTTGCGCAATTCGCTGCTGCCGCAGCTCCTCGGCTCGCTCGGGCGCAACCATGCGCACCTGCTCGGCGGCACGGCCGCGATGTTCGAAATCGGCCGCGTGTTCTCGAAGTCGCCCGAAGGCGAACCGCGCGAAGAGGAGCGCGTGGCGCTGGGATTCTCCGGCCCCGCGGGACGCGGCGCGCTCGACACGCGCCGGGCCGTCACTGAGGAAGAGGCCCTTTCGTGGATGAAAGGCGCGGTGTGCGAACTCGTGTCCGGCCTCCACGCCGGCAAGGTCGAGTTCAAGCCAGCCGCGCACCCGGCGTTCGCCGAAGGCGCAGCGCTCGAAATAGTCCTCAACGGAAGGACCGCAGGCTTGATGGGCGCCGTCTCGCGCAAGATGCGCCACCCGTACCGCATGAACACGCAGATGGCCCTGGCCGAACTCCAGCTGAAGCCGCTGCTGAAGCGCACCGACGCCACGCCCCGGGTCAAGCCCGTGCCGTCCTATCCCGCCGTCACGCGCGACGTGGCCGTGGTGGCCGGCCCCGGCACCGGCCACGGCGAGATCGAACGCCGCATCCGCAAGGCCGCCCCGCCGGAACTCGTCTCGGTGCGGCTGTTCGACATCTTCAAATCGAAGGAGCTGGGGGAGGGCCGGCGCTCGCTGGCGTATTCCCTCGCGTTCCGTTCCGCGGAAAAGACGCTCACCGACGAACAGGTAAACGCCGCTTTCGCGAAAATACTCGAAGAACTCAAAACGATTCCCGGCGCGGAAGTCCGGGAACAGTAAACGACGTGGGCCCTGGACAACACGCGGATTTAGCGGTATTATCTCTGGCCATCATTGCGGCAAGGGCGCCGGAACGCGGCATACGCCTCGTCGGAAGCCGCCGGGGCGCCCACTTGGCATCGAAGGTCGCAGGGGGACCGTGCTACGGTTGTCCGGGGTTTCTTGACTCCGGCCGCGGAAGCGGCCGGCGGCGGCGCGCGCGCCGCCTCTACGCAAAGGCAGGCTGATATGCAGATCGTCTCGCCGCAGATCGCGGCTTCGCTCGGTTCGTCGTCCTGGATCCGCAGGATGTTCGAAAAAGGCATGGAACTGAAAAAGCGCTACGGCGACGACGCCGTATGCGATTTCTCCCTCGGCAATCCCGACGTCCCGCCGCCCGCGAAGACGGCGGACGCCCTCCGCAAGATAGCGTCGGAGGCGGTGCGTCCGCTCGGGCTGGGCTATTGCCCCAACGCCGGCATCCCCGCGTTCCGGGAAGCGCTCGCCGCCTGGCTCGCAAGGCAGCAGCAGTCGCCCTTGCAGGCCGGGCACGTCGTGGCGACCGTGGGCGCGGCCGGCGCGCTTGTCGCGTTCTTCCGCGCCGTCGTCGAACCCGGCGACGAAATCGTCGTGCCCGCGCCGTACTTCGTCGAATACGGCGCGTACTGCGGGCATTTCGGCGGCGTGCTGCGCACCGTCCCCTCCCGCGCGCCCTCCTTCGCGCCGGACGTCGAGGGGATCGCCGCCGCGATAACGTCCAAAACGCGCGCGATCCTCGTGAACTCGCCCAACAACCCCACCGGCTGCATATACTCCGGAAGCGACATGCGCAGGCTCGCCGCGATCGTCGACCGCGCCAACGAGGGCCGCGAGCGTCCGCTGTTCCTGGTGTCCGACGAGCCGTACCGCGCCTTCGCCTACGACGGCGCCACCGTGCCGCCGGTCCTTCCGCTCACGCCGTTCGCGGTCGTGGCCGGGTCTTTCTCCAAGACGCTTTCGCTGGCGGGCGAACGCATCGGCTACCTGGCGGCGAACCCCGCCATGCCCGACGTGGAAACGTTCGTCGCCGCCGTCACGATGACCAACCGCACGCTCGGATTCGTGAACGCGCCCGTCATAGGGCAGAAGCTCGCCGCGGAACTTCTCGACGAAACCGTGGACCTTGCGATCTACGACCGCAGGCGCAAGCTCATGGCGGAAGTCCTGCGCTCCGCCGGGCTTGAGTTCGAAATGCCGCGCGGCGCGTTCTACTTCTTCCCGGCCGCCCCCGGCGGCGACGACACGGCGTTCACCGACGCCCTTCTCGCCGAGCGCATCCTGGCCGTTCCGGGCCGCGGATTCGGCTTCCCCGGCCACATCCGCCTGTCGTGCTCCGTGGACGAGCGTATCATCGAGCGCTCCGCCGCAGGCTTCGCCCGCGCCGCCGGAGCGGCGAAACGATGAAGCGTCCCATCGCCATCGTCGCCGCGGCCGCCGCCCTGGCGTGCGCCGCCGACGCGCGGCAGCCGGGTCCCGCAGTGAAGGCCGACCCCGCCGCGCATTCCGTGGCGTTCACCGCGAAGGCCACCGGCATACGGACGGCCGACACGCTCGAGTTCCTTGCGATCGGCCCGCTTTCGAGCCACGGCTACGAGGCGATGTTCACCACCGACGCCTCCCCGGGCGACATCGCCCGCGCGATGGACGCCGCCGGAATACCGCGCGGCGTCCCGCCCGATTCGCGCAAGGCGCGCTTCTGGCCTTGCGGCGAAAAGGTGTCTTTCAAGGTAGAGGTGGCCGGAAAACCGTATTCGCTCGAAGACCTGGTGTCGGACGTCGCGCCCGCCGACGAGCCGCGCGTGCTTCCCTCCGGCGCCGTTGCCACCGGCGGCGAACGCCTGCCCGACGGCACCGCCGCCGCATCCACGAACGAGCCTTGCGCCGTCTTCGCGCTCTACGGCAGCGGACAGAGCCTTCTCGCGCTCCAGGGCCGGCTGCTGCAGTCCGCCGCGTACGGGCGCTTCAAGCCCAAGGTGGAATTCCCCGCCGGAGCCACTGCTGCCATCTCCATAACATGGAACGGCACGAACACCGTATCGCGCCGCGAACTGTCGATCTGCGAAATCGACGGCAAGCCCGCCGCGAGCCTCGCGCCCGGCGCCGCGCCGGTTCCGCTCGCCGACGCCCTTTCCGCCATACGAGCGGAACGGGCCAGGGGGATGGACGTCCATCTGGCCCCCGGCTTCGGACGCGCCGTGCCGCTTCGCATGGCGCGCGAGATCGCGCCGGTATTCCTCATGCTCGACGGCAACGGCCTGAAGCTCGCCGGCGCGCCGGAAGGCCAGCCGTACATCCAAAGCTACATTCCCGAAGAATCGTGGCGAGAACGCAAGAACCGCCCCTTCCAGCCTTTCGAGATCCGCATCGCCGCCGACGGCTCCAAGACTTTCACTTTCGTGCACGAGGACTGGTCGGCCGAAAACGCGACCGAGCCGAAGCTCACCCCGGAAACGCGCAAGTTCGCGCAATGGAGCGAAATCCCCGCCATCGTGAAGTCGTTCGGCGAGGAGGCCGCCAAGACCGACGCCGCGCTTTTCTTCATGCCGGCGGGCGAACCTCTCGGAACATTCTTCGACGGCGCGGCCGCGTTCGGCGGCATGCTCGACGCCGTCTACGTCTACGCAGAGTGACCATGAAAAACATTGTCGTTCTCGGTGCAACAGGGTCGATAGGGCGAAGCGCGGCAGACGTGATCGCGACGCATCCGGACGACTTCCGCGCGGTCGCGCTTTCCGTGAAATCCAACGCCCGCGCGGGGCTCGAGATGGCGAAGAGCCTCGGATGCCGCTTCCTGGCGGTGGCGGACGCGCAGGCCGCCGCCGCAATCGCCGCCGAGGCCGCCGCCGCGGGAATCGAGATCGCTTCCGGCCCGGGCGCGGCGGAGCAGGCGGCGGCGACGCCGCAGGCCGACATCGTGCTCGTGGCGCTTGTCGGGCTTTCCGGCCTCCGCCCCGCGCTCGCCGCGATCGAAGCCGGCCACGACGTCGCGCTCGCGACCAAGGAAGTGCTCGTGGCCGCGGGCGGGCTTGTGATGGAGGCCGCGAAACGCCGCGGGGTGTCGATGATCCCGGTCGATTCCGAGCACTCTGCCGTGTTCCAGTGCATCCAGGAACGCGCCGCCGCCGCCGGATTCCCGCGCGGCGTCCTGCCGGCGCCCGCGTCAATCACTCTCACCGCAAGCGGCGGGCCGTTCCTCGACAGCCCCGCCGACCTTTCTTCCGTCACGCCCGAAACCGCGCTCGACCACCCGCGCTGGAAGATGGGGCCGAAGGTCACGGTCGACTCCGCGACGATGATGAACAAAGGGTTCGAGATCCTCGAAGCCCGCTGGCTCTTCGACATCCCCGAAGAGAGGATCGGCGTGGTGGTGCATCCCGAATCCACCATCCATTCGCTCGTCACGTTCGAGGACGGCTCCACGCTCGCGCAGCTCGCCCCGCCGGACATGCGCATTCCGATACAGTACGCGCTCTCGTGGCCGCGCCGCCTGCCGGCCGAGCGCGGAAAACTCGACCTGCCTTCGATCGGGACGATGCATTTCCGCAAGGCCGACGAAGACCGCTTCCCGTGCCTGCGCCTCGTCCGCGAAGCGGCGCGCAGGGGAGGGACCGCCACCGCCGTGCTGTCCGCCGCCGACGAAACGGCCGTGGAGGCGTTCCTCGCGCGCCGCCTGCCTTTCACCGGCATCCCGCAGGCCGTGGCCGCCGCGCTCGACGCCGTCGCGCCCGCCCCGTGCGGTTCGCTCGCCGCCGTGCTCGCGGCGGACGCCGAAGCACGGCGCTTCACATCGTCTTGGATCGCCGCGCACGCATGACGCGCAGTCTGATGGTTTTTCAGGTACGACGAACATGGCACAGGATTGGAACATAAAAAGCAGGGGCCACGTCTGCTCGGTATGCGGCAGGCCGTTAGAGGACAAATGCCCGGTCACGAGCGTTCTGCGCGACTCCGGAAACGGCTACGAGCGCATGGACTGCCACCCGGAATGCTGGAACA
Source organism: uncultured bacterium (assembly GCA_902799715.1). Taxonomy (GTDB): domain Bacteria; phylum Verrucomicrobiota; class Kiritimatiellia; order RFP12; family UBA1067; genus CADCBS01. The sequence goes on along the minus strand of CADCBS010000018.1, from coordinate 42,361 downwards.
CGCTCGAGCGCGACTGGGAGCCGTTCTCGCTGTGGGAAGGCGTCTACACCGCGCCCCCGCCGCCGGACGCCCGCAAGGAACCGGTCAAGAAGGAGACGGCCGGCGAACTCCTGCGCAAGCTCGTCGCGCTCGACGACCCGGAAATGAAAAACGCCGTGTACGTCCTCGCTGTCATGCTCGAACGCTCCAAGATTCTTGTCGAGCGCGATTCGCGCGAACTGCCCGACGGCACCGTGCGCCGCATCTACGAAGACAGGAAGAACGGCGACAGTTTCGTGATTCTCGATCCGCGCCTCAGGCTCGACGCCATCGGAAGCGTCCAGCGCCAGGTCGTGGCCCTGCTCGGCGGGACCGAGGCCTTGCCCGGCCCCGGCAGGAAGGACGCGCCGCCTCCGCCCGCCGGAACCGACGCGCCGCAACAACAGCCGGCCGGAACAGGAACGGACGCGCAGCCGCAGCCGCAACCGCCGCAGACAGAAGCCAAGCCCGGCGGCGCCCCGGAGCCTTGAAATGGTTTTGATCGAAAACGGAACCGTGGCGGACGGCACAGGCGCTCCTTCGTTCCCCGCCGATGTCGCCATAGACGGCGACAGAATCGCGGATGTATTCCTCCGCAGTCCCGGCTCGCCGCCCGTTCCCGGAGATTTCGAAAGGCTCGACGCCTCGGGCTGTCTCGTGACGCCGGGGTTCATCGACGTACATGCGCACAGCGACACGTATCTTCTGATCGAACCCGACGCCCCGTCGAAAATCTCCCAGGGGATAACCACCGAAATCAACGGCAACTGCGGCGGAAGCTGCGCGCCGCGCTTCGGCGAAGCCCGCCTGTCGGGCGACTGGGCGTCGATGACCTACCCGCTCCCCGGCGGCGGCATGTCGCCCGTCCCCGGCCCAGTCTGGCGGTCGTTCGGCGAATACCGCGCCTTGCTGGAGGAGACGCGCCCCGCCGTGAACACCGTCCAGTTCGTCGGCCACAACACCCTGCGCTCCAGCGCGATGGGCTACAAGCCCGAAAAGGCGGGGCATGACGATCTGCGCAGGATGTCGGAAATGCTTGAGGAATGCCTCGACTGCGGCGCGCACGGCCTCACCACGGGCCTTGTCTACCAGCCGGGCAAGTGGAGCGCCCCGGAAGAGGTCGAAACCCTCGCGGCCGTCGCCGCCGCCCGCGGCGGCTTCTACGCCACCCACATGCGCAGCGAAGGCGATTCGATACTGGAAGCCATCGACGAAGTTCTCGACCTCGTCCGCAAGACCGGCATCCGCGCCGAAATATCCCACCTCAAGACGAGCGGCAGGCGCAACTGGGGCAAGATCGGCGCGGTCCTCGACAAGCTGGAGGGCGCCGTCGCGTCCGGTCTTGTTCTCGGCAGCGACAGGTATCCCTACTGCCAGGCGGGGACGGATCTCGACGTGATCCTGCCCGACTGGGCCGGCGCCGGCGGGCGCGACCCGGAGCTCGCCCGGCTGCGCGACCCCGCGCAGCGCGCACGCATCGAAAAGGAGCTTTCCGCGCGTGAAGACGAACTCGCCGCCATAACCGTCGGCGGCGGATGGAGCGGCATGGTGCGCGAATGGTGCGGCCGAACGCTCGGCGAAGCGGCGCGCGCCATGGGCGCGACCGCCGCGCGGACGGCCTGCGAATTCATCCTCGCGGACGAAACGCGCACGGGCGCCTTCTTCCCCTGGATGTGCAGGGAAAATCTCCAGAAGATACTTTCCAGGCCTTGGGTCCTGGCCGGCTCCGACGCGTCGCTGCGCGCCCCGTCGGGCCAGCTCGGCGCTGACCATCCGCACCCGCGCGCCTACGGAACCATGCCGCGCTTCTTCCGCATGCTCACCGGCAGGATCGAAGGCTGCGCGCGGATATGCGGCCGCGAAGAGGCCGTGCGCCGCATGACTTCCGCGGCCGCCCGCCGCTTCGGCCTGCGCGGCCGCGGCGAAATCGCCAAGGGCGCTTTCGCAGACGTCGCCGTGTGGCGCGAGGATTCCTTCGCCGACCTCGCCTCCTACGACAAGCCCCATGTGTTTTCGTCCGGCGTGGAGGCCGTGTTCGTGAACGGCGCGCTGTCGTTCAGGGACGGACGCTGCACCGGCGCGCGCGCCGGAAGGTTCCTGGAGCGCGCATGACGTCTCCCGCCGCCTACGACGACATCGCCGCGATCGCCACGGCCCCTGGCCGCGGCGGCGTGGCCGTAGTGCGCGTTTCCGGGCCGGGCGCCTTCGGCATCGCCGCCGCCGTGGCCGGACGCCGGTTTTCCGCGGCCGACGCCGGGCGCTTCTTCTACAGGACTTTCCGCGACGCCGCCGGAAACGCCGCAGACCGCGGACTCGTCCTCGTCTTCGCCGCGCCGCACAGCTACACTGGCGAAGACTGCGTGGAATTCCAGGGCCACGGCGGCTCCGTGGCGCCCCGCCGCGTCCTTTCCGCATGCATCGCCGCAGGCGCAAGGCTCGCCCGCCGCGGCGAATTCACGATGCGCGCGTTCTTGAACGGACGCATCGGGATAGACGCCGCCGAGGCCGTGCTCGACCTCGTGGACGCACGCACCGCGCGCGCGGCCGACGACGCCTTGCTGCGCATGGAGGGAGCGCCGCGCAGGCGCATGGAGGCGTTCTACGCCGACCTCGTGTCCGCATCCGCCGACATGGAGAGGTTTCTCGATTTCGACGAAGGCGACGGCCCGCCCGGATTCATCGCCGCCATGCCGGACCGCATCGCAGCCCTTTCCGCGCGCTGCGCGGCGATGGAGGCCGCGGCCGGCGAAACGCGACTGCTGCGCGAGGGCGTGCGCACCGCGATATGCGGGCTTCCCAACGCCGGAAAGTCTTCGCTCATGAACGCCATCCTCGGCGAACAGCGCTCGATCGTCTCCGCCGCGGCCGGCACCACCCGCGACTATATCGAGGAATCCGTCGAAATCGACGGCTGGCCCGTCGTGCTGGCCGACACCGCCGGAACGCGCGACGACTTCTCCGGCGAGGCCGAGGCCGCCGGCGTCGCGCTCGCGCGTTCTATCCGCTCGCGCGCGGATGTGGTCTTGGACGTTTCAGACGGAACGCTCCCGGTCCCTCCGCCCGCATCCGGGGGAGGGGACGGCCCGCTCCGCCGGACGGTGCGCTGCAGGACGAAATGCGACCTTCCCGGCTTCATCCCCGCTCCGGACGCGATTTCCGTGTCGTCCGCGACCGGCGAGGGGCTTGACCGCCTGCGCGCGGCGATCGCCCGCGCCGCCGCGGAACTCGCCGCCGGCGCGGGGGAGGAAAGCGCGGCGGACGACACCGTGCTGTCGCGCGCCGCGCTCTCCGCGGTCTCCGCGCATCTGCGCGCCGCAGCAGACGCGCTCGCCGCAGACCCCGCCGTGGCGGCCTGCGCCTTGCGCGACGCGGCCCTGGCCGCCGGCCGCGCTATCGGCCGCGTGTGGAGCGACGACATGCTCGAAAGCCTGTTTTCGCGGTTCTGCGTAGGGAAATAGCCATGCACGTGCTTCATGTCATCTGGAGCGGCGGCAGGCCTGCGGTGTGGGCCGAAACGAAAACGCGCCGCAGGGCGCCCCCGGGTTTCGCCGCATGTTCCGCCACCGCGCGCGAGCTTCTGTCCGTCTGCCGCTCGTGCTTCTGGTACGAAGACGGCTTCGACGGCGGCAGCCCCGTGCAGGCCATGCTCCCTACGTTCCGCTCCCGCGCGCGCCCGGGCGGCGCGGCCGCGGGGGCGCCGGCGAAACCTTGGCTCGTCCAGGCGCTTTTCCCTTCCGCGCCGAATCTCCTGATGTTCCTCAGCGACGTGAAGGGAACCGAGCTCGCCCCCGGCATGTTCCTCGCGCCGGACGTCCTGCACGCCGCCGCCCTTTTCCGCGCCGCCGCCGCGATGGCGGCGGAAGGCCGCTACCTGCCGCAGGCCGCGTTCGAAGACGGCGCGCCGTACGCGCGCTGGACGGCCGCCCCGCTCGCGCGCGAGGAGACATGGCTCGCCGCCCTCCCGCCGGACTCGCGCGAGATGTTCGCATGGCTTCTCGACCGTTTCGTGCGCCGCGCGTCCATGACCGTCCTTACCCGCGAAATACCCGGGCGCGCGCGTTTCGGCACAGTGCACGACGCATGGCTCGCCGCGCTCCGCTCCGAAAGCGGCGCCGTCCCGTTCGACAGGCTGCGCCCGCGCTTCGGCGGCGGAACCGCGCCCGCGCCCGGAACCGGAGGCGGAGAGGACGCGTCCGCGCCCGAGCGCGACTTCGAGTCGCTCGCCGCCGCCCTCGATTCGTGGAAGTCGCCGCTGCGCGAAACCCCTTCGGCGCGCGCCGCCCTGGAGTTTTCCCTCGACGCGCCGGAAGGCGGCGGATGGATACTCTCCGCCCGCTGCCCGGAGTTCACGCGCAGCCGCCTGCTCGCGCTCGGGCAGGCCACTTCCCTGTTCCCTCCGCTCGCGCTCGCCGCCAAGGCCCCCGGCGGATGCGCAGTGGGGCTTTCGCCGTCGCAGGCGCTCGATTTCATGCGCTCCGGCGCGGGCGACCTCGCGGCCGCAGGCTATGCCGTGCGCTTCCCTGAAAACGTCTTGGGCGAACACTTCTCGGCTGTGGCCGAACTGGAGCCGTCCGGCCCGGAACCGGAGCCGGACAAGGGCGGGCGCGACGCCCGCGCCGCGTCCGCCGCGCGCGACGTCGCGGTGAAGTTCACCGTCCGGGTCGACGGCGAACCGGTGTCGGAAAGCGAAATCCGCTTTCTGCTCGACCAGGGCGAACCGCTCGTGTTCTTCAGGGACAGGTGGATCGAAGTCGACCGCGGCATCCTGCGCGAGGCGCTGCGCGCGATGGAGATGCGCCGGAAGGGGAAATGCACGCTGCGCGAGGCCGCCGCGTTCGCGTTCGACGCCGGACGCGCCGGCCGCCTGCGCGTGACAGGCGTCAAGGCGAAGGGCTGGCTGCGGCGCGTTCTCGACGGCCTTTCCGGCGCCGGGAAGATCCCTCCCTTCAAGGCGCCGGCCGGCCTCAAGGCGGAACTGCGCCCCTACCAGGCGCGCGGCGCGGCCTGGCTCGCGTTCCTCGCGAAATGGAATTTCGGCGCGTGCCTGGCCGACGACATGGGCCTCGGCAAGACCGTGCAGGCGATCGCCGCCTTGATGCGCATGAAGGCGGACGGCATGAAGGGCCCGGCCATAGTGTTCGCGCCCCTCACCGTCCTCCCCAACTGGAAACGCGAACTGGAGCGCTTCGCGCCTTCCCTGCGCGTCATCTCCCACAGCGGCGCGGGCAGGCTGTCGGGACGCGACTTCCGCATCGCCGCGAACGCCGCCGATGTCGTCCTCGCCCCCTATTCCCTCGCGGCAAGGGACTTCGCGGACATTTCGTCCGTATCGGCCGCCGCCGTTGTCCTCGACGAAGCGCAGGCCGTCAAGAACCCCGAAACCCGCGTCTCCCGGGCGATCCGCGCGCTCGACCCGCCGGTGCGCATCGCGCTCACCGGCACACCGCTCGAAAACCGCGTCACCGACCTGTGGTCGATCGAGGACTTCCTGAACCCCGGCCTCCTCGGCACGCGCTCCGCCTTCGAGGAGTCTTTCGGCCGCGCCGGCGCGGCCGCCGGCGGGAAACTCGCCCAAACCCTCGCGCCTTTCATATTGCGCCGGCTGAAGACCGATCCGGCGATTTCCGCCGAACTCGGCGCGAAGCGCGAAACGCGCGAATACTGCCTGCTGTCGCCCGGGCAGCGCGCCATGTACGAAAGCGCGCTGTCGGACTTCTCCCGCGGCGGCCCCGGCGACGAACGCCCGGCCCCGGGCGAGGCCCTGGCGCTTCTCGTGCGGCTCAAGGAGATCTGCGACGCGCCGCAGCTCGCCGGCGGCGAGGGCGCGAGCGGCAAGCTGGACCGCCTCGAGGAGCTTGTGGAGAGTTTCTTCGCGAACGGCGAATCGTGCCTCGTCTTCACCCAGTACGCGCGCGCCGGCGCCCTCGTCCGCTCGCGGCTCATGGAAAGATTCGGCCGCCGCATGCCGTTTCTCCACGGCGCTCTTTCGCCCAAGCGCCGCGAGGAGGAGATCGCCGCCTTCTGCGGCTCGCCGGATCCGCTCGCGTTCATACTGTCGCTGCGCGCAGGCGGATTCGGCCTGAACCTCGTGAAGGCCACCCGCGTAGTGCATTTCGACAGATGGTGGAACCCCGCCGTCGAAGACCAGGCCACCGACCGCGCGTACCGCATCGGGCAGGACAAGGACGTGTTTGTGCATCTTTTCATCTGCTCCGGAACGGTCGAAGACCGCGTCGACCGCCTTCTCGAGGAAAAGCGCCGCCTCGCTGAAGGCATCGTGGGAAGCGGCGAATCGATGCTGCTGGAAATGTCGCGCGGCGAACTCGTAAAGACTGCGGAGCTGGAACAGCCATGAGCAAGAAACACTGGCCGGTGCGCATTCCGCGGCGCGCCGCGGGCATCCGCGCGCAGGAGACGCGTTCCGGGCGCAAGCCCTGGTGGGCCGCGCGCTGGAGCCGCGCGCTCGAAGACCTCCGCATCGGCGCGCGCCTCGGGCGCGGACGCAGCTACGCCGAAAGCGGCCAGGTGGTCGAGCTTGTCGCCGACGGCCCGCATGTCGAAGCCGTCGTCGTCGGCTCCCGGGAGGATCCTTACCGCGCCACTTTCGATTTCCGCGCGGCGGACGAAGCGTCCGCCGCCGCGATCGCCAGCGAGATTCTCGACAACCCCATGCTCGCCGCACGTCTCATGGTGGACGAACTTCCGTCGGAGGTCGAGACGATCTTCGCGCGCCGCGGCATTCCGCTTTTCCCCGTCGGCGGATGGATCCCCGGGCCGGACGGAAAGAGAATCTACGACATCGACACCCACTGCTCTTGCCCCGACTACGCCACCCCGTGCAAGCACGCGGCCGCAGTGTTCTGGCTGCTGGGGGAGGAGATTTCGCGCCGTCCCTCCATGCTCCTTTCCATGCGCGGCGTGGAACTGCGCGAATGGATTCCCGGCGACCGCGCCGCCCCGGCGCGGGAGAAGACGGCGGAAACCGTCTCTGCGGAATTCCCGTCGCCGCCGCCGGCCCTCGATCCGAACCTTTCGCCGATGCCGCTCTTGAAGCGGCTCGGCCCCGTCCCGTACTGGCGCGGAGAGACGAAGTGCATCGACGAACTGTCGCGCACCTATGTGCGCGTCAGGCCGGTGGCCGTCGCCGCCGCGCGCGGGGAAAGCGTCGACCTGCGGCTTGAAAGCGAAAAGACACTCGTCCGCGGCGCCGGCCTCGTCCTCAAGCCTTCAGGCCGCCCCCTCCCGCCGGAGTGACCGCCCTGCCGCGGCAACCCGCGCCATCCCGATCCAACGGTTCCAATCCCCATTCTCTCGAAAATAAGATTACGGTGCGTATGAAATCCGATTGACCATGTAATTGGCCGTGTAGAACGTCCGTGCCGGACACATTGGAAATTGGAATTGGCTATTGGCAACATTTCCACAATGGCAACATTCCCCGCGTCCCGACGCGCCGCAATCGGCAGCAATGGCATCTTGCCTGCTTCGCGTGCTGTGTGCCCAAGTGAAATGCGGCCATAACAGCCCCAACCGTGCGCCCGTCCGAGAAGGCGCATTGCGCTCGCGCCGTCGCATCGCTCGACAATAGCAAGATTGTCTTCGGATGCGATCGCTTCGCGCAGTGGGCCTTCGCGAACAGTGTGCTCGGCTGCGGGGGCTGTTCAGGCCGCCCTTGCACGGCGTCTTCGCCTGCATGGAAACCGCTCTCTCCGCCGCCGCCCCTCGTCTGCGCCATAAGACGCGCGACTGCATGGCGCAACGGCCTGCGATCCTTAGGACGGAATACCGTCCGTCGGCCGCAGACGC
>CADCBS010000018.1:0-34526 GCA_902799715.1 uncultured bacterium | reverse complement strand
CAAGGGGCTTGGCCCCGCGCCGCGGTTTCCCCTCCGGCTCGCCGCTATCGGTCGCCCAAGCGTCATCTCTGCGCGATGTCTCTCGACATCGCTTACAGCCGCCCTACCACGCATCGGCGGAAATGCCCCAACACATCCCGACAACATTGGTAGGGCGCGTTGTCCCAACGCGCCGCTCAGTAACGCGCCGCGCCGCACAAAAATCGCGCGCGCTCGCGTCGTCGCGGCGGGCGGCCTCGTCCTCAAGCCGTCAGGCCGCCCCCTCCCGCCGGAGTGACCCGCCCGCACCTTCATTCAAGCAACAAGGTGAATCTCCGGGCCTTGGCCTGTCACGGCAGCTGGACTTCAACCCTGAAGAACCGGAACGACTTCTTGTTATCTTCCGTCACGGTCTGCCATTCGCCGCTGCCGAGACTGACCTTGCCTTTCAGGACAGTCTTCGCACCCGGCAAGTTCCACTTGTCCTTCGCCGGCGAAAACGCGAGATTCGCAAGATCCGGTGTGCCGTCATGGTTCATTGGAAACGTCACGATGCGGAACGTGTCCGCCGGATCGTTCGGGTTTGCGCCTATTACGTAGCTTTCCCATGCCTTGAGCCCGTTGGCTCCGGTCTGCTTCGCAGCCGCCTCGTAAGCGTCGTACTCGTCTACGATTTCGGGATCGTGTCCAAGCAGCCATGAATACGGGACTGGCACGTCCGTCGTCTTCGTTTCGGTCCAGGCGGACTCCCATGCATAGCCCGCAACCCATGCGGCGTCCTCGCCGTCGCCTGCCACATCGTCCTTCCTGTAAGTCCATGTGATCGTATGCTCGCCGTCTCCTTCTATCTGCACGGATTCGCGTTTCCAGCCTTTTTCGCCGTCGAGCCGCAGAATCGTCTTGCCGTCCACGGCAAACTCGGCATGATCCCACTCGAAAGTCCCTTCGGGGTCCTCCTCGCAAGAAGTCCTCCATGAGAATGTCAGCCTCCCCGGCCCGGTCACCTTTGTCTCCAGAACGGAAGTCTGTCCATCGACGATTGCACCCGATATCATCGCTTTGCCGTTAGGCGCACCAGGGTCGACCTCGGATTCCCAGCCTACACCGCCGCTGCCGTACGTAGTGAAAGTGTGGTCTGGCTTGCCTAATGAGTCGCCAATGCCCCACGACTTGACGATTTCCTGCGTCGCCATCCGGGAGTTGCGGTAGTCGGACTTTACCGCATACGCCTTCACCGTGCAACTGTCCGTAACGTAAAACGGCATAGTGTATTTCGTCGAATGGGAATTGGGTTCGCTGCCGTCAAGCGTGTAGCGCACAAGCGCGCCATCCGTGGCGCACGAAATCACAACCTTCGTCTTAGACCCCGTAAACGGTGTCACCGCAGTTATCTGCGGTGTCGAAACATTCTTCCAGATGCGCGTCAGTCTCGATGTCATGGTCGCGGAATCAAAGAACTCGTCGCTAAACACCTTGGCTTTTACGACAACCGACTCGCTGAATGAAAACGGCTCTTCGTATATCGGACTATCTGCCGTCGGCTCGCTGCCGTCCAACGTATAGCGCAACACGCCGTCGTTGTTCCAGCGTATCGACACGACCTTGTTCGAGTGCTCAAATGACGCGCCGTCCGCAAGAGAAATGGCCGGATCGGCGCACCGCCCCAGCGCATACTCAGCAGTTGTCACCTTGCTCAACATCCCGTCCTTCACGGCAACGGCCTTCACCGTCGTCTTGCCGTATATCCTAAAACGTCTGTAGACAGGGCTTTCGACCGTCGGATCGCTCCCGTCTGTCGTATAGTGGATTGTCGCCCCTTCTGTCGGACTTGTAATCGCAACCGGCAGTGACGTCACGAAAACAGTGCCGTTCGCAGGCGATATTACAGGATTGTCAGGCTCCAACCCCTCTACCACGAATGTCGCCGTAAACGTCTCACCAACCTGCGCCCCGCTGGACATCACCTTGTGCGTAAGCGTATAGGTTCCATTCCGCTCCGGTGCCCATACGACGGCTCCATTCCCATTCGCCGCGTTCAGCAATTCGCCGTCCACATCGACAACCGCTGTTGCATCCGCCGCCGCGCCATCAACCCATGCGGTCGAATACCGGATCAGTTCAGGCAACACCGCTGTCCGTACACCAGTTGCAATATCGATGGCCGTGCCCGCGCTTCTGCCGGAGCATATCGTCGCGCCATGTGCCGACGATAGCGCCGCCACGACCCAAAAACAACCTGCCGTCAAAAAATTTTTCATTGGCTCCTCCTGTTTGTATCGTAGATTCCATCGTTCGCCCAGGGCGTGCGGCCCGTTGCGCTACCGCCTTGGCCCTTCGTTAGCCATTTCGCTTTCGCGTTTCATTGTTTCATTCTGACAGGGTTCTGACTATGCGGAAGCCGTAGTAGTAGTACCCGTCCGACGGAGTTTTGTAGCTACGGTAGGACGAGGTGCAGCCGCCCTCACTGTCGCCCCAGCTACCGCCACGAATCACCCGGTACGACCCCGAGGAAGAACTTTTGGGATCCGTGCCATACGCCAAAGTTCCATACCAGTCAAGACACCATTCCCCCACATTGCCATGCATGTCATACAACCCCCATGGATTCGCACTTTTCGATCCAACCGGGTGTGCTTGAGCACAGGAGTTGCTATGGTACCACATGTAGTTCCCGTTTGCCGAATTGCCGTAACTGTATGTCGTCGTCGTTCCGGCCCGACAGGCGTATTCCCACTGCGCCTCCGTGGGCAAGTCGAAGTCAAGTCCCGTACGAGAGCGCAGTTTGCCCACGAACGAAAAGGAACCCACGTAGGACGACGACGGCCACCCCGCATCATAAGAACCGCGTATCATGCTGTAGGAAACATAATGCACTGGATAGGTATTGCCCTTGCTGTGTGAAGTCGATGAGCTCGGATTCGATCCCGTCACTAGTTCATACTGTCTCTGTGTCATTTCAAACAGTCCGCAGAAAAACGGTTTCGTCAATGTGACATTGTTCGAGCCCTGCATCTTAAATGTCCCAGCTTCTATCCGTTTTAGCACAAGTTTCGTGGTCTTGTACGCATCCACGTTGAATCCGCCGCTTGGAGGAGCGGCCAAATACGTGACGGGATATGAAGTTGCGTTCGCGCCCGCCGAGAGATCGACTACGCAATACATCGCAGGCATCGTTTCGCACGAAACCTCAAACACCACATTGCTCGACTTGAATGTCAAACCATCGGCGTTCATATCCCATACGAACTTGTGCGTTCCTGCTGTGAGGGCCGTGTCGCCGGAAAGCTTCGTCGCAATGTTTGTCGTGTTAGCAACCTTGTCAATGGCCATCACCTTCAGCGAAGTGAACACCGCTCGCTGTTTCGCCTCCGCCGCAATGTCGCCAGTCACCGTGTACGAGATATCGACCTTCCCGTTCCACGGATACCGCTGCTGCGCCGTCACGCCCGTAATCGTCGGCGTTGCGGCAAATGCCTGTGTCAAGGTATAGATGACCAATACCGACAGATAAGACATTAGTTTCATTTATTCGCCTCTCTTTTCCTTTAGGACCCTGCGAAGCATCCCTATATAGCCGTTTTGCATCCCGTACTGATCGACGAACACCCTATGCGCACACTTGCCAACCCCTTGCCACTTGTACAGCGTCCACATGTACGCCCTCAAATCGCTGGGGATGTCGTCCTCGAAATCCTTTGGGCACAGCAGCATGATTGTTTTTTTCATACCAATCGCCGCTCCGATTTCAATCAAAACATTCGGGTTGAATTTATTCCCGCTCTTCTTCATTGAAGCGATTTTTCCACTCAGATCGCCACAATCCTTTTTGGTTTTGGACGTACGCAAAACAGGCGCTGCCGCAACGTCAAAAACAAGAATGTCCGATTTCTTGATTTGATTCAAGATTGATTTCCATGCAATGTCGCCTTGACTTGCTCGAAGCCGGGAAAACTGGACCTCTGCATTATCTTTTTCCAGCCAACGGTGCTTTTCCGTAAATGCCTTCTGCAACGTCTTCCAGCAAATATCAGACAATACTTCGCGGCCATTTATCACATCAGGCTTCTCTGGTTTCATCCAACCATAACCGACACCGACACGAATAACTACCTTGCTCCGGGTAGATGTATCCAACTTCTGATCCTTGACTTTTTTGCTCATTGGAGTCCGACCTTTTCCTCCGCACCATTCCGTTGCCAAGGCGCGACACCCCCGGCGCGGAAAAGGAGAGTGGCGTGCCTTTAAATCCATGTCTTGAGAGAGGCATCGCCAAACGCCCTATAGAAAACATGAATAGAAGACACGCCACGTGGAGCATTCCACGTAGCGCATCTCACATATTCGGCTTTCTATATGGAAATTGGCGATTTCTCTCAAAGCCAAATACGCAAGATTGCGTACGTCCCCTCCTTCGCGGCTTTCGCCGGTCCGAAGGGATTGTCCCCCTAAGCCGCGTTTGCGGCGACGGAAGACTCTGTGTCGCACTTCCGATAGCGACGGCGCGTTGCGGACAACGCGCCCGGCTATCGATGGCGACCGGTCCGCCCGGCGTTTCCGGCGGGCGGTATGTCAAAGAACTATGTGTATAGTTTACCAACTCTCCCACGCGCCGTCAAATTGCGCGGCGGCTTGGGACAAGCCGCCCTACCAATCCAACGTCCTAACCATAAATAAGATTACGGTGCGGATGAAATCAGTTTCCGCCTGCGGGATGTGGACATTGCACGGAGACGCGGGGGCGACTCTGCGCTCTCAGCTTCTCTGTGCCTCCGCGTGAGGCTTCCCGCCCGCCCGTTGGACGTATGACAAAGAATCATCCCCAATCATCTGTAATTTCCGAAACGCTTGAATACACTTGCTTTTCACCCCGCTATGCCGTATAATCCATGTGTTTTCCACATCGAACGAGGTGAATGAGACATGGCCAACATGACAATCTCCATTGATAATGCCACCAAGGAGCGGTTCACGCATTTCTGCGACGACATAGGGCTTTCCGCCTCTTCCGTCATCAACGTGTATATCAAGACCGTCGTGCGCGAGAACCGCATCCCCTTCATCATCGAAGGCACGGAAATCCCCAATGCCGAAACCATTGCCGCCATGGAAGAAGGCGACCGCATCGCGCGCGACCCGAACTGGCCGACATACACCGATCTCGGCAAGATGTGGGAGGATCTGGCGAAATGAAATATGCCGTCCGCCACACCTCTGCGTTCAAGCGCGACTACAAGTTGATGCTGCGACGGCATCTCCCTATGGAGAAACTTCAGGCTGTTGTCGAAAAATTGCGTAACGGCGAGGAACTTCCGCCAGCGAATCACGACCATCCGCTCGCTGGCAACTGGGCGGGCCACCGTGAATGCCACATCGCACCCGACTGGCTTCTCATCTACCAGATACATGAGAACATCCTCGTCCTTGAATTGACCCGGACTGGCTCCCATAGCGACCTCTTCTGAGTCGCCTCGGATTCTCTATTCCCCATTCCTATTGTCGCGCTCTCGGCAGACGTGCGGCCCGCTGCGCCGCCGCGCGCGGGGAAAGCGTCGACCTGCAGCTTGAAAGCGAAAAGGCACTCGTCCGCGGCGCCGGCCTCGTCCTCAAGCCGTCAGGCCGCCACCTCCCGCCGGAGTGACCGCCCTGCCACTACAACCCGCGCCATCCCAATCCAGCGGTTCCAATGCCCATTCTCTTGAAAATAAGATTACGGTGCGGATGAAATCTATTTCCGGCTACTGCGACAGTTTGACGCAGTAAGATTACGGTGCGTATGAAATTCTGTTTGAAGGTTTTGACTTCAGACTTCGGAAATCGACCGTCCGGCTGGCGCCTTCCTTTTCAACCAGAAATAAACAAAAATAACCAAAGATAAACAAATATCAACAAACAACAAGCCATATCCAAAATAAGATTGCGGTGCGTATGAAATCTATTTCCGGCTGTTGCGCCAGTTTGACGCAGTAAGATTACTGTGCGGATGAAATCCAATTGTCCGTGTAATTGGCCGTGGGGAAGAGAAATCGGCCGTGTAGAACGTGTAGGTAGAACGTGTAGCACATGTAGAACGTCTGCGCCGGTCTATTGGAAATTGGAATTGGATACTGGCAACATTTCCACAATGGCAACATTCCCCGCGTCCCTGGTATGGCGCGTTGTCCCAACGCGCCTCGGCGGCTTGGGACAAGCCGCCCTACCAATCCCGCGTCCCAACCCAAAAAATGAGATTACGGTGCGTATGAAATCCGATTGACCGTGTAATTGGCCGTGGGGAAGAGAAATTGGCCGTGTAGAACGTGTAGGACATGTAGAACGTCCGTGCCGGACACATTGGAAATTGGAATTGGATACTGGCAACATTTCCACAATGGCAACATTCCCCGCGTCCCTGGTAGGGCGCGTTGTCCCAACGCGCCGCCGCCCAACGCATCGCGGCGGCTTGGGACAAGCCGCCATGCCAAGCCAACGAATCGGGGTAGATACGCCGCGGCGGCTTGGGACAAGCCGCCCTGCCAAGCCAACGAATCGGGGTAGATACGCCGCGGCGGCTTGGGACAAGCCGCCCTACCAAGCCAACGAATCGGGGTAAATACGCCGCGGGCGGCCGATTCAACGCATCGGGGTCATTTCGGCTGCGATGCGGGATATATTCTATCGAACGCCTTTATGAGTTCGTCAGCCATGCGCTGGTATCCCGCGTCGTTGGGATGGAGGGCGACATCGATGGAAAGGCCGGCGAGTTCTTCCTCTTCGCCGCAGTTGGCGTAGAAGTCGGCCACGACGAAGCCTTCCATCTTCGCGATCTCCCGCACGGCGGCGGCGTATTCGCGCAGATGGATTCCATGATGCGGCATCGACTCCTTCGGCGGCAGGTATTTGCCGAAGCCGTAGCCCTTGCGGGGTGTGCAGAGCACGATCTTCGCGTCCGGATTCACGGCGCGGATGCGGTCGACGAGGATGCGGTAGTTCGCGTAGAACGTGCCGTTGGTCGCGTTGGACGCGTAGTCGGCCGGCGTGCCGATCTTCACGCCGTGGCCCCAGTCGTTTATTCCGTGCTCGATGGTGTAGACGTCAGCCTTGGCGATCTTTCCGTACTGCGAGGCCACGACGCCTCCGTTCACGCCGCAGTTGACGAAGCGCTTGAACCGGAGCACGTCGAGGACGCGGGACTGGTAGCCGCGGATGAACTTTCCGCGGGCGTTGTCCACGCGGGAGTCGTACCATGTGATTGACGTTCCAAGCGAACACCAGGAGGCGTCTATCTCGCGGGGACGGTACAGCGTGTTCTTCTGTAGCGCCATCAGCGAGAGGAGCGCCACGTTCTCCCACGCCTGGTTGGAGTCGCGGTCGGGAACGGCGCCTATGCCGCGGCGGCCTTCCCAGTCGCACGTATTGACGCGCTCGGTGAGCGTGCCGGGGCGGCCTTTCGGCATGAAGCGGTTCTTGGCGGTGGTGGCGTACTGCGCGATGTTGAGCGCGGTGTCGTAGAAAACCTGCGCGTAGCGGCTGTCGCCTGTCGCCTGCGAAAGCTTGACGAGCCAGTCGGCGCTCATCACGTAGGCTCCTGGCGCGGAATGCCTGTTCTGCACGCTGGCCCACACGCTGCCGGTGGCCTTGATGCCGAGGCGGCCCATGCGCGAAGACTTGGAGAAGGGATAGTCGAACGCCTCCACCCAGGTGGCGTACATCGCCGCGGCTGCCTTGGCCTTCTCGATCCACTCGCGTTCGCCCGTGAGTTCCCAGAGCGCGATGAAGCTCTCGCCGAGTTCGCAACTCGATTCGCTGTCGGGCGCCTGGAGTATCTCGGCGGGGCCGCCGCCGCAATATCCCTTCGCAAGGTCGTGCGCGTAGAGATGGCGCGCCGTCGCCTTCGCCGTCTCGAGATACGCGGGGTCGCCGAAATACGCGGACGCGAGCGCAAGCGCGCCGGGGACGAGCGCGCCGTTGGTGGAGTTTGGCGAGTGGATCTCGCCGGAGTCCACCTTGACGTACTGGCCGAGCCGGCCGTAGCGCTTCCACAGGGCGTCCATGCCGTCGCACGCCTTGCGCACGGACTCCTTCCACTCCGGCTTGATTTCCACTCCGAGCGATTCCATCTTGCGGAGCGACTGTATGCCGTAGTAGACCGTTATCGCCGTGCGGCGGAGCATGGCGTGGTCGCGAAGCTTCGTCATGTGCCCGAAAGCGTCGCCCAGGATTTCGCCGCGACGGCAGATCGCGTAGTAAAGCCCGCAGCGGCCGTTCATTTTCGAGATGGAGTCCCAGCACAACGCGCAGCGGCGCAGACGTTCGGGGGTCGGGCGTTCGAGCAGCGGTAGCAGATAGACAGGAACGCCGTTCCATCCGAGCTGGATGTGGCCAAACGGACTGTTCCCGCGAGGCTGGTTGCAGTAGTAGCCGATGCCCTTGCGGGCGTCCTCGTACCAGTGGGTGGCGTCCTCGTTTTCGAGTATCTGGCGGATGACTGTTTCGGGGTCTTCCGTTTTCGCGTGGACGGTGCGCCCGGTGCGCAGCTTGCGGACGTCGAAAGCGCGGGCGAGGAATTCGTCGATATTCTCAGCCTTGAAATCGATGACTGACACGCCGAATTTCAGGACGGCGCCCTTCTTCACGGACGGGGCGCGGTCGCCGCAGTCCTCGCGGCGCGAACGGCACATGGTGTACTTCGTGGTGCGCACGCCCGGCGCGGCGATCGCGAACGCGCACGTCCCCTTTCCGGGGGACTCGCGGATGGAGAAGCCGGTTTCTCCGAGGGGCGTGGCGGGGTCGGCGAGGTACAGGTGGCCCTCCTTCTTCGCCGCGTCCCACCAGCCGGCCATCGGCGCCGCGGTCTCGCCGGCGAGGAAGTCGATGCGCGCATCGGATCCGTCTTTGTTCAAGTGGTGGATGGCCGTGGTGACGACGGGGCGGCCAGCCTTAGCGGGCATTCCCCAGTCGAGGATGTACGGCGCGTAGCGGACGTGCGCGATGTCGAAGCGGTTGCCGTCGTAGACTGCGGCCGGCGCGAAGACGTAGTTGTCCGTGCTCCAGTTCTCCGCCGTGAACTCGAAGCCGACGCCGCACTGCGCGAAATCGCCGTCCGCCTTCCACGAGAGCGTGCGGTGGGGGCCGGAGGTCTTCACGTTTTTCACGGCGACGCGGCGGACGACGTTCGTGCCGTCGTAGACGTACGCGAACGCGCCTTGCGCCGCGGCGGCCGGGGAGGCGGCCAGCGCGAACGCGCAGAAAACGAACAATACAGGCTTAGACATGGCAATCCTTTCAGAAAGACGATGGAACAATACACTATCCGCACGGGGCGGGAGGCGGGACGCCGCGCGTCAGCGGACAAGAAGGGCGACGGCGTGGACGCAGATGCCTACCCGCGCGCCGACGTCGTCCATGCCTTCGTTGGTCTTGCCCTTTACGGAAACGCAGTCTTCGGGGCAATGCAGGATTCCCGCCATGCGCGCGCGGATTGCGGGCAGGTGCGGGGAAAGCTTCGGCGTTTCGGCCACGACGGCGGCGTCGATGTTGCCCACGCGCCAGCCGGCGGCCTCGATTTCGGACACGCACGCGGCAAGCAGCCTGGCGGAGTCCGCGCCCTTCCAGCGCAGGTCGGTGTCGGGGAAATGCGCGCCGATGTCCGGCAGGCCGGCCGCGCCGAAAAGGGCGTCGATCGCGGCGTGCAACAGGACGTCGGCGTCGGAATGCCCGCGCAGGCCGGGCGCGCCTGGAATCTCCACGCCGCCGAGGAACAGCGGGCGGGAAGGGTCGAAGACGTGGGAATCGTATCCCACGCCTATGCGGAAAGGCGCGCTCACGTGGTGTAGTCCGCGTTGATGTGGACGTAGTCGAGAGAGAAGTCGCAAGTGTAGATCGTGGCGGAAGCCTTGCCGAGGTGGAGGTCCACCGTGACGTCGAGCTCGGGCTTTTCGAGTTCGGCGGCGAGCTTCGCAAGCTGCGGGGCGTCGGCTGTCTTCCCCTTGCGGTAGGCCCAGGTCTTTCCGTAGAACACTTCGGCCTTGCGGTCGTCGACCTTCGCGCCGGAATAGCCGACGGCGGCGAGGACGCGGCCCCAGTTGGGGTCCTTGCCGAACCATGAAGTCTTGGCGAGGGGCGAGCGCGCGATGGCGCGGGCGGCGCGTTCGGCGTCGCGTTCCGTGGCGGCGTTGCGCACGGTGACGGAGACGAACTTTGTGGCGCCTTCGCCGTCGGCGGCCATCTGGCGGGCGAGGGCCGTGCAGACCGCGGCGAGCGCTTCGGCGAAAAGGCGGAAATCCGCGGTGCCGGACTTTATGCGGGGATTGCCCGCGGCGCCGGACGCGAGGATGAAGACGGAATCGTTGGTGGACTCGTCTCCGTCGACGACGACGCGGTTGAACGATTTGGAGACGGCGGCCTTGAGGGCCTTCTTCAAGGCGACCGGGGAGATGTCGGCGTCGGTGGTCAGGAAACCGAGCATGGTGGCCATGTTCGGCTCGATCATGCCGGAGCCCTTGCACATGCCGCCGACGGTGACGGTCTTTCCGCCGATGCGGACCGTGGCGGACGCGCGTTTCGGGCGGGTGTCGGTCGTCATGATGGCGCGTGCGGCGTCCTCGGCGGCGGCGGGGGAGGGGGAGAGCACGGCGACTGCATCCCTGGCGCCGGCGAGAAGCCTGTCCATGGGGAGCGGCTTGCCGATCACACCGGTGGAAGCCACGAGGACGAGACCTTCGGGGATGCCGAGGAGGCGGGCGGTTTCGGCCGCGGAGCGCGCGGCGTCGGCGAGGCCGCGCTCGCCGGTGCAGGCGTTGGCGATGCCGGAGTTGGCGAGGATGGCCTGTATGCGGCCCGAGGCGACGGTCTTGCGGTCGAACAGGACCGGTGCCGCCGCGACGGCGTTCGTGGTGAACATGGCGGCGGCGGCGCATGGGCGGCAGGCGGCGACCAGCGCGACGTCCCTGCGGCCGCCGTGCCTGATGCCGGCGGAGACGCCCGCCGCGCGGAATCCCTTTGCGGAAGTCACTCCGCCTTCGAGTCTAGCCTTGATCATCTTGGAAAATCCCTCCGGTGCGAAAAGAAAAGGCAGGCCGCATTTGCGCGAAACTCCCCGGCGGGCGGAGGCCCGGCGGGGAGTTTCACAGCGTTTGCGCCGCCGGCGCTCAGGCCTTCTGTATCTTGGCGGACTTTATGCAGCGGGCGCACAGCTTGACGCGACGGACGTTGCCGTTGTCGTCCTTGATGCGCACGACGTGCAGGTTGGGCAGGAAGCGGCGCTTCGTGATGCCGGTCGTGTGCAGGCCGATACCGCCCTTGTACTTGGGCGAGCCGTGGCGCACGATGGTATTGCCCGAAGACGGGCCCTTGCCGCAGAATTCGCAGACTCTTGACATTTCGATCACTCCGGTTTCTGGTTCTCGGATACTTCGCCGGGCTGCCATTCGACGGACTGCGCGAAGGCGTCGTCGAACGCGGCCGCGAGACCGCCGAGGGGCTCGCCGGGCTTCGGGCCGGCGGGCGCTTCGGCTTCCGCCGCGCCGTCTGCCTGGAGCTTCTTGACTTCGTCCTCGGTCATCGAAAGGGCGCGGATGGAGAGGCCGATGCGGCGCTCCTCGCGGTCCACCTTCGTGACGCGGGCTTCGACTTCCTGGCCGGGCTGGAGGGCGTCTTTCACCTTCTCCACGCGCTGGTCGGAGATCTGGGAGATGTGGACGAGGCCGTCCACGCCGTCCTCGAGCTCGACGAACGCGCCGAAGGACGCGATCTTCGAGACCTTGCCCTTGACGATGCTGCCGATCTCGTACTTCGACGCGATGGACATCCACGGATCGTCGCTGGCCTGCTTGAGGCCGAGAGAGATGCGCTGCTCCTTCGGATTGACGTCGAGGACGACGGTTTCGACGAGCTGTCCTTTCTGGAGGACTTCGGACGGGTGGTTGATCTTGCGCGTCCAGGACATGTCGGACACGTGGATCATGCCGTCGATGCCTTCCTCCAGCTCGACGAACGCGCCGTAGGGCGTGTAATTGCGGACCTTGCCGGAGACGCGGCTGCCGACGGGGTAGCGGTCCTGGACCGTGTCCCACGGATTGGCCTGCGTCTGGCGGATGCCGAGGCCGATCTTCTGGTTCTCGACGTCCACGGAGAGGACGACGACCTGTACTTCGTCGCCGACGGACACCATGTCGCTGGCGCGCGCGACGCGCTTCGTCCAGGAGAACTCGGATATGTGCACGAGGCCTTCGATTCCGGGGGCGATCTCCACGAACGCGCCGTAGGGGGCCAGGTTCACGACGGTGCCGGTCACGCGGCTGCCGACGGGGAAGCGGTCCAGTATGGACTCCCAGGGGTTGGGCGTGGTCTGCTTGAGGCCGAGCGACACGCGCTCGCGGTCGCGGTCGACGTCCAGGACCATGACTTCGAGCTCCTGGCCGACCTTGAGGACCTCGCCGGGGTGCTTGACGCGGCCCCAGGAGATGTCGGTGATGTGCAGGAGGCCGTCGAGGCCGTCGAGGTCGATGAACGCGCCGAAGTCGGTGATGTTCTTCACGCGGCCCTTGCGGATTTCGCCCTTGGCGAGCGTCTCGAGCAGTTCGCGCTTGCGCTCTTCGAGGTGGCCCTCGATGAGTTCGCGGCGGGAAATGATGATGTTGCGGCGCTCGTTGGCGATCTTGATGACCTTGCATTCGAGCGTCTGGCCGATGTAGGGGGCGAGGTCGCGGACCGGCGCGACTTCGACCTGGGAGCCGGGCAGGAACGCCTCGACGCCGTCGACGTCGACGAGAAGGCCGCCGCGCACCTGCTGCTTGACGAGGCCTTGCACGACGCATCCTTCGGAATACTTTTCGAGGACCGCCTCCCAGCGGATCTTCTGGTCGGCGCGGGACTTGGAGAGCACCACCATGCCCGTCTTGTCGTCTTCGAGCGAAACGAGCATCACCGGGAACTTCAGCCCGGGCTTCACTCCGTCGCGCTCCTCCTCCTTGAAATCGGAGAGCGGAACGGTGCCTTCCGACTTGTAGCCTATGTCGACGAACACGTCGTCGTTCTTGACTCCGGACACGGTTCCTTCGATGACGGAACCGACGGTGAACGCCGGAGACTGTCCTTCCAGCGTGCCAGCGAGGAGTTCGGCCATTATCGCCGATTTCTCCGAGGGCGCCGAGGGCTTTCGAATTGCCATTTGGGTTTTTCCCGTCCCCGGGAACGGAGTCCCCGCGGACGTCTTTCGTTGTTTGTGTTCCCGGCCTTGGCCGGACGCGTCCCGTCATTGGGAGCGCGAAGTTGGAAGTATAGCACACGCCCGCCCGGCGGCGCAAGCGCGCAATTGGAAAAAATCGCGCAATTAACGCTTGCGCGCGGGCGCGGCCTGTGGTAGACTTGGCAAACGCATTCGGAAAACAAGGAAAACAAATGCCGACAATAAACCAGCTGATAAGAAAAGGGCGCCATCCGCTTGCCAAGCGGTCGAAATCGCCCGCTCTCAAAGAATGCCCCCAGCGCCGCGGCGTCTGCCTCGTCGTGAAGACGATGACGCCCAAGAAGCCGAACTCCGCGCTGCGCAAGATAGCCCGCGTCCGCCTGACGACCGGCTACGAAGTCACCGCATACATCCCCGGCGAAGGCCACAACCTCCAGGAGCACTCGGTAGTCCTGGTGCGCGGCGGCCGTGTGAAGGACCTTCCGGGCGTCCGCTACCACATCGTCCGCGGCGTGCTCGACTCCCTCGGAGTCAACGGCCGCAACAGGAGCCGTTCCAAGTACGGCGTGAAGCGCCAGAAGGCCGAAAAGAAGTAAGGGGACAGACCAATGTCACGTCGCGCCAGAAAAATCGTCAAGCGGGTCTCCACCGACCCCAAGTACAATTCCGAACTCGTCGCCCACATCATCCGCGTGCTGATGAAGGACGGCAAGAAGACGACCGCCGAGCGCATCGTCTACGGAGCGATCGACCGCATCGCCGCCGACATCGCGAAGAACCCCGGCAAGTACAGCCGCGATCCCGAGAAGAAGGATCCGGCGCAGGCCGTCACCGAACCGCTGGAAGTCGTCTCGATGGCCATCGAGAACATGAAGCCCAAAGTCGAAGTCAAGACCCGTCGCGTGGGCGGCACGACCTACCCGGTTCCCGTGGACATCAACCCCGTCCGCCAGCTTTCTCTCGCCCTCCGCTGGATGTCGACTTTCGCCTCCGGCCGCCGCGGCACTCCGATGCCCGTCGCGGTCGCAGCCGAAATCTCCGACGCCTTCCAGGGCCAGGGCAACGTCATCAAGAAGCGTGACGACGTCCACAAGATGGCGCAGGCCAACAAGGCGTTTGCGCACTACGCCTGGTAACACCTGCGACACGTTTTCCCGAATGCGAAAAAAAGACCCGGCCGCACAGCGCCCGGGTCTTTCGCTTTCTATGCGCGCCGGCCGGCCTCCGCGACACCGGCGCGGCCGCGGCTCTTCAATCTTCTTTCCCCGTCTCCGCCGCGCCGGCCTGCGCCGCCTCCTGGCCGTCGGCAACCATCCGCGTCAGCCTGGCTATCGTGCGTTCCCTGTCGAACCGCTCCGACGACAGCGCCAGCGCGTTCCGGCGCCACACCGGAAATTCCGCCCGGCGCGACGCCATCTCCCTGAATCCGCGCGCAATTTCCGCCTCGTCGCCCGGCTTCACCGCCACGCCAAGCCCGCAATCGCGGATGAAGTCCGCCGCCGCGCCTTCGATCGCTCCGAATATCGGCCGCCCCGCCTTCAGATACGCCTGGAACTTCCCGGGCAGCGTTAGCGCGAATTTCGACGAAAGCGGCAGCACAAGCACGTCCGCCGCCGCAAGGAACTTCTCCATCTCCGAATGCGGCCTGCGCCCGTGGACCACGATGTTCCGCAGCCCGCCGCGTTCGACGGTATCGCGCAGCTCTTCGAGCTTCACCCCGCCGCCGACGATGTGCAGCTCCGCGTTCTCAAGCCCCGCCGCCGCGAACCCGCGCGCCAGCGCGGGAAGCTCCTGCGGAACGCCTATGTTGCCGGTGAACGTGAAGACGAGCTTCCCGCCGGACGGCTTCTCCGGCAGCTCGCGCCCGCCGACGTCCCACTGCGGCACGAACTCCACCGGCCTGCGTATCCGCGCGGACAGCGCCTGCACGTAGGCCGGGCAGGAAACCGCCACCGCGCGGCACGAGGCGTAGACGAGCCGCACGAACGCGTCCAGCAGGAATTCGCGCACGCGGCTTTTCTTGAATCCGTAGGCGTAGACGGCGTCCGGCCACAGGTCCTGGGTCCATATCGCGATCTTGCGCCGCCACAGGAAATGGAGCGGCACCGCGGCCGTCGCCATCGTGAGCGGGCCGGTGTGGTATGCGAACACGCGGTCGTACCGCCATCCGGCGGCTATCGCCCACGAGCACGTGAGGAACGCGAAGCTCACGTAGTTCAGCACTTTGCGGAACACGCTCCTGTTGTACCCCAGCACGGTGCGCACGCGGTGGACCGTGACGCCAGGCATTTCGCGCGTGACGCGGTAGAGCCTGTTGCGGTATCCGTCGAAAAGCCTGTCGTGCGGATAGCTCGGCTCCTGCGTAAGCACTGAGACCTTGTGCCCGGCTGCGGTCCACGCGCGCACGAGGTCGTTGACCAGAAACTCTTCGGGGAAGAAACGCTCTGTCAGGACGAGAATGCGCATTGCGCGCCCTCCTGGCCTTTCAAGCCTTTCAAGGGCGCTCGCCCCACACGCGGCGCTTGATGTAGTCGGTGTAGCTTATGATTATGCGCACGACCTTGTCGCTAACGTCCGGCATCGAATAGTCGGCCACCTTCCGGCACGGCCTGGCCGTTTCGAGATGCGCGAGCGCCTGCATTATCCTGTCGCGCGAAAGGCCGGTCATCATCACCGCGGCCTCTTCCATCGCCTCGGGGCGCTCGTGCGCCTCGCGGAGGTTCAACGCCTTGAAGCCGAGAATCGAGGATTCTTCGCTTATCGTGCCGGAGTCGGAAAGCACCGCCCTGGAGTTCAGCTGCAGCGCGAGGTATTCCGTAAGCCCCATCGGCTGCATCAGCTTCACGCGCCTGTCGAATTTCGCGCCTTTGGCCTCTATCATCTTGCGCGTACGCGGATGCGTGGAGACTATAACGGGCAGGCCAGACGTTTCCGCCACGGCGTTCAGGCATTCCACAAGGTTCGCGAAGTGTCCGGCTTCGGCGATGTTCTCTTCGCGGTGCGCGCTCACTACGAAGTACGCGCCTTTCTTCACGCCGTTCTTCTTGAGGACTGTCGCGGCGGCGCGCTTCACCTTCGGCATCTGCGCGTCGAGGACTTCCATCATCGGGCTGCCGGTCTTTATCACCTGGTCGGCGGGCAGGCCTTCGGCGAGCAGATACTGACGCGCTATGTCGCTGTACGTCAGGTTGATGTCGGATATGTGGTCGACGATCTTCCTGTTCGACTCCTCCGGCACGCGCTGGTCGAAGCAGCGGTTCCCGGCCTCCATGTGGAATATCGGAATGTGCCGCTTCTTCGCGGCTATCGCGCACAGGCACGAGTTGGTGTCGCCCAGCACGAGGAAGGCGTCCGGCGCGGTCTTCGCGAGGACCGGATCCACCGCCACGAGTATCTTGCCCGCCGTCTCCGTGGCGTTGCCGCCTGCGGCGTCGAGGAAGAAATCCGGCTTGCGCAGCCCGAGGTCCTTGAAGAACACTTCGTTCAGCGTGTAGTCCCAGTTCTGCCCCGTGTGCACGAGGACGTGCTCTATCGCGGGGCTGGCGTCGAGTTTCTTCAGGACGCACGACAGGCGGATGATCTCCGGGCGCGTGCCGACCACGGTCATCACTTTGAGTTTCTTCAAGGCTTTGCTCCTTTTCTGGAAGTCCGGCGCGGAGGCGTCACACCTTCTCCGGCCATGTGTCCGGTTTCGCTGGGTCGAACGGCTCGTTCGCCCACATGACGGTCACGAGGTCTTCCGTACCCGTGTTTTCGATGTTGTGCGTGTATCCCGGCGGAATGTCCACCGACTCCGGCCTGGCCCCGGAGACGCGGTATTCGATCACCGGCGCCGAAGGATCGCCGGCCTTCCTGAAGCGTATCGCGCCTTCACCGGACACCACGATGAACTTTTCGTGCTTCAGGTGGTGCCAGTGGTTGCCTTTCGTCACGCCCGGATGCGCGATGTTCACAGAAACCTGTCCGCGGTCCGGCGTGCGCAGAAGCTCGGTGAAGCTGCCGCGCGCGTCGCAATGGGGCGCGAGAGGGGAGGAGAAGCCGTCTTCCGGCAGGAACGACAGGTATGTGGAGTAGAGCCGCTTCAGGAAAGGATCGGACTGGTCCGGCACAGACAGCGCGGGACGCGCGTCGCGGAAGGACCGTATCGCGCCGGACACCTCCCCGAGCGTGCGCGTGAACGCCTGCTCCACGGACAGGAACTTTCCGGGGGAGGACGGCTCCGTCTCGCCGCGCGCGCAGGCGAGAAACGCCGAAACGACGTCGTCGATGTGCACAAGAGTGATCGTCGCCGCCGGGTCGCGCACTTCTATCGGCAGTCCGCGCGCGATGTTGTGGCACCATGTGGCAACGGCGGAATTGTACGACGGCCTGCTCCACTTGCCGAAGACGTTGGGAAGGCGGAACACGTAGACGGGCGAGCCCGTGGCGGCGGAGTAGGCGAAAACCTCGTCCTCGGCGGCGCGCTTGCTCCTGCCGTACGGATTGTCGAGCGCGGCCTGCACGGACGAAGACATCAAGACCGGGATCTTCCGCCCGGTCTTCGCCAGCGCGTCGAGCAGGCTGCGCGTGAAGCCGCTGTTCCCCGTCTCGAACTCCGACGGATCCTTCGGCCTGTTCACGCCTGCGAGGTGGAACACGAAACCGGCGCGCTCCGCGAAAGCCGCGAGGTCGGCGGCGCTGTTGTTTCCGATGTCGCACTCCATCGTCTCGGCGTCCGGCAGCGTCTTCAGCGTCATCGCGAGGTTGCGCCCCGCGAAGCCCGCGGCGCCGGTCACAAGATATTTCATTCCATTCCTCCGAAAGGGAACCTGTACGTGTCGGCGGCGCTTTCGTCCGCCGCCATGTCCGAAAACACCGTGACGCGCGCGCCGTCGCGCTGTTCAATCGCGAAAGCGTTGCCGGGCGGGACGTGCAGCACCGCCGGCGACGAAGCGTCGAGCGTGAAAACGCGCGCCGGCGCGGCGGGGGCGGACCGGGGATCGGGGCATGGCGCGCAATGGACGCGCGTCACGCCCTGCTCCGGCAGCATCCACTTGTTCTCGCGCAGGTGGAGCAGCCAGCCGCGGACGGGGCGCTCCGCGGAATTGGAAATCGCGTAGAACCGCCGCACGGGCGACATGTCGAATGCGTTGCAGTGGCACACCGCGCCGCGCGCGTCGCGCGAGACTGCGCATGGCGTCTCCGCCGGTTCGCGCGGCACGGCGTTCATGCCATCGCTTCCCGCACGATTTCAAGCCGCATCAGGAGCTTCTTCATCCCCTCCACGTCGAGGCGCTCCGTGTTGTGCGAATTGTAGTCGGTCGCGGCCGACGCCGAGGTGCGCCCTTTGTGGAAATACTTGTCGTAGTTCAGGTCGCGGTTGTCCGCGGCTATCCTGTAGTACCTTCCGAGGTCCTCGGAATCCGCCATCTCCTCGCGCGTCACGAGCGTTTCGTAGAGTTTTTCGCCGTGGCGCGTGCCGATGGTGCGTATATGCGACTTCGCGCCTGTCAGCGCGATCAGCGCCTCGGCGAGCGTCTGGAGAGTGCAGGCCGGCGCCTTCTGCACGAAGAGGTCTCCGTTCGTCCCGTTCTCGAACGCGTACAGGACCAGGTCCACCGCGTCTTCGAGCGTCATCATGAAGCGCGTCATGTTCGGGTCGGTCACCGTTATGTCGCGCCCGTTCTTTATCTGGTCGAGGAAAAGCGGTATCACGCTGCCGCGGCTCGCCATCACGTTCCCGTAGCGAGTCCGGCAGATCACGGTCCGCGCGTGGCTTCCGAGCGTCCGGGCCTTGGCCACGGCGACTTTCTCCATCATCGCCTTCGAAAGCCCCATGGCGTTTATCGGATACGCGGCCTTGTCGGTGCTGAGCACCACCACGCGCTTCACGCCGTTGCGCACGGCGGAGTCGAGCACGTTCGCGGTGCCCACCACGTTAGTCTGCACGGCCTGCATCGGGAAGAATTCGCACGACGGAACCTGCTTGAGCGCCGCGGCGTGGAAGATGTAGTCCACGCCGCCCATGGCGTCGTCCACCGAGCGGGGGTCCCGCACGTCGCCGATGTAGTACTTTATCGACGAATCGTTGTACTGGTGGCGCATGTCGTCCTGCTTCTTCTCGTCGCGGGAGAACACGCGTATCTCCGCGAACTTGCCGCGGAAGCGGTTCAGCACGGCGGTGCCGAACGACCCGGTGCCGCCGGTTATCAGAAGCGTCTTGTCCTTGAAACCGTCTTCGCCGGCCATGTCAGTTGCCCCCTTCGCGCATCTTGCTGATCTTCAGCATCCTTTCGCCGAGATCCTCGAAAGTGACGTCGGCGGAATAGACGTCGCGATAGCAGTTGTACGCCTTCTCGATGTCGCCGGCCTCCTCGGCGCACAGCCCGATCTGGTACACGACCTTCTTCTTCAGGTCGTCCATCGTCTGCAACTGGTCGCGGGCGGCTTCGAGCTGCATCACCGCCATGTCGCGCTGCCCTTTCTGCAGGAAGCACATGGCCAGGTAGTACAGCGAACTCACGCGCTCCTTGGGCGATTTCTGCGACAGCTGGAACTGCTCCATGGCATCGTCGTAATAGCCGTAGGTGTAGTACTGTATGCCCAGCTGGTAGCGCAGTTTCAGGTCGTTGGGGTAGCGGCCCACGCGCTCGGCGAGATCGTCGAACACGAACTGGTTCATCTCCATCTGCAGGGCGTCGGCCTCTTCCCCGCGGCCTTCCTTGCGCAGGGCGTCGACGCGGAACTCGTAGTCCTGCGTGCGCACGGCGGAGAGCGTGCGGTCGATTTCGGGGTCGGTGGAGTTTATCGCGCGGGCGGCCTCCAGCGTCTCTATCGCCTGCGCGAACATTTTGTTCTGCACGTATATGCGGGCGAGCGCGCGGTAGTAGTTTATGTTGTTCGGCTCTTTCTCGATCTTGGCGCGCGCCTCGGCGATCAGCATGTCGGCGTCGCCGCCGGTCACCACCGCCTTGTTCGCCGCGTCGAGCTTCCGGGCCTGCTCTTTGTTGGCGAGCAGCTGCTCGATGCCGTAGCCGCGCTTCCCGGCCCCGCTCCAGCCGTTGTTGATCGTCGCCTGCGCCTCGGCGTTCTTGAAGAGCTGCAGCACGCGCTGGTCCTGCGGGCGCAGCTTCACGAGCTTCGCGTACGCGTCGCGCGCCTTGGCGTAGTCCTGCGCCGTCATGTAGTACATGGCCACGCGCTCCAGCAGTCCGGCGTCGCCCTGGTTGGCGGCGCTCGCGGCCTCGATGGAGACGAGCGCTATCTCGGGCTTGCCGGCGGCCTCCGCCGCCTTCACCGCGCATTCGATGAAATCCGGGTTCAGCGGATTCTGCTCCAGCAGCTTCTCGGCCTCGGCGATGGCTTCGTCGCCCTTGCCTTTCTTGGCGAGCGACAGTATCTTCTGCCGCTGGAAGTAGCTGCCCATCCCCTGCATCTTCAGCGACAGCGCGCTCGGCGGCTTCGTGCGGAACAGCGCCACCTCGGCCGTGCGAAGCAGCTTCCTGTACTCTATGGCGTCCGGGGCGGCCTCGACCGCCTGCTTGAGCATCTCCACGGCGAACGCGAAGTTGCGGGCTTCCAGCGCCTGGCGCCCCCGGTTCGCGAAATTCTGCGCCTTCTGCGCATTGTTGGAATCTGCCATCTTGGTTCTTCCTCCGGTGAAGCCGACCGTCCCTGCGCCATCGGCGCGTTCAGCGCCTGCGGCCGAACAGGCGGAGCAGGTACAGGAACAGGTTTATGAAATCGAGATACAGCTCGAGCGAACCCATGAGGGCCGCCTTGCGGACGTCCGTGGCGTCCATCTCCGCAGACGCCGCGGCGAGATATCTGATCTTCTGCGCGTCCCACATCGCCAGCCCGCAGAACACTGCCACGCCCACCACGCACACGACCCAGTCGAGCGCGCCGGAACCGACGAAGAGGTTCACGACCGACGCGAGGATGAGGCCCCACAGCGCCATGCCGCAGAACGAGCCGACCCCCGAAACGTCGGCTTTCGTGAACGTACCGTACAGCGCAAGCCCGCCGAACATCCCGGCGCTCACGAAGAACGCCTGCTGTATCGTCGTGATTTCGTACGCAAGGCCGACCACGCTCAGCGTGAGCCCGTTGAGCGTGGCGTATGCCGTGAACACCGCCACCGCCATGGCGTACGGGATTTTCCTTATGGCCGCCGAAAGCGCGATGACAAGGACTATTTCGCCGATTATGCATCCAAGAAACATGTACGGCACGGAGAATATCGACTTCCACAGCCCGGACGCCAGTACGTACCACGCGACTCCGCCGGAAAGCGCCAGCGCCGCGCACATCCAGCCATACACGAGCGGGAACACCGCGACGGCGGCCTTCGCCTGCGTTGCGGTGTAAGATGCTTCTTCGAACTGTTTTTCGTAATCTACCATGGTGTCCTCCAGCCGTTTCTGCGAAACTCTTGATATTCTACCATACGGAACGCCTTGTGGCAAACGAAACCGCGCGCCCGGCGCCCGGCGCAAGGGCCGGGCTTCAGCCGCGGCGGACGAACGCGCAGGCGAACGAACCGTCGCGGTCGCCCGGATCGTCCGGGAACGTTTCGCGCGAGGCGGCGATGGAGAAGTCCGGATGCGAGGCGGCGAACCTCTCCGCCGCCTCCATGTTCTCCTCCGGCTCGATGGAGCAGGTGGAATAGACCATCGTCCCGCCGGGCGCCACGCGGCGCGACGCTTCGTCGAGCACTTCCTGCTGCAGCGCGACGAGCCGTCCGAGCTTCTTTTCGCTCCACCGCCAGCGCGCGTCAGGGCGCCGGCGCAGGACCCCGGTGTTGGAGCAGGGCGCGTCAACCAGGACGCGCCCGAAAACGGCGTCCTGCGGAGCCTCGTCCGGGACGGACCAGTTCGCCGCCCCGGGCGCGACGCGGGAAAGCGTCTCGACCAGGCGTACGCGGCGCGCGGGGTTTTTCTCCCACGCCACGAGCCGCCCCGATCCGCCGAGCCGCCACAGCGCCTGCACGGACTTCCCGCCGGGTGCTGCGCACCAGTCCAGCACTTCCATCCCCGGCCCTGCGCCGAGCAGCTCCACGGCGGGCGCAGTGGCGGGATCCTGCACGATAAAACGCCCTTCCGCGAATCCCGGAACGTCCTCGACGCGCATTCCGCGCCCGAGTTTCGAATAGCCGTCCGGCGGCGGCCGCGCTATCCATACGTCCGCAGGCGCGTTCATCGAAGCGCATATCGCGGCCGCGCGCTCCGGCCCGAAGCGCTCCGTCCAGCGGCGCACGAGAGCGTCGGGGAACGACTCGCGCACGGCGGGCGGCGCCGCCGCGAGCGCGGCCTCAATTTCCGCCCGGCGCCGCAGGGCGTTGCGCAGGACCGCGTTCGCGAATCCGGCGGCGGACTTGCCTGTCGCCCTCGCCGCGGCCACGGTTTCGTTCACCGCCGCGAAATCGGGCGTTTTCGCCCGCATGAAGAAAATCTGCGCGAGCCCGCACAGGAGTATCGCGTGGAGCTCGCCGCGCGGCGGGCGCGGCACGAGCGTCGATATGATGAAATCCGCGGCGCGGCGCATCCGCACCGCGGTATAGACGATGTCCTGCACGAACGGACGCTCTTCCGCCTCCGCCAGGCCGTCGGGCACGAGCGGCCCGGGGGAGGACGCCCTGGACGCAGTTTCGAGCCAGCATGAAAGCGCGTAGATCGCCGCGCGGCGCGAAGCCGCCCCTTTTCCCAGTTTCATTGCGACTGATTCCCCGAATGGATGCGGAAGCCCCGGAAACCCGCGGTCACGCCGCATCGTCCTGCGAGCGGCTGCACACCGTGGCCGCCCACACCTGCACGGCGCCCGCATCCTTCAGCGCGCGTGCGCATTCTTCGAGCGTGGCCCCCGTGGTGGACACGTCGTCCACGAGAAGCAGCGTCCTGCCGCGGACGAGTTCCGGGCGCGGCGCGGCGAACGCGCCTTCCACGTTCCGCATTCTCCCTTCGCGCGGCAGGCGGGCCTGGTGCCCGGTGTCGCGCGTGCGGACCAGCCCGTGCTCCAGCGCGGCGCGGCCGAGCCGCTCCGCGAGCCCGGACGCGATGAGCCACGACTGGTTGTAGCCGCGGGCGCGCTGCCGCAGCGTGTGGAGCGGAACGGGCACGACGGCGTCGATATCGTGCCAGGGGAGGCGCGACCGCACGGCACCTTCCACCATGTCCGCGAGATCCTGCGCGAGCCACCACCCGTTCCCGTACTTGAACGTCTTCACGAGGGCGGGCACGGGGCCTTCGTAGCCGGCCGCGTGGCACGCGCGGTCTATCCGCCCGCGCGCCTTTGCGCACGCCTCGCACGTGAATTCGCACGTGTCCGCGCCGGGGAATATCCTGCCGCATTTCATGCAGGCAGGCCCGGTCGCGAACGGCAGGGCGTCGAAGCAGGCCGAGCAGATCAGCCTGCCCGGCCTGTCCACGCGCCTGCCGCAGCCGCCCGACTCGCACCGGCGCGGCCACAGCGCGTCGAGGACGCGCGCGAACGCATTCCGTGCGGCGTTCACTTCGCGAAAAGCGCGGCGGGGTATTCGCCCTTGTCCACGAGCGCGCGGATGGAGGCGACCACAGACGGCTTGTCCTCGCGGTACGTCACGCCGAACCACTGGCTTTCCGTGGGCAGCACGTCCACCTGCGCAAGCCCCTCGCGGATCATCTCGTCCACCACGAACGGGATGTACCACTCGGCCTTCGGCTCGGTCCCGTGGGCGTCGAGCCAGGCGGGGAAGCGTTTTTCAAGGGCGTCGAACAGCGCGGGGGAGAAGCCCCACAGGTTCATCGACACGCGCACGTCCGGGGAAAGCGGGACCGGCGCCGCGGGGTCTTCGCGGTTCTCGGCGCCGCCGGGGACGCGCACTATCTTCGTCATCTCCTTCACGCCCAGCAGGCGGCCTTCGGGCGAGACGCTGCACACGCCGCGCGCGACCGAACCGTTTTCGGAAAGCGTGTTGTCGAGCCTGTAGCCGACCATCGCGAAGCGCAGGGGCGATGCCGCCTCCGCCGCGGGGCCGCACAGGAATCCGGACAGGCGCGCGAACGCGTCGCGGCCGTAGAAGTCGTCGGCGTTGATCGCGGCGAAAGGCTCTTTCACGGCGTCCCTCGCGGCGCGTATCGCGTGGGCCGTGCCCCACGGCTTCGTCCTGCCCTCCGGCACGGCGCGGCCGCCGGGCAGGTCCGCGATGTCCTGATACGCGTACTCCACCTGGACCAGGCCTTCGTACTTCCTGCCGATCTTCTCCTTGAATTCGGCCTCGAAGTCGCGGCGTATCACGAACACGACCTTGCCGAAGCCGGCGCGGTGCGCGTCGAACACGGAGTAGTCGAGTATCGCCTCGCCGGAAGGCCCTACGGGGTCGACCTGCTTCAGGCCGCCGTAGCGCGATCCCATTCCGGCCGCGAGGACGAGCAGTGTGGGTTTCATGTCAATCTCCTTTGTTCTTGCGCCCGGCCGCCCGCGGCGGCTCCAGGCGCTTTCGTGTGGTTTGTTTTCCGCGCCAGCCGTGGAGGTCGGCGAAATCGAGATACCTTTCCCAGTCGTACGGGGTGAGATCGTGCACGCCCTGGCGGACGTGGTACGAGATGCAGCCTTCCTGCCGCGCGGCGCCCGGCGCGGGAGGCTCGTCCGCCGCGAGGCCTTTCTTCCCGTAAAGCTCCCATGCCGGGCCAGCAAGGCGGCACGCGTGCCACTGGCCGGCCTGCCCGCTCCAGTGGTCCTCCGTGGCGACTGCGACCGCCAGCAGCCGCGGCGCGATCAGCGCGGCGAGCTCGTGCTGGTCGAAAGGCATCGTCCGCTCCTTTCCGCGGTACTTCGAGAAGTTCCTGCAGAACCAGTGCGGAAACGACCGCGTTATCTTCGCTATCGATTCGGACCTCGGAAGCCGGATGTGGTTCAGCTTCATGCCGCCGCAGCCGGAGTTGTTGCTGCACACCATCGCGAAGCGTCTGTCTGTCGCGCCGGCCCACAGCGCGGTCTTGCCGCCGCGCGAATGGCCCGCCACCGCCACGTGCGCGCCGTCGATCAGCGGCTCGGTCTCTATCCAGTCCATCACGCGCGACGCGCCCCACGCCCACGCCGAGATCGCGGCCCACGAATCGGCCTTTCTCGCCGACGCCGCCTCGACGCACGGGAACACGCCCTTACTGAACCTGGCCTTCCTGTCGTCCGGCGCGATGTCGCCGTTCCAGAACGCGATCGCGGCGTATCCGCGCGCCACGATCTCCTCCGCCGGCCAGAATCCGCTTTTGGCCGCGCGGTCGGGGTCGATGTTCTCTTTCGGGTCGCGGTTGCATATCAGCAGGAACGCCGGAACCTTCCGCGGGGACTTCGGGATGAACGCCGTCGCGCGGAACTTCAGTTCGCCGCACGGGCCTTTGTACGTTATCTCCACGATCTTGCGCACCGCCGCCCCGCCCATGGCCTCGCGCTCGTCCACGACCGCGAAGCCCGTGCGCGAGCGGTCCTCCGCCGCGGCCGGCCGCACGCCGTATTCCTCGCGCGCGAAGAGCGACAGCAGTTCGGGCGCGCGGACGCTCTCCCAGGCGGCGGCGGTCTCGATCTTCGCCCCGGATGACGCCGTCATCAGCTCCGGCACGTTTTCCGGCGCCGGGGGCGGCGCAGGCTTCTGCGCGGCAGGCTTCTGCGCCGCGCAAGCCGCCGCAGCCGCGAAAGCGGCCGCCGCAATCAGTGGTTTCATGTGGTATCCCATGTCGTCTTTGCCGCCGCTACTGCACGCGCGGCGCTTCGGTGCGGCGGCGCGCGCGGCGGAACATGCCGACAATTATATCAAAGCGGAGCCGCCATTTGCGCGGCGCTGAAGCATTTTGCAAAAAAAATGGGCTTGCATTTCCATGAAAATTATGTATCATTCACTCCATGCGGTTGGGAGACGGTCAGCGCCGTCGGCCGCATGCCAAACAAACAAGGAAGAATAAAATGGCCAAGACCACGAAAGCCGCACCTAAGACCGCGAAGAAGGCTCCTACAAAGAAGCCAGCCGCCAAGAAGGCGCCCGCCAAGAAGGTTGCCGTCAAGAAGGTTGCCGTCAAGAAGGCTCCTGCAAAGAAGCCTGCCGCGAAGGCGCCCGCCAAGAAGCCTGTCGCCAAGAAGGCTCCCGCGAAGAAGGCTCCTGCAAAGAAGCCTGCCGCCAAGAAGGCGCCCGCGAAGAAAGCGCCCGCCAAGAAGCCTGCCAAGAAGTGACATCGCAGGCCGATCGATGTTGAAAGCGCGTCCGCAAGGGCGCGCTTTTTTCGTCCCCGCGCCTGTCTTCCGCTCAGCCTCGCCGCGCGCGGGCGACGAACGCGGCGGCGTTGGCCGCGAGGAGCTCCGCCGTAGCCGCGACGTCTTCGCCGAGGGCCGCGGCCACTCCCGCTGCGACCTGGCCGATCCGCGGCGCGGGCTTTCCGTCTCCGCGCGGCGCGTCCGTCTCCGCGAGGATCCTGTCGCGGGGGAGGGTCCGCACGAGCCGCAGGTAGTTCACCGCGTTTTCGTTGAGCACCGCAGGGCCTACGCCGAAATACCCGCCCATCGCCGCGATTTCCGGAACGAGGCCGCCGGCGCGCGAAAAACCGTGGAAGAGGATCGCGGGCAGCCTGCCCGCGTACGGCGCGATTTCCCGCAGCGTCTCGCCCCACGCCTTCGCGCCGTGCACGGCCACTGCGCGCCCCAGCTCCGCCGCGACTTCCAACTGCGCCGCGAACAGCGGACGCTGCAGAAGCATGGCCGACCTGCTGAAGCGGAGCCTGTCCATGCCGATCTCTCCCACTCCCGCGCCGGGATGCGTGTACAGCTGCGTGCGCAGGGTGCCGGCGATGCCGCCGACGTTCACGACGTCCTGCACATGGTACGGATGCACTCCGAAAAACGCGAAGTCGCCTTCCTCTCCCGCAGTCGAGACGTCCGGCCAGTCGTCCAGACCCGCCGCGCACACGAAGCGCATGCCGTCCCGCGGCGCGCCGGGATGGCAGTGCGCATCCACGGGCGCGGCGGAAGCCTCCTCCCCGGGGGCGTTCACCTTCCCGCCCGCCTGCGCAGCGCCGCCGCCGCGCGGCGAGCCTCTTCGACTATCTCCTCTTCGCCGGGAATCTTGCCGCCCTGCATCAGGATGCGCCCGTCGCACACCACCGTGTCCACGCACGAATGCGACGCGGCGTAGACCATGTCGCTGTCGAAATCGAAGCCGGGCGAAAAGCATGGATCGTCCGCGCGCAGCAGGATGAAGTCGGCGAGCGCGCCTTCGCGGATTTCGCCGGCGTCGAGGCCGAACGCCTGCGCGCCGCCGCGCGTGGCCGCCGCGAATATCTCTCCGGCCGAGGCGGCGACCGGATCGCCGCTCTCGACTTTCGCCAGGAGCGCGGCGGCTTTCATTTCGGCGAACATCGAAAGGGAGTTGTTGGAGCACGCGCCGTCGGTGCCGATCGAATGCCTGCAGCGGGCCGCGCCGGCGGCGCGCGCGTACGGGAACATCCCGCTCGCGAGCTTCATGTTGGACTGCGCGTTCTCCGCTATGACGGATCCCGAATCCTTGATCAGCGAAATGTCGGCGTCCGAAAGATGCACGCAATGCGCAAGCACCGTCCTCTCGCCCAGGCAGCCAGTCTTTCCGAGAAGCGCCACGGGCGAACACCCGTGCTTCTTTTCGCAGTCCGACACTTCGGCGGCCGTCTCGGACGCGTGGACGTGCAGGAAAGCGTTCTCGGAACGCGCCCGCGCCGCCGTCTCGCGCAGCGTTTCCGGGCACACCGTGTACACCGCGTGCGGCGCGTAGACGGCGAAGACGCGGGCGGACGAGGGGTCGCGGGGGAGGGACTCCAGCGCGCGGTTGCTTTCTATGTTGCGCGGATCGTTCTTCCCTGGGCCGCCGGTTTCGATCGTCTGGATCGACACCGCGCAGCGGATGCCCGCCTCGGCGGCCGCGCGCGCCACCTGCGGCGCGAACCAGTACATGTCGTTCGCGAACACGCATCCCGAATGCACCATCTCCACGATGGCCAGCCGCGTCCCGGCGTAGACGTCCTCCGGCGTCATCAGCGCCTCGAGCGGCCAGATGCGGTTCTGCAGCCAGTCCATCAGGCGCATGTCGTCCGCATAGCCGCGCAGCAGGCTCATCGCGAGATGCGTGTGCGTGTTGTAGAACGCAGGCGACAGGACGAAGCGTGGCGGCCCGGACGCCGCCGACGGCGTTATCGCGGATATGCGTCCGCCGTCCGTGGACAGGTCCACCGCGCGGCCGCGGAAAAGAAGATTCCTGAATTCCATCATGGCGGATACCCCGTGAAAAAAAGAACGGGGGCGGGCGCGGCGCGCCGCGCCCCCGGAACGGACCTTACGCGCGCGGCTACTTCGCCGCCGCTATGATGGCCGCGAAGGAATCGGCCTTGAGCGCGGCGCCGCCGATCAGGCCGCCGTCGATGTCCGGCTTGGCGAGAAGCTCGGCCGCGTTGCCGGGCTTCATCGAGCCGCCGTACTGGATGCGTACCGTCTCGGCCGCCTCGGCGCCGACGAGTCCGGCGAGGGTCTTGCGGATGAGCGCGTGGACTTCCTGCGCCTGGTCGGGCGTGGCCGTGCGGCCGGTGCCGATCGCCCACACCGGCTCGTACGCTATCACGAGCTTGGCGCAGTCGGCCGCCGTAACGTCCTTCAGGCCGGTCTTCATCTGGCGCTCGATGACTTCGACGAGCTTTCCGGCGTCGCGCTCCTCGAGCGTTTCGCCCACGCAGACGATGGCGACAAGTCCGGCGGCGATCGCCGCGCGGGCGCGCTTGTTCACCGTCTCGTCGGTCTCGCCGAAATACTGGCGGCGTTCGCTGTGGCCCACGATGACGTACTCCGCGCCGGCGTCAAGGAGCATGCCGGTGGAGATTTCGCCCGTGTACGCGCCGGACTGCTCCCAGTGGACGTTCTCGGCGCCGGGATGCACGTTCGTGCCTTTGCAGGCGGCCACGGCCGCGGGAACGTCGATCGCTGGCGTGCAGCACACCACGTCTACGTTCTGCACGTCCTTCACCGCTTCGGCGATCGCCTTCACGAGCGCGGCCGTCTCGGACGGCTTGACGTTCATCTTCCAGTTTCCGGCTATTATCTTCTTTCTCATTGCTTTTCCTTTTTGTTTTCCGTCCCGGAAGGGTCCGGGCCGGGATTCTTCCCCTCGGAGGCGTCCTCGGGCGCGCCGAAGCGGCGGCATCTCACGCCGGCTTCGGCGAACATCGTCCGCACGGTCTCGAGAAACGAGTAGTCGCCCCCGTACACGACTTCGCGTATGCCGGCGTTGACTATGAGCTTCGCGCACGTCAGGCACGGCGATATCGTCACGTAGATCGTCGCCCCCTGCACGGCCACTCCGTAGTATGCCGCCTGGCAGATGGCGTTCTGCTCGGCGTGCACGCACAGGCATTCGTCGAGGCCCTTGCCCGAAGGCGCTTCGCCCGCGCATCGCGGGCATCCGCCGTCGAAGCAGTTGCGCGTGCCGCGCGGCGTGCCGTTGTAGCCGGTGGACAGGATGTGGTTGTCCTTCACTATCACGGCGGCCACCTGGCGGCGGGAGCAGTTGGAGCGCGACGACACCACGCGCGCTATGCCCATGAAATATTCGTCCCAGCATGGGCGCGGGTCTGTCGCGGCGTGCGCTCGGCCATCCATGGCGTCTTTCCTCAAAGCGTCCCTTCGCGCAGGCGCGCGGCGGCGCGGCGCAGGCGCGCGACCGTCTTTTCCCGGCCCAGGAGCTCGAGCATCTCGAACAGCCCCGGACCTTCCGCGCGGCCGGACACCGCCACGCGGATCGGATGCACCCACGGCCCCATGCCCTGCCCGGCGGACAGCTCTTTCACCATCGCCTCGCCGGACGCGGCGTCGAACGGATCCAACGCCTCGAACTTCGATGCGAGGCTTTCGAGCAGCTCCGGCACGCCGTCTTTCTTCAGGCGTTTCTCCGTCGCCTTCGGATCGAACGGATAGTCCTCCGTGAAGAAGTACGCGCAGTTGCCGGGGATTTCGGAATAGAACTTCGTGCGCGGCTGGAGCTGGCGCGCGATGCCGTCCAGGTCCGCGCCCTGCGCCGGAAGGCCGGCGGCGGCGAGCCGCGCCTCCATCTCGCGGCGGTACTCCTCCGCGGGGGCGCGCCGTATGTACTCGCCGTTCATCCACTGGAGTTTCTTGATGTCGAACTTGGCGGCGGTCACGTGCACCTTCTCGAGGTCGAACAGCTCCACCATCTCCTCACGCGTCAGGACCTCGCGCTCGTCGCCAGGATTCCAGCCGAGCAGCAGCAGGTAGTTGAACAGCGCGCCCGGCAGATACCCCTGCTCGCGGAACTCGCCCACGAACGCCGCGCCGTCGCGCTTGGAATAAGGCTTGCCCTGCTGGTTCACGATCATCGAAAGGTGCCCGTAGCGCGGAACCGGGGCGCCGAGCGCCTTGAAAAGCTCGATGTGCTTGAACGTGTTCTCCACGTGGTCGTCGCCGCGGATCACGTGCGTGACGCGCTGGTCTATGTCGTCCACCACGTTGGCGAGATGGAATATCGGCGAGCCGTCGGACCGCACGATCGCGAAGTCCTGGACGTCCTCCGCCTTTTTCGCCATGTGCCCTTTCACGATGTCGTCGAACTCTATCGTGCCTTCCTTCGGCATCCTGAACATCACAACCTCGCCGGTCTTGCCGTCGCGCGACGTCTTCTCCACCTTGTACGCGCGCCCTTCGGCCATCAGCCTTTCCGCGCACTCGAGATGGCGCTTCGCGTTGCGCGTCTGGTAGAACGTCTCTTCGTCCCAGTCCAGCCCGAGCCACTCCATGCATTCCAGGAGCGCGCGGATCGCCTCCGGCGTGGAACGCTCCAGGTCGGTGTCCTCTATGCGCAGAAGGAACTTGCCGCCGGTGTGGCGCGCGTACAGCCAGTTGTATATCGCGGCGCGAATGTTGCCTATGTGGACCTTGCCCGTGGGGGAGGGGGCGAACCGGACTCTCGTTTCAGACATTTCGGTATCCGTGGTGTGTTGCCATGTGCGGCGCGCGGCGCGGGGACGGGGCTACCGTCCGCCCGGCACGCGCCTCTTGAAGGTGATTTTGCCGGCGAGTATGTCGCGCTCGATAGCCGTGCTGGAGGCGTTCTCCTCGGCAAGCTGCAGCGAAGTCTTCGGCTTCGCCGCCTGGTCCCCGGCCGCATCCTGCTTCGCCGGCGTCTTGGCGCCGCCGGAAGCGGCGGTGGACGTTCCCGCGCCAAGCCCCGTGCGGCCGGAGGATCTCATGCCGGACGATCCGCGCCTGCCGCCGCCGAAGCCGGAACGCGCCCCGCCGAAGCCGGACTTCGAACCGCCGAAGCCGGCGCCTGACTTGTGCCTGGCCGGCCCGCCGGAGAACGACGTGTTGGAGCGGGTCTGCGCGGGTTTGCGCGCCTGGCCGCCAGCCTGCTGCGCGGGGTCCGCCCCGTCCGCAGGCTTCTCCTGGTCGCGGAGGTCGCGCAGCACGCCGTCGCGGAAGTCCCGTATCGCCGTAAGCACGTCGCGGTACGTCACGTCGCGGTCGAAAGTGGCCGTGAAGCCGAGCGGCTTGGGGTCGCAGTACTTGAACGTCACGTCCCACTCGAGCTCGCCGGTCTTGGACTTCGTGCCGGAGCCTGCGCTGCGCAACACCGCGTACAGGCCTTCGCCAAGGTCGATCTTGGCCGCGCAGAAGGATGCGTTGTACGGCGGCTCGTACTCCTGCCTGAACACCTTGTCCGGCGCTCCGCAGACGTACCCCGACTCCTCGAACAGCTCCACGTGCGGCGTTGACGCGCGGAGCTTCTTGAAATCGGCGTACTTCAGGTTGTGGCCTTCCTTGCCGTCAACGATTACCGTTATCGCCTTCGGCTTGTCTTCGCCGGCCGTTATGCGGAGGATCGTGGGCTTCGCATGCCTGTTGGCCGGATCGTCCGGGAATACGCACCACCAGACGCTCCCTGCGGGAAGCGCGTCGGGGCGGTCTCCGGCCGGAACGCCGTCCATCCACGAAAACGGCTTCGTGCCGAGCGCGTCGGTCAGGTCGGAGAAAAGCCTCGGGCCTTTGCCTTCGGGGAAGGGGTTCTGCTTGGACTTCTCTCCGGCCGCCCCGCCGCCGTCTTCCTGCGCGGTCTGGCCCTGCGCCGCCTTTTCCTCTTCGGCCGCCCTTGCCTTCTCTTCCTCGGCGGCGCGCGCCTGCTCCGCCTCCGCCGCGGCCTTCGCCTTCTTAGCGGCCGCCTCTTTGCGCGCCTCTTCGCGCGCCGCGTCTTCGGCCGCGCGCTTGCGCTCGCGCTCGAGCCTGCGCGCCTGCGCCGCCTGTTTCTTGTTTTCCTCGGCCTCTTCCCGCGACTTGAAGAAGTCTATCGCGAACCACGCCGCCACCGCTATTGCGACCACGCCGGCCACGCCCTTGACTATCTGCGCCACGGGGATGGGGTTCTTCTTCTCCTTCCGCCGGTCCGGGTTGCCGATCACGAGCGTCGGAATGTCGTTGTCGTCAAGCCCGATTCCGGGCGGCGGGCCGCCCTGCGGCCGCGCGGGCGCGGCCGGCGCGGCGGCCTTGGCGTTCTTGAACCCCAGCTTGCGCGGCTCGGGCGGGAAAGCCTCGCCGGTCTCGAGATCGAACCACAGGACGTCCTTCGCGATTTCCTCGAACCCGGGATCGCCTTTCATCACGGCGCGGAAAGACGTCGATCCGCAGTCTGGAAGAGCGGCGGCGGCCTCGGCCTCCAGGCTCCTGCACAGCCCTGCCGGATCGTCTATCGTCCCGGGCGCGTAGACCAGAAACACGGCGCGCGGGCCGAACAGCGGCGGCTTTTCGAAAAAGGCGCGCACGAGCCCGAAACACGCCTCTGCGTTCTCCTCGCCGAAAACCGATGCCAAAACGGGAAGCGAATCTGCCATGCCGCGCCGTCTCCTTGTCCGTTCCGCCTTCGCCTTGCGGCGTCAGCCGTTCTTCCTTGGCCAGTATTTTTCGCTGAGCTTGGACGGTATGCCGACCTCGGAGCGGTCGAAGCAGTCCGCAAGTATCTTCCAGCCCAGGTCGAGCGCCTCTTCCAGCGGAATGTTCACCGCCAGGTCCATCATGCCTTTCTCGAACGCTTCGCCGTATTTCAGCAGCTTGGCGTCCCATGCCGACATCTTGAAGCCCATCGACTGCTTTTCCGCCGTCTCCTTGTAAGACGAATACAGCTTGATCATCGCGTCCATGATGGTGCGGTGGTCTTCGCGCGTGTCCTTGTTCACCTGCTGCTTCAGGCGGGAGAGCGAGCCGAACGGCTCGATGCGGCCGTTGCGCAGGTAGAACTGTCCTTCCGTGATGTAGCCGGTGTTGTCGGGAACGGGGTGCGTCACGTCGTCGCCCGGCATCGTGGTCACCGCCAGCACGGTGATGGAACCGGCGCCGTCGAAGTCCACCGCCTTTTCGTAGCGCGAGGCGAGCTGCGAATACAGGTCGCCGGGATAGCCGCGGTTGGAGGGGATCTGCTCCATCGTGATGGCGATCTCCTTCATGGCGTCGGCGAAGGACGTCATGTCCGTGAGCAGCACCAGGACGCGCTTCCCGGCGAGCGCGAACTGCTCGGCCACCGCCAGGGACGCGTCGGGCACGAGCTTGCATTCCACCACGGGGTCGGACGCCGTGTGCACGAACATGACGGTGCGCGAAAGCGCGCCCGACTCGTCGAGCGTGTCGCGGAACTTTAGGTAGTCGTCGTACTTCAGGCCCATGCCGCCCAGCACGATCACGTCGACCTCCGCCTGCAGCGCGATGCGCGCGAGAAGCTCGTTGTACGGTTCGCCGGCGCGCGCGAATATCGGCAGCTTCTGGCTTTCGACCAGCGAGTTGAAAAGGTCTATCATCGGTATGTTGGTGCGCACCATCTTCTTGGGCACCACGCGCTTGGCCGGGTTCACGGACGGGCGGCCGATCTCGATCGTCCCGCAGCCTTCGAGCGAAGGCCCTCCGTCGCGCGGCTTCCCGGCGCCGGTGAACGCGCGGCCCAGCAGCGCGTCGCTGAACGGTATCCGCATCTGCCGGCCCAGGAAACGCACCTTCGCGGAGGTGTCCACGCCGCGCGCGCCTTCGAATATCTGCAGCGTCACGTTCTCCCCGTCGAGCTTTATCGTCTGGGCGAGCGACGTCCCGGCGCGGCTTTCTATCTCGGCCACTTCTCCGTATTTCACGCCCTCGGCGCGGAGCGTGGCGATCGATCCTGACAGCGCGTCGATCCTATGGTAGATTTTGTTTTCGAACATGTCTGGGCCCTGTTGGTTTCGCTGGAGTATACCAAATTCCCCCGCCGGTGTTAATGCGCCATCGCAAATCTGGAGGTAATGGGTTAGTGGGTTGCGCGGCGTTGCCGCTCGCCCACCAACCGAATTGAGGGTGCGCCCGCCCCGTCCGCAGCGGCTTAGGCTTTCGCAACGTT
>CADCBS010000017.1 GCA_902799715.1 uncultured bacterium | reverse complement strand
GCGCGACTGCATGGCGCAACGGCCTGCGATCCTTAGGACGGAATACCGTCCGTCGGCCGCAGACGCGTTGCGCGTCGCATTTGCGCGCCCTGCCGGTCCGGGGGGCTTGGCCCCGCGCCGCGGTTTCCCCTCCGGCTCGCCGCTATCGGTCGCCCAAGCGTCATTCCCGCGCGATGTCTCTCGACATCGCTTACAGCGCGCGTTGTCCCAAC
Source organism: uncultured bacterium (assembly GCA_902799715.1). Lineage (GTDB taxonomy): Bacteria > Verrucomicrobiota > Kiritimatiellia > RFP12 > UBA1067 > CADCBS01. Next base: position 29,124 of record CADCBS010000017.1, on the reverse strand, counting down.
GCGCCGCGGCGGCTTGGGGACAAGCCGCCCTACCGGTTCGCCGCATCGTGGTAGGGCGCGTTGTCCCAACGCGCCGCGGCGGGCGTCCGGCGAGGGATGTCGGATGTCGGATGTCGAAACCTCAATCAAGATTCCATACGCACAGGGATGCGGCGGCTTCTCTGCGCTCTCGGCCTCTCTGCGCCTCTGCGTGAGACCTTCACCCCGACGCGAGGCCTTCAACCTTGAAATAAGATTACGGTGCGGATGAAATCATGTTGCGAAGGGTGTGCCTTTCGACATCCGGCATTCGACAGCCGACATCCGGGCGACATTCGACAGCCGACAGTGGGGCGGACGACAGCCGACATTCGACAGCCGACAGCCGGCCGACATTCGACAGCCGGTGCCCGGGCGACAGCCGGCATCCGGGAGCGGTGCGGGGTGATTGCCGGCGGCGGGGCGGCATCCGGTTTTGGGCTTTTGCCGCCGTGAGCGGCTTCCGGCCGCGTTGCCGAAGCGCGGTGCTATTTGGTATACTCGGCGCGCACAGGAGAATGCAGATGGCAGACCAGACGAGTTTCGACCCTCCGCGCGGAATGCGCGATTTCTACCCCGAAGACATGGCGTGGCGCAACCGCGTTTTCGACGCCTTCCGCGCCGCAGGCGCCGCTGCGGGCTTCAGCCCGTACGATGCGTGCGTAGTGGAGTCGTACGCACTTCTCGCCCGGAAGGCCGGCGAGGAGGTGGCGAACCAGATATACATGTTCGAGGACAAGAGCGGGCGCAAGCTCGCGTTGCGCCCGGAGATGACGCCTACCCTCGCCCGCATGGTCGCGGCGCGCCAGAAGCAGCTTTCGTTCCCCGTGAAATGGACCGCGCTTGCGCAGTGCTTCCGCTACGAGCGCATGACGAAAGGCCGCAAGCGCGAGCACTACCAGTGGAACATGGACATCGTGGGCGAAGAGTCGGTCCTCGCCGAGGCGGAGGTGATCGGCGCGGCATGCGACGCGTTGCGCAGGATGGGGCTGCCGGACGACTCCTACCGCGTCCGCGTGTCCTCCCGCGCGCTCCTGTCCGAGCTTCTCGAGGCTTCCGGCATCCCGCCGGAGAAGCACCAGGCCGTATTCATGGCGCTGGACAAGCGGGGCAAGATACCCGACGCCGAGATCGAGGCGATCCTGCGCGACGGCGGGCTGGACGGGCAGTCCGCGGCCGCGGCGCTGGGGATACTTGCCATAGGGTCTCTCGACGACGCGGCGGCGAAGGTGTCGCCGGATTCGAAGTCCGTGGCCGGGCTGCGCGAGCTGTTCCGCCTTGCGGAGATCGCGGGGTTCGCGGACAGGCTCGTATTCGACATATCCGTGATACGCGGGCTGTCCTACTACACCGGCACCGTGTTCGAGGCGTTCGACACGGCCGGGGAGTTCCGCGCGATATTCGGCGGCGGCAGGTACGACAGCCTGCTCACGGCGATAGGCGGCGACCCCACGCCCGCGGTCGGGCTCGGCTTCGGCGACGTGGTGGTGACCGAACTCCTGAAAGCCCGCCTCGGCGGCGACGCCGCGGCCGCCCGCAAAGGCGTGGCCGTGGGGTTCATGTTCCCGGAGCAGCGCGACGCGGCGGTCGCGCTCGCGCGCAGGCTGCGCGAGAGCGGCGAATGCGTGGACCTGTCGCTGCACAGCGCGAAGCCGAAGCAGTTTTTCGCGCGCGCCGGCGCGGGCGCCTGCGCCAAGGCCGTGTTCATAGGGCCGGACGACGTGGCGGCCGGCAAGGCGAAGATGAAGGATCTCGAGACGCGCGAGCAGACGGACATCCCGCTCGGAGGCGGTGCGCTGTGAGCGTGCGCGCGGCATTGACGGCGGCGTTCGCCGCGCTCGCCGCGGCCCTTGGCGCGCGCGGGGCCGCGCAGAGCGAAGAGTATTCCGCGATCCTGGACATGCTCAATTCGCGGGCCGCCGGCGACGTGGTGCGCTACGAGGCGTCGGCGGAGACGGTGGCGAAAGGCGCGAAGCGCGGGGACCCGCTGATGAAGTTCCTGCTGGCGCTGTGCGCGCGCGACGCCGCGAACCCGCCCCGCGCGGCCAGGATCCCGCCCGAGGAGCGCGACAGGCTTTTCGCCGAATCGAAGCCGGTGCTGGAAAACATAGCCGGAAGATCGTCGAATCCGCTGGTGCTGTACCTGCTCGCGATGGAGGCGAAAGACGGCAAGCTCCTCGAAAAGGCGGCGGAGCTGGGGAATCCGCAGGCGCTGAACCGCATGGCGGCCGGAATCGTGGCGGACAACCCGGATACGTACCCCGCCTGCGAGACGAACGCCGTCTTGGCGCGCGCATGCGCAATGTTCCGCCACGCCGCCGACATGCGCGACATGAACGGACTGTACAACTACGGCGTGTGCCTGAATTCCGGCATAGGGATCAAACGGGACGCCGAAGCCGCGTTCAACGCCTTCCGCACCGCCGCCGAGCTGGGGCATGTGGACGCGATGAACAACCTCGGGATATGCTACCGCGAAGGAATCCACGTAGCGCCGGACTTGAAGGCTTCGGCGTACTGGTTCCGCAAGGCCGCAGGGTGCGGCAGCGCCACGGGGATGCTGAACTACGGATGGGCGCTTAGAAAAGGCGAAGGCGTGGAGAAGGACGACCGCCAGTCCGCCCTGATGATATACAAGGCGTCGCGCATGGGCCATCCCGACGCGCAGAACGCGTGGGGCATGATGCTGCTGGAAGGCGTGGGCATAGAGCGCGAGCCCGAGGCCGCGGTCCGCGCGTTCAAGGCGTCCGCCGGGCAGGGCTGCGTGCAGGCCATGCGGAATCTGCAGACGTGCTACGCCGAAGGGCTGGGCGTGAAAGCGTCCGCGTCCGAGGCGCTGCTCTGGAAAATGCGCGCCGACGCCGCGTGCGGCGACGAAGTCGCGGCCGCGTGGCTGGCGGCGGAAGAGGGGCGCGGCGGGAACGGCGGCAAGGCCGCGGACGGCGCAAAGCCGGCTCCGGCGGCGAAAGGAGCGTCGAAATGAAGAAATACGCAGCATTCGCGGCGTTGGCCATGGCGGCGCTCGCCGCCGCGGCCGTGCAGACGCCGCCCGGCCGGATAGCCGGGCGCGACGTGCTGATGCAGTTCCTCGAATACCGCGACGCGGGTTCGCCGGCCCTTTTCCGGGCAAGTGCGGCCAGGCTGCGCGAGATAGCGGATTCGAAGATCGACGGCGACGCGCCGCCGGCCGCGAAATTCCGCCGGGCGATGGCGATGACGCTGGTCGCGACGTATTCGATGGATCCCGCGGCCAGGTCGTTCGCGCCGGAATCGCTTTCGATAGACGCCGCCGCGCGCGATTCCTACTTCGCCTCGGCCCGCGAGACGCTCGACGCCTTCGCCGCCCGGGCCAAGGAGAAGAAGCCCGGGGAGCCTTCGTGGAAACTCTACCTGGACGCGCTCGAAGAAGGCGTGAAAGCGGAGAGCGCGGATTCCGCGGCGGAGAAGGACCGCCTCGTGAAATCGGCGCTCGCCAAGCTGGAGCAGGCGGCGGACAAAGGCGACAAGCGCGCGAAGCTGCGCCTGGCGCAGACGCTCCTGCACCGGTCGGCGTCCGCGAAAAGCCCGCGCGAGCGCCTTGCGATGGAAAAGCGCGCCGTGAAGCTGCTGGAAGACGCAGGCGAATTCCGCGAAGGCGCCGACGCCGACCGGCACGGCGCGAGCCCTTCCGCCTTGAACCTGCTCGGCAAATGCCTGGAATACGGAATCGGCGACCGTGACGGGAAAGGCAAGCCCCGCCCCCGGCCGAAGAGCGCGCTCAGGGCGTACATCGACGCCGCGTCCACGGACCATCCAGACGCGCTGCACAACCTCGCCCGCTTCAGGTTCGCCGGAACGGGCGGGTCCGCAAAGGATCCCGCGGCGGCATGCCGCGCCGAACACGCGGCCGCCGAGGCCGGGCACCCGGACGCAATGGCGGAATGGGGCAGGCTGCTCATGGACGGAGCCGCCGGCACGAACGGCGAAACGCTCGTGAAGCAGGACGTCAAGGCAGGCCGCGAATGGATCCGCAACGCAGCGGAGGAAGGGTCGGCGCGCGGCGCGTATTACCTCGGATCGATGCTGGCGAATGAAGCGCCGCAGACCCCGGAGACGGCGGCGGAGGCCGCCAAGTGGCTGAACGCGGCCGCCGTGGCGATCAAGAGCCCGCAAGTCAGGTACGAGGCGGCCAAGGCCCTGCTCGCGCCCGGCGCGGCGGACGCCGCTTCCGAACTCCGCGCCGTGGTGCATCTGTCGCAGGCCGCGAAGCGGAACCACGCGGAATCCATGGAGCTTCTCGCCGAATGCCTTGAAAAAGGCCGGGGCGTGACGCAGTCGAACGACGAGGCCGTGTTCTGGCGCATGAAGGCGCGCGCGCTGCGCGGCGACGTGGCCGCGGCCGCATGGCTGAAAAAACGCGCGCGCGACCGCGGCGAATGACGATTGACAGCCGGACCGCGATTTGATACACTCTTCTCCGCTTTGGGCAATTAGCTCAGTTGGTTAGAGCACTACCTTGACATGGTAGGGGTCACTGGTTCGAGTCCAGTATTGCCCACCAACCCCGCACTCCCCGGCAGAAAAATACGCCAGGGGAGTTTCCTTTTTAACAGACTTTTCCCTTTTCCCCGGTCGATTTTTTTCCGTGCCAATGTCGAGCGGAGTTTGGTATACTTCTGCGCTGGATAACTGTATGGAAAGACAGGCTGCAGACTTTTCCGCAAGCCGCAAGGCGCGAGAAACGGCTGTCGGACGCTTGCTGGAGGCGATTGGATATCCGGAAAAGGCGCCCGCGGGCGCGCTGTCGTTCAAAATGAACGTGGACGACTGCGAGATCGACGCCGTGGAGGCCGGCGGCCGTCTGCGGCTCGAGCTGCGGATAGACTGCGGGGACGACCGCCTGCCGGCGCTGGCGGAGTATGCGGCCGGCAGGATGCTGCGCGAAGAGGCCGTGCTCGCCTGGGACGGGAAAGGCGGGCGCGCGCTGCTGTGGCAGGATGCGCCGGCGGCGTCGGACGCGCGGACGCTGCGCAGGCTGTTCGAGACGTTTTCCGGTTCGTGCGACTGGTGGCGGGCGCGGGCGGAGGAGCCGCCCGCGGAGCCGGAGCCGCAACTGCACGAGGTGACGATACGCCCGTAGCCCAGGCTGCGGCCCGAGGACCTGACCGATGAAAAACATTGCCATAGGATTGGCGGCGCTCGCGCTCGCCGCGCTGCCGTGCGCCGGATCCGGCGCCGGCGCCGCGCCGGCGGGCAGATCCGGCCCGCCGTGGAAGACGCCGGGGTATTCGCTCGTCGCGCGGGACATGGACCTGCGCGCCGCGCTGAACTCGTTCGCCGTGTCGCAGGGGCTGCCGGCGGTGATGTCCGAAAGCGTGCGCGGCGTGTTTTCCGGCGACTTCCGCGACCTGCCGCCGCAGGAGTTCCTGGACCGGATAGCCGCGGCGTACAACCTGACGTGGTACTACGACGGCGCGGCGCTGTACGTGTACGGCGCGGGCGAAGTGTCGACCGTCCTCATCGAGCTGAAGTACATGAAGGCCGGCGAACTGCGGGCCATGCTCGCGGAGCTGGGCGTGGAGGACGCGCGCTTCCCGCTGAAGACGGCGTCGAACGACGAGCTGATAATGGTGAGCGGCCCGCCGCGCTACGTGGCGCTGGTGGCCGAGACGATTTCGAGGGCGGACAAGCTGCGCGAGATGCGCACCTTCAACGAAGTGGAAGTGCGCATGTTCCCGCTGGTGAACACGTGGGCGGACGACGTGTCGTTCAAGGTGGCAAGCCCCGAATCGTCGGTGACGATCAAAGGCGTGGCGCGGCTTCTCGAAGAGATGATGAACGGCACGAACACGGGCAAGACGCGCGAGACCGTGACGACGAACGGCACGGACGAGGCGGCCGGTTCGATGCAGGAAGGGGCGTTCCGCCCGGTGATCCGCCCGGAGAACAGGCTGAACGCGGTGCTCGTGCGCGACGTGAAGTCGCGCATGCCGATGTACGAAACGCTGGTGAAGCAGCTCGACGTGCCGCAGAAACTGGTGGAGATCGCGGTTACGGTGGTGGAGTTGAACCGGCAGGACGCGCTGGACTGGCAGCTGTCGCTCGCGCTGTCCACCGCGCACGGGCATTCCGGGATCGGGGCCGGGCAGAACGCCGGCAACCTGTTCGACCCGGCCGAAATCGCCGGGCGCGGGCTGGCCGGGGCGCTCACGCACATCCACTCTTCGTACGCGCTGGCGTCGTCCATAACGGCCCTGCGTGAAAAAGGCAAGGCGCGCAACATGTCGCGCACCACGCTGCTGACGGTGAACAACCTGGCCGCGCAGATGACCGACACCCAAAGCTACCATGCGCGCGTGGTGGGCACGGAGGTGGCGAACCTCGAAGAAGTCTCCGCCGGCACTAAGCTTCAGGTCAAGCCCAGGATCGTCCAGCCTGCGGACACGAACATGCCGGCGCAGGTGTGGCTGTCGCTGGAGCTGACCGACGGCGGATTCGAGTCCGTCACCGTGGATGCGATGCCGATGACGCGCTCTTCCACGCTCCAGACGCAGACCGCCGTGCTAGCCGACGAGTCGATAATGCTCGCCGGGTACCTGCGCGACATCGAAGAGTCCGCGGGATGGGGCATTCCGTGGCTGCGCGACATACCGTGGATAGGATGGCTCTTCGGCGGAAAGTCCACGCGCACGGAGACCGTCCAGAGGATGTTCATACTCACGCCGCACATAGTGGATCTCGACGCGGACACGCTCGCGCGGCTGCAGGCGACGCGCCTGCGCGACCTGTCCACGGAGGAGTCCCTGGCCGACGACGCCGAAGAGGACGGCCTGGAGCGCGCGATACGCGAAGAGCTGCGGAACGAGAAGAACGCCGACCGCAAACTCGAGCTCGAAATGCGGCTGAAGGACCTGCGCGAGATGCGCAAGGAGCGCGAGCTGGCCCGGATGGAGGCGAGGGAACGCGCCGAAGAGGCGCGCAGGGCGCGTTCGAAAGAGCGGCTCGAGGCCGAACGGGAGCGCAGGAAGCGCGAAGAGGCCGAGCGCGAAAAGGCGCGGAAGGCGCAAGAGGAGAAAGAGCGCAAGGCCCGGGAGGAAAAAGCGCGCAAGAATCTGGAAGAGGGCAAGGCGCAGAAGGCGCGGGGGGAAAAGGAGAGCGGCGGCGGATGGCTCTGGTGGTGACGATAGAGAGCGGATTCGCGGGGGTCGGCGCGGGCTCGTGGCTCATGGGCCGCGCGCAGCCTGCGGCGTTCCTCGGCGGCGCGGTGCGCCGCCGCAGGAAAGGCTGGCTGCTGCGCGACAGGGCGCTACTCTGCCTGGTGGAGACGTCCGGCGAGGCGAAGTGCGCCGACTCGGGGCGTCCGTTCCTCACCCACATACCCTGCGCGGCTCCCGTCTCCGCCGTTTCGTCGAAAGTCCTCGTCGCGCCCGCCGTCGCGTGGAAAGGCGCTTTCGCGCTGAAGCCGATACCGATGAGCCTGAGGGCGTCGCTGTGCGTGAGCGAATTCGGCGCGGAGTGGGTCGTGACGGCGACCGCCGGGCGTACGCTGCGCATCGTGGTGAAAGACGGCGACACGCTGACCGTCCGCCCCGAAGCGCTCGTGGCGTGGACGGGGAACCGTCCGACCGGGCACTGCCCGCGGATAGGGCTTGCCGACATCATACTTCCGCGCACGCCGCGGAATCTCGCGTTCTGCTTCCATGGCCCGTGCACGGTTTGGGCGGAAGGCTCCCGCGAGCCGCAGGCGCTGCCGGGGCTGCGCTCCTGCAGGAGGGCGTGCTGATGGCGTTCGACGCGGCGCAGATACTGCGGCAGACGTTCGCGGGCGGACCCGAGGCGGCGCAGCTGGCCGGCATGGCGCGCGCGGCGGAGGCTCCGGCGGCGGCCGAGGCCGGCGAATTGATGGGCACCGCGCTCGTGGCCGAAGAGGATCCGATGGCCGAGCTGATGGACTCCATGGAAGAGCTTTCGTTCCAGTTCGAGGAGAAAGAGGCCAAGCGCGTGTCCGAGCGCCGGATGGGCCCGCTCCAGGGCGCGCGGGCGTCGTTCATAAAGGCGCTCGAGGCGTGGCAGTCCCTGATGCCCGACATGCCGGGGCGCGACAGGCTGGACAAGCTGGCGCAGGGCCTGCGCAGGCAGATATCCTCCGGGAAGGACGTGTCGCCGTTCAGGCTGCTCGGCCTGCTCGCGCAGGAATCGTCCGACCCCAGCCACCAGTTCGCGATGCTGGACCTGCTGGAGCAGATGCTCGGCGAAGGCGAAGAGGAGCTGCGTTCGCTCGTGCGCCAGGCGCGTTCGCAGCTGATGTCCGAGAAGGGCGCCGAGGTCAAGGCCGGCATAAACCTTGCGGAGGAGATCAACGCCCGCGCCGCCACGCCCGGCGAGATGCAGGACCTGCGCGACCTGTACCGCAGCGAAGTGATAGGCTTCACCAAGCCGCAGGACTGCTTCCGGTCGCTGCTGGCGAACCGCGGGCCGGGCGGGCTCGCGGACGCGATTTCGTTCCTGATAGCCGGATGCGGCGCGGATTTGGAGTCCGCCGGTCCGTCGATCGACCCCGCCGCGCTCGGGCGGATACTCACCGACCTCGGCTGCGTGCAGAGCCTGCAGACGATGCTCGAGCAGTTCTCGCAGCTGGCGGCGCGCATGGGCAGGCAGTTCGGCGAGCCGTGCCTGCTGGACGGCGAACAGATTTCCGGGCGTGTGGTGGACATGACGGAGCAGGCGTTCGTGGCCGCCGGCGCGATAGCGCACCTGATAGGCGACTGCGGAATGCGCAAACTCCTGGCGCAGATGGATTTCGCGCGCGAACTGACGCGCCTCTTCCGCCTGCTGTCCCCGCGCCTGTTCGCGAAGGAGGGCGACCGCCAGCGGCTTGTGGACGCGGCGCAGGACCATCTGGACGCGCTTACCGCGATCGAGGCGGACGGCGAAGACGGCGGCGAGTCCGCGAGGGAGGGCGTGGCATGACGGCGCCGGGATGGATAGACGCCATAGTGCGCCAGTTCGGCGAGGCGGCGGGCCTGCGGAACTTCTCCCTGAACGCGCGCGGCGCCGCGGCCGCGCGGTTCGAGAACGGTCTGGAGCTGCGCTTCGAATACACCGGAACCGCGCTCGCGGTGGCGGCGACGGTGCCGGCGCCGTACGACCCGCCGGCGGTCCGCAGGCTCCTCGCGTACGCGCACCCGGATTCGCAGCGCGGGCCGAGGATCCGCACCGGGATACTGCCGCGGTCCGGCCGCGCGGTCTTTGCCGTGGCGATGGAAGAGCGCGAAGCCACCCTTCCCGCGGTGAACGCGGCCTTCGACGCGCTTTGGCGCTCGGCCCGGGAGTTCGGAGGCCTGGCATGAGCATCGGCGTTTCGAGAACCACGGAGCCGCTGCGCTTCGACACCGGCATAGGCCAGACCGGATTCGCCGAGATCGCCGACTCCCCTGCGGCGGGCCAGCCGCAGAAGACGCTCCTGCCGGGATCGACCACGGTCACGCAGGCGATAGACGAACTGTTCCCCGCCGGGAATTCGGTGCGCGGCGAGATCGCCGCCGCGCTCGTGGCGGCGAACACCGCCGCGCTCAGGACGCCGGGCGGCTTCGGGGCCGCGGCGCGCGGCGCGGCGGCGGCTCTGCGCGGCAGGAAGACGGACGCCGCCGACGCGGCGGCTGCGGAGATAGAGGCGCTCCTTGCGGACACCGACCTGTTCGAGCGGTACCGCATGTCGCTGCTGGAGACCTGACAGGGAAGCGCGGATTGAAGCCATGCTGAAGAATCTCGTAAATTTCTCGAACGTGTTCAGCCGCTTCGGCGACCTGGTGCTGGCCTTCCTGGTGGTCTGCATCATCGGCCTGCTGATCATACCGCTGCCCACGGCGATGGTGGACCTCCTGATCGCCATCAACCTCATGATCTCCACGGTCATGCTGATGCTGTCGCTCTACCTGCCGCGCGCGCTCGCGTTCTCCACGTTCCCGTCGATGCTGCTCTTCACGACCCTGTTCCGGCTCGCGCTGAACGTCACGACCACGCGACTGATCCTGCTCAAGGCCGACGCCGGCGAAATCATATACACGTTCGGCAATTTCGTGGTGGGCGGCAACTTCGTGGTCGGCGCCGTGATCTTCCTCATCATCACCATCGTCCAGTTCGTCGTGATCGCGAAGGGCGCGGAGCGCGTGTCCGAAGTGGCCGCGCGCTTCACGCTGGACGCCATGCCCGGCAAGCAGATGTCCATCGACGCCGACATGCGCGCCGGCGCGATCGACCAGGACACCGCGCGGGCGCGCCGCAGCGAACTCGCCAAGGAGTCGCAGCTGTACGGCGCCATGGACGGCGCGATGAAGTTCGTGAAGGGCGACGCCATCGCCGGCCTGATAATGACTTCCATAAACATCGTGGGCGGCATCTGCGTGGGCGTGTTCATGAACGGCAAGGACGCGTCGTGGGCGGTCACGAAATACGGCATCCTGACGATCGGCGACGGCCTGGTGTCGCAGATCCCCGCGCTACTGGTGTCGATCACCTCCGGCGTGATCGTGACGCGCGTCGGCGACGTCGACAACAAGCCGCTCGGCCAGGACATCATCGACCAGTTCTTCGCGCAGCCCAAGGCCATCCTGCTGGGCGCCGTGATGCTCGTGGCGATAGGCCTGATACCGGGCTTCCCGAAGATCCAGCTGTTCGGCCTCGCGGCGTTCGTGGCGGCGGTCGGCTACAGCCTGAAGCTCAAGGAGAAGATCGCGCGCGCCCGCGCGGCGAAGGCCGAAGACCCGCTCGCGGCCGCCGCGCCGTCCGGCGGCACGCCCGGGCCGAAGCGGAAGGACGGCGACGACTTCGCCATGGTCACGCCGCTGACGGTGGACATCGACGCCAACATCCGCGGCGCCCTGTCCTACGAGACGCTGAACGACCAGATAATGTCGATCCGCCGCGCGCTGTACCACGATCTCGGCGTGCCGTTCCCCGGAATCAACCTGTCGCTGAACCCCGGGCTGTCCGACGGACGCTACAGGCTGCTCGTGAACGAGGTTCCCGTTTCCGAGGGCGCGCTGCGCAAGGGCTTCATATTCGCGCTGGAGGACCCCGACAACCTCACCGCCACCGGCGTGCCGTTCGAGAAGGGCAAGCCGTTCCTTTCCGGGCACGACACCTGCTGGGTCCCGGAGGAGCACAAGGCGAAGCTCGACGAAAGCGGCGTGCGCTGGCTCGACCTCGGCGGCGTGCTGTCCTACCACCTTTCCGGCGTGCTGCGCCGCTACTCGCACGAGTTCATGTCGCTGCAGGAGACGCGCCTCCTGTTCGACCACATGGAGAAGGAGGCGCCGGAGCTGGTGCGCGAAGTCCAGCGCGTGCTGCCGCTGCAGAAGATAACGGACGTCCTGCAGCGTCTCGTGCAGGAAGGCGTGTCCATACGCGACCTGAAGCGCATCACGCAGACGCTCATCGAATGGGGCCAGAAGGAGAAGGACTCCGTGCTTCTCGTGGAGTACGTCCGCGCCTCGCTGAGCCGCTACATCTCCTACAAGTTCTCCGGCGGGCAGAACATGGTGGCGGCGTACCTGCTGGACCCTTCGCTGGAGGAGAAGATCCGCAAGTCCGTCAGGCAGACTTCCGGCGGCAGCTACCTGGCCATGGACCCGGCCACGGTGCGCGCAATCCTCGCCGTGGTGAAGCGCACCATCGGCGACCTCGCGCGCATCCCGCAGAAGCCCGTCGTCATCGTTTCGGTCGACATCCGCCGCTACTTCCGCAAGATGATCGAAAAAGACTATTACGAGCTGCCGGTGCTTTCGTTCCAGGAGCTCAGCGCCGAGATTAACATCCAGCCGCTCGGGAGGCTGAAGCTGTGAATTTCATCCTGAAGATAGTGCAGGGGCCCAACGCGGGCGCCGAAATCGCCCTCGTGGAGGGCGTGGCGGTGACGCTCGGCAAGAGCGACGACTGCGACATCGTCCTGGCGGACGCCACGCTCCCGGACGAGCCCGTCTCCATCGAGGCGTCGGCCTCCGGCGTGACCGCCGGCGGCGCGCCGCTCGAGCCTTTTCACGTGCGCGTCCTGGGGTCCACGGCGTTCGCCGCCGGCCCGGCGTCCGGAGCGTGGGGCGAACTAGTGTGGCCGAAGGCGGAGGAGCCGAAGCCGGAGACCCCGGCGCCAGGCGACGCGCCGGAGCCCTCCCCCGCGCCGGCGGGCGGCGATTCCGCACCGCCTGCGGACGGCGCGCCGGACGCTGACGGCGGAAAGCCGGAAAAGAAAAAACGCCGCGGCTGCGCCGCCGGCTGCCTTGCGGCCGCCGCGCTTTGCGTGCTGGCCGCGATCCTCGCCATGTTGTTCTTCCGCGACAGCGCCAAGGCGCTTGCGCAGAGACTGCGCGGGAGCGTCTCCGGGGACGGCGCGGAGGAAAGCGCCGGCGGGCCGCGCCCCGGCGAAGACCCGCGCAAGGCCGCGCTGTCCGCCGTGGCGGCGAAATACGGCCTTTCGATGAAGGAGGAAGGCGGCCGCTATACCCTTAGCGGCGACTTCAAGACGCGCGCCGAACGGCTCGCCGCGTCCGCCGAGGCGTTCGAGGCCATGCCGGGCGCGGATGTGGACTTTTCCGACGACGAGTCTTTCTGTTCGGCCGCCACCGACGCCCTGCTCATCCTTTCCGAAGGTTCGCTGAAGGTCGTCTCCGCCACGAACAGATTCCTCGCCATCGGCGGCCTTTCGCGTTCGCCGGGCGCTCTGTCGCGCACGCTTTCCGCGCTCGACGCCGACCTTCCGAAGCTGCGCGGCGTGGACGTTTCGCGCGTCGCGTTCGACGCCAAGGCAAAGGACGCGACGGCCCCCGAGCCCGAAACCGCGGTCCAGACCCCGGTCTACGGAACCGCCCCGGCCGCAAAAAAAATTCAGCCCCGCAAGAAAAAAGATACACATTCCCTCCCGGTTTGCGGTATACTTTCCGTGCCGTATCCCTGTCTGGTGATGAGGGACGGCAGGCGCGTGATGGAAGGTGCGCCGTTGGAAGGATACGTCGTGGAGAAAATAGGACAGGACAGCGTGACGCTCACGAACGCGGCCGGGAGGGTCGAATGGAAGCCGTGAAAGAGCCGGTGCGTCTGCTGGACATAGAGAAAGAGCTGGCCGGGCCGGGACGCGAAGAGGCCCTGGCGCGCTACGATGCGACGCTCGCCGCGCTGGACGCGCGGATGGAGGCGGCGCTGAAGCAAGGGCTCGCGCCGGAAGAGTTCCAGCGGGTCCAGGCCATGAAAGAGGCCAACACGGTGGCGAGAAAGATTTTGCGCCTGACTGTCCGGGTGGACGGGAACGGCGCGGAAAACGTGACCGCAAGGTGACGTTCAACAACAAACAGAGGTAAAAAAGATGGCGATACCGTCAACACACAGTCCCCTGCAGAAGGTCGAAATCGTAGACAACACCAGCACGATCGCGCGCGTCGGCGACGGCGGCAACATCGGCCTGAACGCCGTTGTCCACACCGACCTGGTGTACAACGCGATGCTCAATGCGGCCAACACGATGGAAGACCGCCTGGCGCAGTCGCTGAAGACCTACCAGGAGCACCCGGACGTCCAGGCCAACCTGCAGCAGCTGCAGTACGACCTGCAGATGTGGAACCTGGCGCTCACCACGATGACCAACATCAACAAGAACATGAGCGACGCGCTCAACTCGATCGCGTCCAACTTCCGTTGATGTTCGATATCACGCCCGAAGAGGCGCGTCTGTTGTTGAATGTCGCCCTGATGGCGACAGGGCAGAACAGATTCCAGTCCGCCGCGAAAATACTCTCGGCGCTGGAATCGTTCCGCCCGGAGGAGGCGTCCGTCCCCGCGGCGTACGCCATCCTCTGCATCAGCAGGCACGATTTCCAGGGGGCGGTCGACTATCTCGACCGTCAGGCCATACCGCGCTTCCCGGATGCGGCGATGCTCAAGGCTTTCAAGGGAATGGCGCTTCTCAGGATGGACCGCGCCGCAGAGGCGCGCGCTCCGCTGGAAGAAGCCGCAGGGCAGACCGCCGATCCGGCGGCCGCGCAGTTGGCCGGGGATTTGCTCCGATGACAGATGCGATGATTTTAGAGGCCGTGAGGGCGGCCGGCGGACCGTCGTCCATGCAGTGGACGGCCGGGCCGGACGCGCCCGGAGCCGTGGCGGATCCTTCCGCGGTGTCGCGCTTCGAGGCCGCGATGGGCGTCGACGGACCAGACGCCGCTGGCCAGGCCGACCCCGTGCCGTTCGCCTCCGAGGCCACCGCCGCATGGCGCATGGCCCAGGCGAACAACCAGGGCATCCTGCACCGCATCCGCGCGCTCGCGCAGCTGGACAGGATGAACGGCCCGTCCGCGCACGAGCTTGTGGAGCTGCAGTACGAGGTCGCGAACCTCTCGTTCCAGCAGGAGGTCGTCACCAAGGTCGCCGACAAGTCCTCCAACGCGATCCAGACTCTGGTGAAGAACCAGTGACGGGAGGGTTCCGCACGATGAAGACACCGATAGCCGCGATCTGCGCGATGCTCCTGCTCGCCGGATGCGAGAAGGAGATGACGCTCCACTCCGGGCTCGAGGAGTTGCAGGCGAACCTCGTCATGGCGGCGCTGCAGGACGAAGGCATCTCCTGCCGCAAGACTCCCGGCGAAGAAGGCACGTGGAACGTCACCGTCTCCGACGCGAAGTTCGCCGACGCCGTGAACCTGCTCGAGCGCAAGGGCCTGCCGCGCCGCGCCCGCCAAGGCATCGGCGAGGTGTTCAAGAAGACCGGCATGATATCCTCCCCCAGCGAGGAGCGCATACGCTTCATGGACGCCCTGGCCCAGGATATCGCAAAGACGATTTCGATGATAGACGGCGTGGTGGACGCGCGCGTGCACGTCGTCCTGCCGGAAAACGATCCTTTCGCGCGCAACGTGCGCCCGTCTTCGGCAGCCGTGGCGATACGTTCGCGGTGGGACGCCGACGTGACCGACATCATCCCGTCGGTGAAGGGTCTCGTCAAGAACGCCATCGAGGGCCTGTCGTACGACAAGATAATGGTCACGGTGTTCCGCGACGCGCCGCCCAAGCAGAAGAAATAGGAGCGGCGGGCGATGTCTCCCGATCAGCGACAGTTCCTCCTTACCGCCGTGTGGCTGTTCATGCGCCACGGGCAGGAATGGCGCGCAAGGACCGTCTGCGAGGCTTTGTCCGAGGACGATCCGCGCGACGGGACGGTCGCCGCGGCGCTCGCCGGGATGCTGCTCGACGGCGGCGAGCCGGGCCGCGCCCTCGAGGTTCTGCGCATCGCCGATTTCCCCCCGGAACTGTCGCACCCCCAGGCCGTGCTCGAAGCGCGCGCGCTGCGCATGGCAGGCCGCGGGCGCGAGGCCGACGCCCGCTGGGAACGTTATCTCGAAGCGCGCAAGGGAGCCTCCCGCAAGTGGATAGCGAAATAGACATCGAATCCGCCCGGGCCTTGACCGGAAACGGCGTCCTTTGGCCGCGCGTCCGCGATTTCCTCTGGAATTTCGCCCCGCAGGTGCACCCGGAGCGTCTCGAAGCGGTCGCGCGCGGCATCCCCGGCGCGGTGCGCGACGGCGAATCCGCCGGTGCCGCCGTGTCGCTTCTCCTGTCTACGCCAAGATCCAGGGCTTTCGTCCTCGAACGTCTCGGCGTGGAGCCTTTTTTCCATGATTTCCCCCAGGACGGCTGGAGTAGGCTCGCGCTTCTCGACGGCGCGACCCTCGAATCGCTCGCCGCGTGGCTTGGCGCCGTCGCGTGCGCCGGCGCCTTGCGCCGCGTCACTGACGGCGCGTCCGTCCGCGCGCTGAAGGCCGGCCTGCCCGATGTCTACCCCGCCGTCTTCGGATACACCGCGTATTTCCCCGCAGACACTTTCGCCGCGCCCGGCGCCGATAGCGCGAAAACGCCCGAGGATGTCCTTTCCGCAGGGGCCGGACTGCTTTTCTCGCTGTTCGGCGACTGCCCCGCCCCGCTTGCCGCGCGCGTCGCGCTGAAGCTCCCCGAAAGGCTTTGCGGCCTTCGCGGCGGGAAAGGCGATGGACGGTCCGCTCCCGGCGCCGCAGTGAAGAAACTCCTAAAACTAAGATTTCCGGAGGCGTACAGGCTATGCTCCTCGTGAACAGACATGATTTCAAGGTGTCTTCCGGCAGCCGCATCGTGAAGGCGGAAGACGCCGCGACCGTGCGCACGGCCGACGAGATCGTCGCCGCCGCCGAAGCAGAGGCCGCCCGCATCCGCGAGGAGGCCAAGGCCGCCTTCGAGGAAGAGAAGAAGCGCGGATACGAAAAAGGCCTGGCCGACGGCAAGACCGAAATCGCGATGCAGAAGCTCGACCTCGTGGACCAGTCCGTCGCGTTCATGGAATCCGTCGAGGGCAAGATGGCGGATGTCGTGATGAAGGCCCTGAAATCGTGCGTCGTGGAAATCGGCGACAAGGAGATGGTGGTGCAGATCGTCCGCAAGACGATGAACGCCGTGATCCGCACGCAGCGCCAGGTCACGCTGAAGGTCGCGCCCGATCTCGTCGAATCCGTCCGCGCGCGCGTCGGCGAGCTCCGCGCCGCGTACCCGACCGTCGAAACGTTCGACGTCGTGGACGATCCGCGCCTCAAAGGCCCCGCGTGCGTGCTCGAAACGGAAGCCGGCGTGGCGGACGCCTCCGTGGAAACGCAGCTCGCCGCCATCGAGAAGTCGCTGAAGAGGCATATCGCCAGATGACCACTGTCTTCGACTATATCCCCGAGGTGCTGAACCGCGCCGTGGAGGATGCGCAGCCTATCGACGTCAAAGGCCGCGTCATCCAGGTCGTCGGAACGATAATCAAGGCGTCCGTCCCCGGCGTGAAGATCGGCGAGGTCTGCATCCTGCGCAACCCGTGGGAAGACATCGAAGTGCAGGCGGAGGTCGTGGGGTTCACCAAGGAGGCGGTCCTGCTCACCGCGCTCGGCGCGATGATCGGCATATCCGCCGAAACGGAGGTCATCCCGACACGCCGCGTGCAGATGGTCCCGGTGGGGAAGAATCTCCTCGGCCGCGTCCTCGACGGACTGGGCCGGCCGATGGACGCCGACAGGAAAGGCCCGCTCCGCCCCGACGGCTACTACCCCGTCTACGCCAATCCCCCTTCCCCCCTGGACAGGACTATAATATCCAAGCCGATTTCGCTCGGCGTGCGCGCGATAGACGGACTCCTCACCTGCGGCGAGGGGCAGCGCATGGGCATATTCGCGGCTGCGGGCGGCGGAAAGTCCACCCTTCTCGCGCAGATCATCCGCAACACCGAAGCCGAAGTCACCGTACTGGCGCTCATCGGCGAGCGCGGGCGCGAAGTGCGCGAGTTCATAGAAAAGGATCTCGGCCCCGAAGGCCTTGCGAAGTCCGTCCTCGTGATCTCCACTTCCGACCGCAGCGCCATGGAGCGCCTGAAGGCCGCGTACGTCGCCACCTCCATCGCCGAATCCTTCCGCGACAGAGGCATGAAGGTTCTTCTGCTGATGGATTCCGTGACGCGCTTCGGCCGCGCCCAGCGCGAGATCGGCCTTGCCGCCGGCGAGCCGCCCACGCGGCGCGGCTTCCCGCCCAGCGTGTTCTCAGAGCTGCCCAAGCTCATGGAGCGCGCCGGCAACTCTTCGAAGGGAAGCATCACGGCGCTTTACACGGTGCTCGTGGAAGGCGACGACATGACAGAGCCTATCGCGGACGAGACGCGCTCCATCCTCGACGGGCACATCATCCTTTCGCGCAAGCTGGCGCAGATGAACCACTATCCCGCGATCGACATCCTCGCGTCCGTCTCGCGCTGCCAGTCCGCCATCATCCCCAAGGAGCACAAGACCGCCGCCGCGAAGCTCCGTTCCCTTCTGGCGAAATACGCCGAAGTGGAGCTGCTCCTGAAAATAGGCGAATACAAGCGCGGGTCGGACCCCGAGACGGACGAGGCCATAGCGAAGAACGCCGCAGTGAACCGGTTCCTGCGGCAGGGGCTGGACGAACGCCCCGAGTACGAGGACACCATACGCAAACTCGTCGAGGCCGTGTCGTGATTCAGTTCGAAAAGGCATACCGCGAAGCCGGCCCGAAGATAGTGGGCTGGCTTGTCGCCACCGGCACCGACGAGGCCACGGCGCGCGACATCCTGCACGACGCCGTGGCGCGCGTGGAGGCGGCCGCCGCGCGCGGGGACGCCGGCGCGGCGGATTGCGCCGGACTGTCCGCCATCCTCTTCACCGCCGCGCGCAACCTCCGCGCAAACCACGTCCGCGACTCCCGCCGCATGGTTCCGTCCGGCCGCGCCGGCGACGTGGCCGGCGGCGTCTCGGCGCCGCCGGCCGGTTTCGCGGCCGACGCCGCATACCTGCGCGGCCGCATGGCGGCCGCGCTCGCGGAACTGCCGCCGGCTTTGCGCGAAACATACGCGCTGTACCAGATCGGCGGACGCTCGGTCCGCGAAACGGCCGCGCTCACCGGCGCCGCCGAGAATCTCGTAAAGGTCCGGCTGCACCGCGCCAAGGCCAGGCTGCGCGTGGCGCTGGCCGACCTCGCCGGCGCGTTCGCGCCGGGCCGGACATCCGAATAACCCGCAATCGCCCGACAGCCATGTTCGAAACAGATCCGTTTTCACTCATAGTCCTTTTCGTGGGGCTTTCGCTGCTGCCTTTCGTGGCGATGATAGCCACGAGCTACCTGAAGATCGTCGTCGTGATGTCGCTCATCCGCAACGCCCTGGGCGTGCAGTCTATACCGCCGAACATGGTGGTGAACGCGCTCGCGATGATACTCACCTTCTACATAATGGCGCCAGTGGCGTCGGAATCGTGGAACATCGCTAAGATCGAGCTGGCCGCGCGCAGCGCGCAGACCGTCGCGGCCGGCGCCGCGTCCGCGGGCGTCCCGGTCCCGCTTTCCGAAAACGCCGCCGCCTCCACCAACACGGTGTTCGACACCGACATCATAGCCAAGTCCGCCGAGCCTTTCCGCGACTGGCTCTCCAGGCACACTTCCGACCGCGAACGCGCGTTCTTCGTGCGCACCGCCGAACAGCTGTGGGGCAAGGACGGCGAGCCGGCGACGGTCGACCCTGAAAGCTTCTACATACTGCTGCCGTCCTTCTGCGTGTCCGAGCTCACGAAAGCGTTCCAGATAGGCTTTCTCGTGTATCTGCCGTTCATCGCAATCGACATAATAGTGTCCAACATCCTTCTTGCGATGGGCATGATGATGGTCTCGCCGGTGACCATATCGCTTCCGTTCAAGCTGCTGCTGTTCGTGATGGTCAACGGCTGGACGCTTCTAGTGCAGGGTCTTATAAGGGGGTACGCGATATGAGCCAGGCGCAGATTCTCGACTACGCGAAGATGTGCCTGGTTCTCGTGCTGCGGCTGTCGCTGATACCGATAGCCGTCGCGACCGTGATAGGCATACTCGTGTCGCTCCTGCAGGCCCTCACCCAGATACAGGAGCAGACGCTCGGCTTCGCGGTGAAACTGATCGCCATCTCGATAACGCTTCTCGTGTGCGCGTCTTGGATGGGATCGACCCTCCTGCTCTACACGCAGGACATCTTCGACAATTTCGCGCTGCTGCGCTGACCTCAGCCTGCGCTCCGCGGCTTGCGCCGCGCAAGCGCCGCTTCCGCCGGGCGCCCGGCCTTGCCGAACGAATTGCGCGGGAAGACTTTTATCTTCAGGTCGCCTTTCGCCTTCAGCCTGCCTGCCGCTATCCTGCATACAGTGGGCCTGTCCGCGAGCCCGCTGGCCGCGGAGCGGTAGAACGACTGCGCGAAAACGTATTTCACGTCGGTCTTGCCGTTGGCGCCCGCGATTTCGATCTTGAAATCGAGCGCGCGCGCGCCGCTCCGCGCGTCCGGCGGCGGAATCGCTATCTCGACCACGGGTTGCTTCACGGATTTCACATGGTCCTTCCCGCCGCCGCGGTTCTTGCCTTGCGCCATCTTCACGGACAGCGCGGCGCCGGGCGCGAACTGCGGCGCCTTGCTTTCCGCCGCGCGCTTTTCGAAACGGAACGGCGGCGGCTGCGCCACGGGAAGCGGGACAATCCAGTTTTCGCCCAGCGGGGCGAAGTCCCCGCAGTCGATGCGCTCTATCGACATGAAATCGCGGTACACGCGCACGATCATCCCCTGGTGTCCGTCCCGGGTGGACATCTTCGGCATGACCTTGTACGGGTCCTCTCCGTCCTGCCGCCACGGGCGGTCGTTCTCGCGTCCGTGCGGCGGAACGTCGGCGTAGTCCAGCCCGACGTATTTCAGCGACCCGGCGCCGATCGACGTGAACGCGCCTTGCCATATAGCGCGCTCGTCGTTCACCGACGCGTGCGAGTGCCCCGAGAACGCGACGGCGTTGGGGAAGCGCGAAAGCGCCGCCGCCGTGGCGCCGCTGTCGTAGCCCCACGCCCACGGGCCGTAGCACGTGTTGCGCGGATGCGGATGCTGGAACCAGAAGAACGGGCGCGCAGGGTCGAACCGCGGCGCGTTGGCTTCGATCCACCGCGCCGCGCCGGGGTTGAAGTTTGCGCCGGCGCGGCACTTGTCGCTGCACCAGTGCGCGCCCGCGAACGTGAAGCCGTTGATCTCCTTCTTCCAGACCGGTTCGTACGCTTCGCCGAAGACCTCCTCCCACGCTCCGGCCAGATCCGCCCCGATGGTTTGCTTCTCCAGGCCTTCCCCGAAAATCTTTCTCGCGGGGCTGCGCGCCCCGCCGTATCGCCAGCCTTCGTAGTCGTGGTTGCCGTACACGAACAGGCGCTCGACCTTCCCGCCGGATGCGTTCCTGCCGCCGGGGAACGCGGCGTTCCACGCGCGCGCCACCGCCTCCAGCTCAGGAACGAGCCCCCTGTCGGCCATGTCGCCGCATATCGCCACGGCGTCCACGCCGCGCCTGCCGAACAGTCCGAGCGTCTCCCGGAACTTCTCTTCGCCGGCGAACGAAAGCGCGCCGTCCTTGCCGCGCGAGGCGGCGAGATGGATGTCGCTCACGACGCCGAACACGATTCCGGGCGACATGCCCTGAAGCGCGCCGCCGGCCGCGCGCAGCGCCGGCGAACAGCCGAACGCCCCGGCTGCGAAAAACCCTTCGATGAACCGTCTTCTCGAAATGTCCATTTCCGCGTCCTCCCGCCGTCGCCGGATACTGCTGCGGTCAGCCCCGCATTTCCGCCTCGATCAGCGCCGCGACCGTCTCCGCGGCTCCGGACGGAGGCACGATGCGCGTTTTCGACTTGTCCTCGCGCCGCAGCTTTATTTCCACGCCGCCGTTCGCGAGACCTTTCGAACCCACGACCACGCGCACCGGGAACCCGATCAGGTCGGCGTCCTTGAACTTCACGCCGGGGCGCTCTTCGCGGTCGTCGATTATCGTGTCGACGCCTCTGGCCTCCAGCGCCTGCTCCAGTTCGTCCGCCACCTTGGCGGCGTCGGGCGCGGACGGGTCGAGAAGGCAGATGCACGCCTGGTAGGGCGCTATCGACGCCGGCCACACGATGCCGTCCTTGTCGTGCGACTGCTCTATCACGGCCTGCAGAGTGCGTGAAACGCCCACGCCGTAGCAGCCCATGATCATCGTCTTTTCTTCGAGCTTGTCGTTCTTGTACGTGGCTTTGAACGCTTCCGTGTACTTGGTGCCGAGCTTGAACACCTGGCCGACTTCGATGCCGCGCTTCACGGCGATCGGCTTGCCGCAGTTCGGGCAGGCGTCTCCCGCGGCCGCCGTCGCAAGGTCCGCGTAGCCGCCGGCGGGGATGGACGTGTCGCGCGCGAGATCCACGTTCTTCAGGTGGAAGCCGTCCTTGTTGGCGCCTGTGATGCGGCCGGCGGCGCCGCGAAGCGCGGAATCGGCGACTATGCGCAGCGCGGGGTCGGCGGGCTTCACCGGGCCCACGAATCCGGCGTTGGCGCCGGTCGCGCGCAGCACGGCGCCGAAGTCGGCCAGCGCGACGGTCTTCGCGCCCAGGAAGCGCTTCAGCTTCACCTCGTTCACGTCGCGGTCGCCCGGCACGCAAACCATCACCGGCTTGCCGTCGCAGGAATACACGAGCGATTTCACGAAAAGTTCCGGGGCCAGGCCCATGAACGCCGCGACCTGCGCGATGGTCTTCGCTCCGGGCGTGGCGACTTCCTCGAAGGGCGGGCACGGGCCGTCGTCGGCGGGCGGCGGCGTGCGCCCGGCCTTCTCCAGGTTCGCCGCGTAGCCGCATCCCTCGCACCAGGCGATGCCGTCCTCGCCCGCGTCCGCGAGCACGTGGAATTCATGCGTCATGCTGTCGCCCATGTCGCCGCCGTCGGCCTGCACGGGGACGGCCTTCAGCCCGCAGCGCGCGAAGATGCGCTCGTACGCGGCGTACATCGTGCGGTAGCTGCGGTCCGCGCCTTCTGCGTCGCGGTCGAAGGAATAGGCGTCCTTCATCAGGAACTCCTTGGAGCGCATCAGCCCGAAGCGCGGACGCGTCTCGTCGCGGAACTTCCACTGGATCTGGTAGACGGTCACGGGCAGCTGGCGGTACGAGCCCACTACGCCTTTCACAAGGTCGGTCACTTCCTCTTCGGCCGTGGGGCCGAGCGCGGCTTCGCGTTCGGCGCGGTCGCGCAGCTTGAACATGTTCGCGCCCATCGTGTCCCACCTGCCGGTCGTGCGCCAAAGCTCCGCCGGCTGGAGGATGGGCATCACGATTTCGAGCGCGCCCGCGCG
Organism: uncultured bacterium; assembly: GCA_902799715.1. GTDB lineage: Bacteria > Verrucomicrobiota > Kiritimatiellia > RFP12 > UBA1067 > CADCBS01. The sequence goes on along the minus strand of CADCBS010000017.1, from coordinate 6,437 downwards.
GTCCATCTCCTCTTTCACGATGCGCTTGATCTTCTCCAGCGTGCGCATCCCGAGCGGCAGGTAGGAGTACAGGCCTCCGGCCGTCTTGCGCACCAGTCCGGCGCGGACGAGAAGTTTGTGCGAGTCGATTTCGGCGTCGCCGGGGTTGTCGCGTAAAGTGGTGATCAGTGACTTTGTCCAGCGCATGGCTGCTTGCATCCTTGTTTTTGCCGGTGTTATCGTGTGTCTTCCGCGGCGCGGACGCGCCTTGGAATCTTTTGAAAGTCTACTCTTTCCCGCCCTTTATTGCAAACCGCGCGGGCGCCACGCGGCGGCCGCGGCGCGGTCGTCGAACGGCGTCGAACGGCCCTTCGCGGTCTGCACGGTCTCGTGCCCCTTGCCCGCTATCACCACGGTGTCGCCCGCCTCCGCGCCGGCGAGCGCCAGCGCGATCGCCTTGGCCCGGTCGGGCTCTTCGGCGACGTCCGTGCCCGGCGGGACGCCCGCCGCGATTTCCGCGATTATCGCGGCAGGGTCTTCGGAACGCGGGTTGTCCGACGTTATGACGAGGCGGTCCGCTCCGGCCGCGCATGCGCGGCCCATGAGCGGACGCTTGGCGCGGTCGCGGTCTCCCCCCGCGCCGAAGACGATCCATATCTTCCCCGCGGTGAACTCCCGCACGGCGGCGAGGACCTTCGAGAGGGCGTCGTCCGTGTGCGCGAAGTCCACGAAGACGTCCGCCGCCGACGCCGTGCGCACGCGTTCGAGCCGTCCCCATCGCGGTTCGAGCGCCGGCAGCGCCGCGACGGCCGCGTCGAAAGGCACCCCCTCGCATAGCGCGGCGGCGAAGGCGCAGAGCACGTTCGCGGCGTTGTATGCGCCGGCGAGCGGGCAGAACGCCTCCGCCCTCCCCTGCGGGCAGACGAGCGTGAAAGAGTTTCCCCGCGCCGACACGCGCAGGTTTTCGGCGCGGAAGTCGAAGCCCGGGCCCAGGCCGCACGACACCGGCTCCAGCGGCAGGCGCGATATTTCGGCCCTCATGCGCTCCGCCCAGGGACCGTCGCCGCACACCACGGCCGGCGCGCCCGGCGACCCTGCGGCCACGCGCCGGAAGAATTCCGCCTTGGCCTGGAAGTAGTTTTCCATCGTGCGGTGGTAGTCGAGATGGTCTTCGGAAAGGTTCGTGAAAATGCCGCCGCGGAAGCGTATGCCGTCTATGCGGCGCTGGACGGCGGAATGTGACGAAACCTCCATGACCGCGCGCCGCACGCCGCCGGCGAGCATGGACGCGAAAAGCGGCTGAAGCACGCCGGCGTCCGGCGTGGTGTGCTCCGAAGGCGCGAAATGGCCCGGCCACCCGCTTTCGACCGTCGTGACCAGCCCCGCCGGGCCGAGCGGTTCGAGAAGCCTGCCGAGCGTCCATGCCGTCGTGGTCTTGCCGTTCGTGCCTGTGACGCCCCACACGTGCATCTTTTCCGTCGGCCGGCCCGCCTGGCATGCGCATAGCAGCGCCCACGCCCGGCGCGCGTCCTTCACGGCTATCGCCGGCACGCCGGCGTCCTCCGGGACCGGGCCTTCGGCCACCACGAGCGCGGCGCCGCGCGCCGCCGCTTCGCGCACGAACGCGGCGCCGTCCGCCCGCACGCCGGGGATCGCCGCGAAGACGTCGCCCGGCTCCACCATGCGCGAATCGCACACTGCGCGCTTTGCGACGGCCCGCGCCGCCGCAGGCTCGCCCGCGAGCTCGCCCGCGAGCGCCTCGAGGACGTCGATCACGGCGCGGCGCGCCTCCCCGTGCGAAGGCTTTCGCGCCATTCGCGCTCTTCGTCTTCGAGAAGCTCCTCCGGGCGGTCCGGCTGGATTTCGAGAACTCGCACCGCGCGTTCGGCTATCTTCCTGAAGGCCGGCGCCGAAACGTACCCGCCGGTGTGGATCGGCTGCGGACGGTCGATGGTCACGAGAATCGCGAGCTTGGGCCTGTCCGCCGGTATTATTCCGCAGAACGAGGCGCAGTAGTTGCGCGAGGAGTATCCGCGCACCGTCTTCTGGTATTCGTTGCCGTCCCTGTCGCGGCGGACCACGGTGCGCGCCTCTATCTGCTGCGCGGTGCCCGTTTTTCCGGCCACGGAATATCCGCGCACCGCGGCGCGACGCGCGGTGCCCTCGCGCGTGGCGGTCCCTTTCATCATCTCTATGAGCTGCCGCGCCTTGTCCGGCGAGATCACCGGCTTGCCGTCGAGCGCGGCCTCCGGCTTGCGCTCCATCAAGACATCCCCGTTCCGCGCCACGACCCTGTCGACCAGGTACGGCTTCATCCTCACCCCGCCGTTCGCTATCGCCGCGAACGCGGTGGCTATCTGTATCCCGGTCACAGATATGCCCTGCCCTATCGGCACGCGGGCCGCGCCCAGTTCGCCCCATTTTTTTGGGTTGCCCACGATTCCCTTTTCGGCTCCGGGGATCCCGACCTGCGGCGCCTCCCCCAGCCCGAAAGCCTTGAAGTAGGAATACAGCTTTTTCGACCCCATGCCCTTGAAGCCGCATTCGGGATCGCCTACCACGGTCTTTGCGAAATAGATGTTCGACGATTTCGCTATCGCGTCGCGGCAGTCTATCGTCCCTGTCGGATGGTCGTGCAGCACGTGCCCGGCGAAATGCCACGAGCCCTGCCCGATCGGCAGTTTCGTGTCCGGCGTGAGCACGCCCTCCTCGAGCGCGGCGGCGCAGGTCAGGACTTTCATCAGGGATCCGGGTTCGTACACGTACGACAGCGCGCGGTGGCGGTTTTCGCGCACGCGCGCGTTCTTCCGGTCGAGCGGGTGGAAATCCGGGTACGATGCCATGGCGAGTATCCGGCCGGTGTCGACTTCCTCGACGATCGCGAAGCCCGACACGGCGTTGTTCGTCGCCACGGCCGCGGCCAGCGCCTCTTCCGCGGCCAGCTGCAGTTCGCAGTCCAGCGTCAGGAACACGTCGGCCCCCGGGATCGGGTCGCTCTTGAAGACGCGCTTGTCCGGTATTTCGCGGCGGAACGCGTCGCGCTGGCCTTCTATGCGCCCCGGAACTCCGCGCAGGTACTCGTCGAAGCTCTGCTCGATGCCGAAGAACGGCTTGCCTTCGGCGTTGAAGTAGCCGAGGATCGTCCCGAGCCTGTCTCCGCCCGGGAAGTTGCGCAGCTGCGAGTCTTCGATCACCAGCCCGGATATGCAGCTGTTCGTGGAAAGGTAGTCGTGCGCGGCGCTAGAAGTCGCAGCTTCCGCGGATATCTTCAGGGGAATGTACCTTCCCTTGCCTTTCGCGCGGAACTTGGCCAGCACTTCGCCGTACGGCAGGCCGAGCTTGTCTGCCACGCGGATCGCAACGCTTTCGGGCGTGTGCGGCTTCTTTCCGGCTTTCGTGGCGTTGGTGTTGATGGATCCCGGGTCGACGTGGTATTCCCATGCGGCCGTGGATACGGCGAGCGGCTCTTTCCTCCGCCCCCCGAAGTAGATCCCGCCGCGCATCCCGGGGGCTTCTTTCGTGTAGCGGTACGTGGGGTTCTTGGACGCCTTGCCGCCGGCCGTCCGGGTCGCGGCCGCCGCAGGCCCGTCCGTCCCGCCGCTTAGATGGAGCTTGACGAGCCGGCGCGTCGTCTCGGCCGTCAGCGCCGCGAGCCCGCCAAGGCACAGCAGCAGGCTCCATTCTATGCGGAAGCGCCTCATGCCGCCGCTCCGGGCGTCAGCGCCTGCCGCTTCTGGCGTCCTTGCGCGTGTTCGACGCCACCGCGGTCTGCCTTGCGCGGCGCTTTGCGAGCCGCGCCATCGAAATCTGTCCGCTCTTCGGCCTGCCGGCCGCGTCCAGAAGCACTATCTGCCCGGCTTCCGGCCGGTCCATGGCGAGTCCGTGGCGCAGAAGCTCCTTTTCAAGGTTCTTGGGGCTGGTCATCGTCTCCCAGCGCACAAGCTCGCGGCTGTACTCTTCCTCAAGCGCCCTGAGCTCGGCTTCCTCCGCGTTGAGCGCCTTCTGCTGCTGCGAGCACCGCTGGTCGGCGAACCAGCTCGTCAGGCATGCGCTTACAATCAGCACGAGCAGCATCGGGAACATGAACGACGCGCTGTTGATCCCGCTGCACCTTTTCTTTATCTTCCTGTTTTTCCTCGCTCCCATTTGAAATCCCCCGTGAATGTTTCCTGCCGGATATGTCTGCAAATCCTTTCGGTCTCCGCGCCGCCGGACGCGGCGTTCATGCGGCCTCCCCGCCGGGCATCCGCTCCGCCACCCTGAGTTTCGCGCTGCGGGCCCGCGGGTTGGCCGCGATTTCCGCCTCCCCCGGAACGAGCGCCTTCTTGAAGACCAGCCTCGCCGGCGGCGGCTCGAACTCTTCGCGCTCGCCGCCCTGCGGCAGCGACACGCGCCGCACGCAATGCGCCGCGAACCGCCTTTTCGCGATCCTGTCGCAGAGGCTCTCGAATGTGATGACCGCGAAGCGGCCGCCCGGGCGCAGCAGCTTCAGCCCGTCCTCTATCGCCCGGGACAGGTCTTCCAGTTCGCCGTTCACGGCCATCCGGAACGCCTGGAACGCGCGCGTGGCCGGGTTCTTCGCTCCGCGCCGGCCCAGCGTCCGCTCCGCGATGGCGGCAAGCTGCGCAGTGGTCGCGACCGGAGCCTTCGACCGGGCTTCGACTATCGCTTTCGCCAGCGCGTGCGCGCGCGGCTCTTCGCCGTATTCGCGCAGGATGCGCTCTATCTCGTCCGCGGTGCGCGTGGCGATCAGATCCGCCGCGCTTTCGCCGGCGGACTTGTCCATCCGCATGTCGAGCGGCCCGTCGGACATGAACGAAAATCCGCGCTCCGGAGTGTCGAGCTGGTCGGACGACACGCCGCAGTCCACGAGGATCCCGTCCGCGCGGTCTATCCCGTTTGCGGCCGCGATCGCGGCGATGTCGCCGTGGCGGCCGTGGACCAGTATCTTGCGGCCGGGAACGGACGCGAGCGCCTTTTCCGCCCGTTCGAGCGCCTCTTCGTCGCGGTCTATGCCGAGAAGCGTGCCTCCGGGGCCTGCAAGCCGCAAAACCATGCTTGCGTGTCCGGCGGAACCCAGCGTGCCGTCTATGTAGACGCCGCCCGGCCTGGGCGACAGGCCGCGAATCGTTTCGTCTGGCATTGCTGGCGTGTGCATTTCCCCGGATTCTATATCATGTATTTCTTGAGGGCTTCGCCGAACCGCGAAGGATCCACCGTCTCTGCCGGCGGAAGCCGCTTCGGGTCCCAGATTCTTGCGCGATTGATTGCCCCGACCATGGCCACTTGGCCGGACAACCCCGCATATTTCAATAGTTTGTCCCCGATCCGGATCCGTCCCTGCACGTCGAGTTCGAGTTGCTCCGCAAACTCGCCGATGGCCTGCAGGACCTTCCCCATCTCAGGGTCGAACAACGCAGCCTTCCTCAGTTTCGCTATACGTGCGTCCATCTCTTCGCGCGGAATGAGGTCAAGGCATTCCTCGTTCGGATCCGGAAACACGTAGATATATTCAGGATGGCCCAGAGCGGTTCGCCACACGCGAGGAATGGTAAGCCGCATCTTTGAATCCAACGCATGGTCGTAGCGCCCCACCAGCACCCCGGACGGGGGCTGGACGGCGCTTTCGGCCTGTGCGTTGTTTGCGTTGGTCATTGAACCTACCTTCGTGACAATTTGTGACACCAGTAAACACTTTGCCCCACCGAAAGTCAACACAAAACTGGAAAAAACTGCAAAAATTTTGTTTTACGGCCGCCAAATGGCGATTGATGCAGTGGAATGGCCCCTAAATGACTTCCAGAAGCCGCCCGGCTCAGCCCCTTCGGCGAACGGCCGGACGGCCAGACCGTGGAGGCTGGGGAAAATGTTGCCGTGCCCAACTACCGGTTTGAATACGGCGGCATTACAGCTTCCACGCCCTTCACCGGCGGTATTCCCCAGAACCGCTTGCAAAACGCTCCGCGCGTTTTGGACGGACAATCTGACCTTCCGGCGGAAGAATCGCTTGCAGGGGCCTTGGAGCGCGTTTTCCAAAACGCCATTGCCGAAGCCGCCGCCGACGGCAATCAAGGCGATTCGCGAATGCGACAGCTACCATCACGAGATGGATGGCGAACGCGTGATAAAAATGCCAGGCGAGAAACTGCCAAAGGGAACCCAGACGATTTACGAACGCAGATCGCTCATGGGTAAATCCAAGGTATTCGCATATACAGACAGCGGAGTTCTTAACGGATGGCAGCTGAACTAACAAGAAAGCCCCGCAAGTGGCGGGGCCGCGTTACCCTTATCGGGTTCGCCGCTCATTCTACCACAAACCCGTCCGTGCGGGCAAGGGGATAGATGACACTGAAAACTTGGCTCTTCAAAGTTTTTTGTGGAAGGCGCGGCGCTACGCGCGACCACGAACCCAGGCGCGGCGAAGGATCGGCGCTGCCGATCCGGCGGAGACTTGC
>CADCBS010000016.1 GCA_902799715.1 uncultured bacterium | reverse complement strand
GAAGAAAAGCCTTGTGCCGACAGACGTGGCAAGGCGATGGATGTACATCGTCTTGTCCACGTATATGCAGCCGCTCGTCCTCAATTTCGGGAAATCGGCCGTGTCTGTGGCGATAGGTCTCATGGATGTTTGTGCTGATATTCTACCAAATCCCCGCCGGCGAATCAACTTCGCCCCGCGGCGGACAAACCGCGGAACGGCGGACGCGGTACGGCGGAATGGATTTTGAAACGGAGGATTCCAGGTCAGCAATAGAACACGTGGATCGGCTTGCCGTCGACCGTGCGGTCTTCATGGGAAATCTTCGCGTCCCACGGCTTCGCCATGTCGGGATCGAACACGACGAGCCATCCTTCGTCCACGCCAAGCCTGTCGACGTAGCCGCGCACCTGCGAAAGCGCCTTTTCGGGATTCCTGTCCCAGAGATAGCGCAGTTTCACCTCGACGGCGTACTTGCGCCCTTTGAACAGGACGCCGAGGTCGAGCGCGCCCTTGCCGAGCGCCATCTCGCGGATTATCTCGCCGCCGCCGTTCAGCACGCGCTGGAGAAACGCCTGCAGCACGATGTGCGGATACGCTTCGTTGTATTCGAAAGGCGCGCGGTTCATCTGCGCGTTCTCGCGCCAGAAATCCTGGAACGCGAGAAGCAGCCCCTGCATGTCGAGTCCGTCGTCCGTCGCCCAGGGCGTCTCGGGGACTTTGCGCTCCGCCGCCAGCTGGCTGCCCCATGAAAGATACCGGCCGATTATCTCGGCGTACATCGGATTCGCGGGGACGAGCGCCCCTTTGACCTGCTTGAACAAGCCGAGATCCAGCACAAGCCTAACGTCGTCCTGGAGTTCGTCGTACGCGAACTCTTCGCCGAGCATCACCGGCTCGACGATTCGCCGCACGCGAGGCTCCTTCATCCGCTCCATCAGCGAATCGAGGTGCGTTCCGCGCTCGCGGATGATCTTCTCCTTCGCCTCGTGCATGTCCGCCGCAGTCACAGGCTTGGAATAGTCGTCACGGTGGATCTCCTCCACGCACCAGCGGGCGAGCGCGTTCACGAGATAAGGCTGCCCGCAAGTGTACTCGCAAGCGAGGCGCACCGCCTCCGGCTCGAACGCCTGCCCGGTCGCGGCGGTGTGCTGGGCGTAGAGGGACGCGACCTCGGCATCGGTGAAGGTGCGGAGAGTCATCGCTTTTGTGAGCACGTTGAACGGGCTTGCGCTCCCGAGGGATTCATGGTCTGGGCGGACCTTCGCCTTGTAGTCGCGGATGTTGCGCATCCCGACGAGCGCGATCGACGCCGGGAAATCCACGCCCTTCGTCTTCGAGATCGCGCCGTCGCGCAGCTGGCGCAGAAACGCCACGAGCGTAGCGTCGCACAGGCAGTCCACTTCGTCGAAAAGAACCACGAGCGGCTTGCCTGCGAACTTGGAAAGTTCGGACAGAAGCCCCGAAACGCCTCCCGCCGCCATCATGGCCTTGTCTATGCTCGACGGCGCGATGCTCCGCACGGGGCATCCTGCGAGCGAGTCGATCTGCCCCGCCGCGTTCAGGATCAGGCTGTACACCACCGGAATGCCCTTCTCGGGGTCGGCCACGCCCTCCGCCGCCTCCAAGGAGCAGTACATCGCGACGCGCTCGCTGCCGGAATTGATTTCATTCTTCAGCGCGAGAAGCGCGGTCGTCTTGCCGCACTGCCTCTGGGCATGGATGACGAAATACTGCTCCTTGCGGATGAGGGAAACAATGTCCGGCAGACGCTCCGTCGCCGAAAGCATGTAATGTTTGGCCGGATTGCAAGGTCCCGCTATGTTGAAGAATTTTTCCATGCCGCACATTATAGCATAAACTCCGGCTGTGAAATATCCGCCGTTCCTGCCGGCATTGGCCGTTCATTTGCGGAGCGGGGCGGACGGAACGCGGATGACCGAGAACGAAAGCGCCGGGAACACGCGCCTGATTTCCCCTCCGGACACGTCGACAGGCATTTCGACGGCGCGCAGACGGTCCGGGGCCTCCATGGAATTGCAGGCGTCGGCGCCGGAGCCGGTGAAAAGCTGCATCTTCGCCTTGGAGGCGAGCTTCGCGCCGGAGATGGAAACGACGGCTTCGACGGGTTCCCTCGAGCAATTGACCACCTTGACGATCGTCTCGCGCCCGTCGAGGGATGTCGTGGCGCCTGCGACTATCGCGGGTACCGCGGGGCGGGCGGACTCTATCGCGAGCTTGCCGTCGAGCCAGGCGCGCAGCTTGCCGCCGCGCACTTCCACCTTGACGTCGTACCAGCGGCCCTGCTCTATCGAGCCGGGCGCGCGCCTGCCGTCGAAGCCGGGGCATTCCACGCCGTGCTGTCGGTTGCCCCAGCCGCCGAAGTTCACCCAGCGGCCGCCGGAGGGCCGCGCGTCGCCGAGCAGCACGAGGAATCCTTCGGGGCCGGACACGCTCTTCGCCTTGAGCGTGATAGTGGCGTCGCGGAACGTTCCGGGGATCTGCAGCGCCGCGGAAGCCCTTTCGGGCGCGGGGCCGGCGTTCGCGAGCGCGCCGTCCGCGATCTCCCACCTGCCGGGGCCGAAGCGCTTCCAGTCCTTTGCGGCGCCGGCGTCCGACAGCGGGTTTTCGTAAAGCACCTTGCCGCCGGCGTCGACGATGCGCACGTCCTTGAAGGCGGCACGGCCCGACCACGATCCCACGCCGAAGCGCAGGCTGTCGCCGGACACGCTCTCCATCCCGCACTCGACCTTCGTCTCGAGCACGTCCCTGCCGCGGTTTTCGGCGAAGAGGCGCTGCACCTCGTAGCTCGGATTCACGAAGTTCGAGTCGGGTCCGGCGTATATCAGGTCCGGGCTCCAGCGCTGGTGCTTCACGTTGGCGAAGAGCGGCGCGTAGGCGGCGAGCTTCACGACATCAGACGAATTCTCGAGCCCCGTCATGAAGGCGGCCTCGCCGATCGCCGCGCGCAGAGAGCCGTACTTCCCCGTTCCGCGCGTCACGGCGTATTCGCCTACGAACACGCCGAACTTCCCGCTGCGCGCGTCGTACCGCTTGGGGTCGGAATATCGCCCGGCGTTCATCATGAACCATTCCGGCGTCTTGTAGAAATGGTCGTCGCGCAGGTCCTTCGGGGCGTCCACGTCCCTTGTCGAAAAATAGTTGTCGAACACCAGCTTCACGCCGGGGTGCTTCGCGCGGACCGCGTTCGCGATGAGCTTGTAGCGTTTTTCGTACTCCGGCCCGCCGTTCTCGTTGCCGATCTCGAGGTATTCCAGGTTGAACGGCTCCGGATGCCCGGCTGCCGCGCGCACCGCGCCCCACTTCGAATCCGCGGGGCCGTTGCAGTATTCGATGCAGTCGAGGGCGTCCTGCACGAATTCGTCCATCCTGTCCATCGGCACTTTCTCCTTGTGCGACATGCCGGCGTTGATGCAGAAGAGCGGCTTCGCCCCGAGCTCCTCGCAGATGAGCAGATATTCGTGGAACCCCACGCCGTGCGTTGACCAGTACCCCCAGAGGTTCCACTGCGTCGGCCGCTCCCAGACCGAGCCGATGGTCTTCTTCCACCGGTAGGCCTGCTTCATCGTATCGCCTTCGACCCAGCATCCGCCGGGAAAGCGGACGAACGACGGTTTCAGCGCGGCGAGGCGCTCCATGAGATCGCGGCGGAAGAGGCCCGTCGTGCCGTACGTGTCGGACGGGAACAGCGACACGCAGTCGATGCAGAAAGTCCCGCCCTTCTCGGAGCGTATCGCAAGCCTCGCCCCGGGGTCGTGCGAAACGCCCTGGATCGCTGCGGTCTCCGTCTTCCATCCTCCTCCCGCGCGCACCCTGGCCACGGTCGACACGGCCTTGCCGTCAGCCGACTCCAGCGCCACGAGAAGCGTACCTTCGTCGCCGCGCACGGCGATCGAAAGCCTGTAGTCGATCCCCGGACGCGCCGCCACCCCGAAGTAGCCCTCGTTCGAGACGCCGCCGCCCGCGGGCGCGGAGACCTTGAGCGAATGGCGGTTCTTCGCGGAGAGCGGCTGCGCCGCGGACAGCTCCATTTTCGCGCCGCCTTCCTCGCGCCAGAACCCGAGAGCGGCCTTGGGGTCGCCATGGCCGTCCTCGAACGACCTGTTGCGGACGAGTTCGGCGTACACGCCGCCGTCGAGCGAAAGGTCGATGTCCTCGAAGAATATCCCCCAGAGGTCCCGGGACACCGGGCACTTCACCTTGGAGGCGTCGACTTTGACCGTCGCAGGGACTGCAACGGCCGCGGCGGCGGAAAATGCGGCCGCGAATGCCAACAGGCTTCTTGCGTTTTTCATGGCTCTCATTGTTCTCCTTATGTTTTCTGTCAACAGGTCCACATCATCCCCTCCACCGGGCCCGTGTTGCGTGACCGGGACACGGTCTTGCCGCCGTGATTCCCCGCAGCTCACCGGCGGATTCCTCTTATCGAAAGCGTCCACGAGACCGGCTCCGACGGATCGAAGCGGTAGCGCGCGAGCGGCGCAGGTCCGACGCTCGCGCCGCCCAGGCCCGTCTGGCGCACGCGGAACCGCCACGTGCCGTTCAGCGACATCTTCCACGGCGTCTCGAACTCCAGCGCGCCGGCGAGCGCCGCCTTCGCGTCCGCGAGCGGCATCGCATACGTAGCCGCCGGCATCCTGTTGTAAGAGTTGACCGCGGGGTTCTCCCAGTCGCGCAATGCGGACGCGCGGCCGCCGGCTTGTTTCTGGGCTGCCGCAAGCCCCATGGCGGCGGCGGAAACGGCAAGAAGTGCGATGGTTCTCATGCCGGAAGTATACCATACCGGGGAACGGCCGGAGCGGATCCCTCCGGGCGCGTCGGGAACCTTGAGCCACGCGTCCATCAACCCCGGCCGCCGCGGCACAAGGCCCTTCCCGCCGTCCATCGACCGGCGCATTTCATCTGGGGCAATTGCAACACTCCGGAATATATCTCACGCCAAGTTCGCGAAGTGCGCGAAGTTATGTTTTTAGTGTTGCTTTGCGAACTTGGCGTACTTTGCGTGAGACAAACAAGAAGGTTTTGCATCTGGCCCGTCTGTCTGGATTTGCACAACATTCATGCCTCCGCACAGAACATTGTCAAAGGATTGTTGCGTGCCGTCTCCGCATGGCGCCCGCGAAACGCCATATTGTTTGCAACCAGTTCTTCGAAAGTCACCGGCTCGAAGCCGTTTACGTCCACGCCGGCGTTGAACATGCGCGGGCGGCGCATGATCAGCGGCCAGTAGTCGTCGCCCGTGTTGTTGTGGATGTGACCGTAGATCATATAGCCCCGCCGCTCCTGCGGATACGACAGCATCGGATAGTGGCAAAGCGTCGCCGGGATGCCTCCTGCGTCTATCTCCTTCATTGTCTGGACACTCTCGAAGTAGTCTCCAATCCGGACTTTGCCTGTCCATGTATGGTCGTGATTGCCAAGGACGAGGTGCTTGCGTCCGCCGAGACGTTTCAATATCGACTCGACATTTTTGGACCTGAAGAACAAATCCCCGAGAATGTAAATCGTGTCGTCCGCCTTCACCTTGGCGTTCCACTTGGCGACCATCGCCTCGTCCATCTCCTCGGCCGTGGCAAACGGCCTGCCGCACAGCCGGATGATGTTGAAATGCCCGAAATGCAAGTCTGAAGTAAAGAATGTCATGGCGCGTCTACCATCCTCATAAAAAATCCCATCAGCGTTTCTACAACGGTTCCGACGGGCTCGTCCAGCCATGCGTTGTCTGGATTTGCCATTCTCCTGAGGAACGTCTTGCTGGAGAATATTCGCTCAAGTCGCCGCAGAATGTCTCTAACGTTATTTTCAAGCATAACCCCATCGTCAAAAATATACATGCGAAGATACGCGCCCAATACATTGGCATCCAAGTGTCCGCTCAGATAAAACATGTCATACACATCTTTGTATCGTGTCGAGACGACACCAAGGCGGAGCAAGCTCTTCAGCTTTTCAACGAAAATCTGCTCTTTCGGATTGACAAGAAGAACCACACCTTCGTCCCCTGTTATTACCTTGAAACGAAAGTCCACCTGCTCGATTGACTTGTTGCTGTGTACGCCGATATCGATTTTCGTTTTTATCGAATACCCAAAATCATCAGTCAGCACAAGGTTGACTCGCTTCCCCTTGTACTCTTGCTGCCGCAACTCTTGAACTTCGCCCAATATCTGGATTTCGCACTCGGCGACTCTGTCGAGACGCTGCACAAAGCGTCTTATAGATGTGTCGCCAAGCGAATATCCAAGGAAATCGAGATCCATGTCTATGGTAGCACGACGCACCGCACCGGTGATGCCGCTCATGACAACACCCCCCTTGATAGTCACCTTGTCATGGAAACCTGCGGACTCTATGGCCTTGAGAACGATGTCGTGGGCGATTTTCGCGCCAGCCTTTCGTGGCGAATATCCAGCCGCTTTCAATGATGCTGCAATATTCCTGAAATCCATCAAAACACCTCGCTTTCAATAGTCCGAAGTATGGAGTCTTTTTTTGGAAACACATCAAGGTAGTCAGTAAGTTTTGCCGGGTAGAGCGTACCCTTGATTTTACGGAATGATTCGACTACTTCCTTGTAAAGGTCGTATGGCAGTTTCGTCTTGTTTCTCGCCGTCTCTATCAGCAATCGTTCCTTGTCGAAAATGCGGGGGATGTTTGCGTCCGCGTACTTGTAGGTTACAACGCCGATTTCGTCTGTCCCTTTGGGAAGAAAGTGCTGCACGACACGGTCATCATATATCTTGGTAGCGTCTCTATCGGTCGCAAGGTGGAAAGTTTCGGGGATTGAATCCGAGAGATCATAGTAGTAATATGCACTTTGCAACGTCAAAACTGCGTTTGGGTATCGAGCCAGCACAACTTCAACATCCGACCATCTTGGCATGTCACTGTATAGGCCAGGAGCGACCTTATGAAGATCGCCTTTGCGTATCAAGGACTCGGCTCGATACCGTCCGCCGAATTTTTCGCAGCACTCTGAATAGCTCATTACCATTGCGCAAATCTCCGCATTTATTTATTTTTGCGTAGAACTGCGCATATTATGCCATAACATTTCGTTTGCAGTCAATTGCATTTTCTCTAACCCATCGCCCGAAGGTCAGAACGCGGGCAAGCGCGTCAAGAATCTTGAGCCGTGCGTCCATCAACCCCGGGCGCCGCGGCGCGACGCCCTTCCCACCATCCATCGCCCGCCGAATTTCACCGGTTTGGATTTGCATAGACCTCTCGCCTACAGCTTTTCCCACTGCGCCCAACGCGGGCAAGTGGTTGCTGGCGTGCGCGATTGTCCGTTCAAGGCCATGCAAGGCGCGGGTTTCGCCTCAGCCTTCACATAATACGGTCGTCAATTTCACATAACCAGGTTTGACAAAATGACAAAACACCCGGCATGCGCCGTCAACAAAATGACAAAACCACACGCATCTACGCCTGCAAAACGACATCGGGCATGATATACTACTGTCCAAACGCGGAGAAAAGCATGATAAAGAGAAAAATAGAATCCAGATTGGAGAGTTTTTTTGAAGACGGTGGCCGTTACGCTCTTTTGATAGACGGGGCACGTCAAGTTGGAAAGACATTCGCCATTGAAAATTTCGCCAAGACCCATTACGAGAACGTAATCGAGATCAACTTCATAAAGACGGCCAATGCCAAGCTCATCTTTTCAAATGTCGAGGACGAGAAGGAAATCCTCGTAAAACTTTCAACGTTCTCGCGACGCGAATTGAAACGGGGAAAGACACTTGTATTTCTTGACGAGATTCAGGAGTGTCCAGAAGCCGTGACCTACATCAAGTTTCTCGTCCAGGACGGCACCTGCCATTACATACTCAGTGGTTCAATGCTTGGCGTGGAACTTAAGGACATACGGTCGGTTCCCGTAGGTTTCATGGATGAAGCCACGATGTATCCGCTGGATTTCGAGGAATTTGTGCTGGCCAATGGAGAACGAAAGGAACTGATCGATGCGGCACGGATGGCATGGACGAATCGGAGTCCAATAGACCCATTGTACCACGACCGTCTGTCAAAGCTGTTCCGGCTGTATCTTGTCGTCGGCGGAATGCCGGCCGTTGTACAGCGGTATTTAGACACGCACGATATCGCCGCCGTTGTCGCCGGACAAAAGTCAATCCTCGCTGAATATCGCAAGGACATCACGAAATACGACAAGAAGAATGCTCTTCGGATCAGAGAGGTGTTCGATAGGATTGCGCCGGAGCTCAACAAGAAGAACAAGCGTTTCTATGTCAATAGCGTGAGAGAGACCGATCGCGCCGAGCGGCTGGAGGACGAGTTCATCTGGCTGAAAGAAGCCGGAGTGGCCATCCCATCGTATGTCGTGGACGAACCAGTCGCGCCGCTTGTCCTTTCCAGAAGGGCGAATCTTTTCAAGCTCTTCATGAATGACGTCGGCCTTCTTGCCGCAACCTACATGGACGGGATACAGCTTAGGATTCTCAATTCCGAAATAGACGTCAACTTCGGTGCCGTGTATGAAAATGTCGTAGCGCAAGAACTCCTTGCACATGGATTCGCTCCCTCGTATTACGCCTCCCGTACACACGGAGAAGTCGATTTCATCGTCGAGAAAGAGGGCCGCGCCCTTCCGATAGAGGTGAAAAGCGGCAAACATTACAGGCGGCATCGCGCCTTGAACCATGTCATGGCGGAACGCCTGTACGCGATTGACGATGCCGTTGTGTTCAACGATTCTGTCCTTGCGGTTGTGGACGGAATCTTCTATGCCCCGATCTACATGATGATGTTTCTTGAGAAGCCTCGCTTGCCCGGAAAACTGATATACGACGTAGGCGCGCCTCTGCAATCTTTCCCTCCGGCGAGGGATCCTCGCGCGGAATGACCGCCTACAGCTTTTCCCACTGCGCCCAACGCGGGCAAGTGGTCGCTGGCGTGCGCGCCTGGCCGTTCAAGACCATGCACAGTGCAGGCGCAACATCAACCTTTCACTCCGAAAACTGATTGCCCTTCATGTGCCCGACCTTGATTTCAAGTCTGCCAACGGATTTCAGTTCTTCTGGCGAGAACTTGCCGAGTGATATGCGAAATGTGCCAACTGATCGGCCTTTTCTCTCTTCACCCACACATTGCACAGTCCACCCGTTAACAATATTTAATTGTGCATAGTAGAATGGCATAATACACCCAAAGTCATCGCTACATGCAAAAAGTGTCAGATAGTAATAATTTGAATAGGTACGGAGTATTTTATATGATTCTGCGATTTCTGAACCTTGTTTATCTTTGAGCGATGCTGCTACAGCAAGAGGACCTTTGTCAAGATTTGACAGGACAATATTAAGTATATTCTTTTCAAATTGATAGGCAATCGCAGAACCAGTTCTCAAGCTTGTCATAATAAGAAACGGATAATCCCCATACCTATACGTGTAATCAAAAGTTCCATCCCCCTCATAATCCCCGTCACTTCTCAGCTTGATTTTCTTTGTCGCCATCGCGCCGATTTTTTCCACAACCTCGTTGGCGAACTGCGTGTATTTCGCCTGATCTATACGCACACGGACATTCGCGAAAATCTCCCCTGTCTTCGGGTCAAGGTCGATCGGCGACTTGCCGTTCTTACCGGGGATGGCCTCGGCGATGACGCAGTCTTTGTGTTTGGCGAGAACGGACTTGATCATCGCCTCGGCGTCGGCGAGGTTGTCCTTCGCGGCAGTCATGCGCGCGAAGAGGTCGGTGCCGTCAAGCGCAACGTTCACGGCGGACGTGGCGCGGAGCTTTTCCTGCAACTGGCTTTTTTTCACGCTTGCCTTGACCTTGACAGTATAGATACCGTCGGGAGACTTCTTCGGTTCGCCAATTGCCTTGGAAGACGCGATCATTCCAGCCGAATACGTCAGGATTTCGTCCTCAATCAGCTTGTCGTTTTCAACAAGCGTGGTCGCGTCGACCATCGTGCCGACGACCTGTTCGACCGCCGACCGAAGCGCGGCCTTCGTCGCCTCGCGCACGGTCGTACCGTATCCCGTGGCCACGACGTCGACAAGTTGCTCCGCGCCGTGTACAAAACTCGAACACAAAATCGCAAGCGTTAAAATCGCCGCCATGCCTGTCATACTCAACCTCATTTTTCTCCCATTCCTTATTTGTTGTATTCTTGAAATTCGCCGTCGAATTCGCATGCGTAGATCGCCATCTTCGACCCTGGGAACAGGGGATGCTCCCTGTAGATACACGTGTCGCCGAAAAGAGGCTCGAAAAGGGGTTTCACCGGCGGCATCGCACTGCGGACACGCTGACGTATGCGCTGCGTCAGTTCGCTTGTAACCTCTGCATCCTCCTTCCCGTCCACTGACGTCTGCTTGAGCATTGTGCTGGAGGCAGACGACGTCTCCACGTCCGAACGCAACGACCAGGCGACGGAGGCCACGCCTTTCACCTGAAGCACCCGCTCCAGCATCAACTGCTGCCGTGGCGACGCCGACTTGTCGCATGGCATCGAGACGATGCCGATGAAGTGGCGCTTTCCCTTGTTATCGACATACTGCCTCGGCCCCACGACAAGGACAGGATCAATGTTCTTCTTCATCCATTGCTTGAGCGAATACTTGCCGGGAGTGGACGTCGCCGCCGCGCCGCTGCCGCTCATGATCGTCGCGGCAGACTTCTGCAGACCCTTGCTCCAGACAAGCGAAACCGCCATGAGATATTCACCGTCAAGATTGCTCTCACTCTGAAGCAGAACTGTTGCGCCAAGAATCCGATGCTTCGCGAGGAACTGGATTTTCGACGTCGTCGTGATGCCCGCCACGTCCTTTTCCGGGTCGGAGGAGCCCCACAGATGTCTTTTATCCTCCGCTGTGAGTGATGCTCCTAGTTTCTCGGCGAGCTTGAGCTTGGCGTCCATGATCGCAATCTCGGCGAGCTCATGCCGCTTGCCGAGAATCTCTGCGGGTTTCTTGTTCTCCAGCGCAGCGATGCCGACAACGGCGATCATGCCCCTGCCCTTCACCCATTCGCCGACCTGAGCGCGGTCGATCTTCAGAACCTCCGCCGTCTTGCGTTCCACGTACTCCAGCGCGTTCTCGGCACAAGCCGAGAACGCAAGAAACGACATCGCCAAAGACACTGCACGTTTAATGCCCATTCCCATCCCCTTCGTTCATCCGCGTTACTTCGCGGGGAATTCCAGCGACACGACCTCGTACCCGCAGGCGAACATCTCCCGGTCCGGACACAGCGGATGGCGGCTTCGCAACCTGAACACCTCGCGGAATCCGGCCTTGACATCAGTCATCTTCTGATCCTTCCCCATAAACGCGCGAACGGCCATAGCCTGCGCATCCAACTCCGCCCTTCTTATGTTCTGCTGGGAAAGCACCGTATTTCGCCCGGTCGCCATTGCGGAAAAGCCGAGGAAATGAATCGTGCCGTCCGCGTCACGAACTTGTTTCGGTCCGATCCATGTGGACAGAGCTGCTCCCTCGTCAACTGATGGCACATACGCCGCCGCAACTGCGGCATTCGTCGCCGCGAGGATCCGGGCGGCAGCATCTTCGCGCGCCCGCGACCATGCGACGTCAAGCTGCAGAGTGTAAACCCCGTTCGTGTACCCTTCGTTGATTCCGCAGATCGTCGCGCCACGAAGGGAATCCGCGTTGCGCCCGGTCTGCGCCGCGAGCTTGGCCGTCGCATCCGCGAAAGCCTTGCGGCACAGCATCGAGCGTCTGAGGAAAAAGGCGCCTTTTTTATCTGTCGCTGGATCTTCTACTGCGGCACGCGCAGACACCTGCACGACGACGTCTTCCGCCGGCGCCGAAACGCTCATGCAACCGACTATGGAAAGACAGACACACAGAGCAACCAACATTCGCACGACATTCATCTCCTCGCCCCGCAAATCATTTTTGATTATTGAAAATACCAGGTATGGTCCGGCACGTTTCCGGACCATACCTGGGGACAGGACCTACACTTAATCGACGTTTACGTCGTCTTTGTCGATTTTGTCGCCGCTGCACATTCCGTCAACGGCCTCCACGTACTTTCTGTACCGGTCATAGACTCCGGCAGCCTTCATTTCCTCGCGGACCTGTTTGAGATGCTCCTTCGCGGCATCTTTGTTGCGCTTGGCCTCTTCGGCGATTTTCTTGAGGTTTTCGAGGCGGGCCTTATGGCGCGCTTGAGCATCAGTCGGGTATTTCTCAATTGGCGTCTTAAGCCCGTCTCTACGACCATCGCGCTTCGCCTGCTCGATCTGTTTCATGTACTTTTCCTTGATCGCCTTGATCCGCTCGTTCTCGTATGCGATCTTCGCACGCTGGAGATAGGCCTTCTTGCACAACTCGCGCGCCTGCGCCATGCCATCGGCGTTCAGCTCCGCGCAATAGACATAGAGCCGTCCGCCGGGGAACAGCGGATGCTCGATTTCCTTCTGGAACACCATGCCAACTCCGTTGATGGCCTGCCCCTTGATCTTCTGCGAAACCTTCGAATTCAGCTCGCTCTCGACCTTGGCTGTCGGAATGGCGTCAAGATCGTCAGGATCGGAATACTGTTCCATGATCATGCTCGCAGCTTCTGCCGTGTTCACGTCCGCAAGGCAACTGAATGCCGCGCTGGCGATCGCATCCAACTGCGCCAATCTCTTGTTCCTCTGGGCTACCACCGTGTTTCTTCCAACTGCCATCGCGGAAATGCCGAGGAAGTGGCGGACGCCGTCCTTGTCGAGATACTGGCGAGGGCCGATCAGGAGGTAGGGATTTTCCTGGAATTCGACCCATTCCCCGAGGGACCTTTTTCCCTTCTTCGACTCCTTGAACCCGGGAGTGCCGCACATCGTCGCCACCGCCGATTTCTGAAGGGCCTCGCTCCAGACCATCGAAACGGCAATCTTGTAGATGCCGTCGATAAGGCTTTCTTCCTGCAGAAGCACCGTCGCGCCCATGATCGGATGCGAACTCGCGAACTGAAGGGTCGAAGAGGTCTTGTTGACCGCCTTGGCTGCCGCATTTGACGTCGCCGGCAAATTGAACATGCTCTGCTGTTCTTCGGCCGTGAGTTCAGTACCGAGCGCGGTGGCGAGTTTCAGCTTGGCGTTCAGCAGGGCGGACTTGGCAAGCATCGTCCGCTTGAGCGCCCAGTCGCCCTTCTTGTCTTTCTTGACGTCCATCGGCATCGATGCCTCGCCGATGACAATGATGCGCTTTTTCTTGTGGTCGAAGTTCCCGATTTCGTTCTTGTTGGCCTTGAGTGCCGCAGCCGTGCGTTCGGCGACCTTATCCACGACGTCGAACGATCCGGAAACCTTCGGCTCCGCCTCCGCGACCTTCTTCACCTCCTGTGCGGCAACGACAGCCTCCGTGCCGGCATCTTCCGCCTTAGGCGCGGCCTCGACCGATTTGACCACCGACGTCGCAGTATCCTTTAAGACCTCCTTCTTGACCTGGGGATCATTTTTGACCTGCGCGATTTCGGTGTCCATCTCCTTCATCAGCGCTTCAATGTCCGCGTTCTCATCTGCATGGGCGACAGCCGCCGCGCCAATGACCAAGGCCGCGACCATCGCCGCCTTGAACTGTTTTTTTGTTTTCATTGTCTTGTTTTCCTTTCTTTTTTTGGTTTGTCCGGAAATTTCACTTCCTCTTGCCGCCGACAAAGCGGACCTTCACCTTCTTGACCCTTTCAAGCTGCGCGTCCGTGAGCGGGAAGTACACGTCACGCTGGATTTCTGAGGAATATGCCGAACCTCTACCATTAGGTCCTATATGCTTCACAAACAGTGGCCGAACAAAGAACGAATCAAACACATTCGCCCCCTCCCATAAAGCACGCATGGCCAACGGTCGCCGCCTCTCTACCTGAAAAATGTCAACCCCGCTCGTGAGGAGCCAACCTGGGACCTTGTCAGTTTTAACCGCAATCTCCTCGCCTGCTCCATCCAAAAGCGCAATCTCAATTTTCTCAATAGTCTTGCCCAGCTTCAAGGTATTCATATCTCTCGCATTTCCCAGAACAGAATCTGAATCCAGAGCCCCATAAAGCGCCTTCCAATAAGCCAGAAGCGCTCTAACCGGTATCTTATACGCGCTACAACGTATCACTGTTTTGGATGTGTTCATCTTATCTAGCAACCAGAGATTAAATGTGCGTTCTCCTTGGACTTTAGCCACGCCCTTATACCAATCAAACATGAAATGAGTCGGGTTGCCACCAGTACTACGAATTCCTCCTACAGTTGTCCCGGAAAACCCTGAGAGTACAAAAGGCTCAACAAAATGAAGATTACCCTGTTCCCTGTTTTCCCATTTAGGCATCGGGCCCGCCGTCAGTACACATTCTTCGGACTCACCTTCCTGAATTTTTTCCAATACCTGTTTGAAATGCGGAAGGAATCCTTTGAAATATGCATCTTCATCTATCTGCATGGAATACCTTACTGCATACAAACCCTTACCCGGAGCATCAGGGACATCAGATCCCTCAATCTGCCTGATTTCATGACCCTTTGGAACGGAGAGACGTACCCAATTGTACATCATATCGACGTCTTCAAGCGCTGCGGCCATCAAGGAAGCCGCATCCGCCGTACGCATATCCTTCGTGACCTTCTGGACATGAATCGCAGACGCGGCCTCCCCTACGTCTTTGAATGCCGCCGGGAAAACCGTCGCAAACCTCGGCGCAATCGCCTTCTTCTCGACCCAAGCCTTGATCTGACAGGCGTACAGCCCGGACTTCAGTCGTCCTTCCTTGATCGTCTCGTACCTCTTGATGTCGGCGTTGCTGATCGTATTCACGCGGTCCTTTAGCAATTCGCTGTTCTGCATGATGGACTCGGCATCGACCCAGACGCCGACGGCCTTCTCTACCGCCGCACGAAACGCGGCGAGCTTCGCCTCTTCCTTCGTCTCGCCCTTACCCATAACAGTGACGGCAATTACTTTCGAGTCTTTCGTCGCGCGACTTCCCTCGACACCATATCCGCTTGCTGTCGATGCGGCAGAGATTCGATCCGGTGACGCTGCCTTGCCAACGGGCGATGACACCTCCGCTTCGACGCCTTCAAACGCCTCTGGGAACATGTCCGAGAATTTCGGCGCGAGCGCCCTCTTCTTGATCCAAGCCTTGACCTTGACAACGGGGTGTCCGTCCTTCTGCCCTTCCTCAATTACTTCATGCTTGTCGATGACATCGTTCACGACGGTTTTCATACGCGCCTTGACCGCATCGAATTTATCCTTGACCGCCTCGTCGCCGGCATAAATACGAAGTGCCCTCACCACGGCCATGCAACATGCTGCGCGCTCTGCACTTGCCTTCGTCTTTCCTCTGCCCTGAGCGGAAATAATAACACCCTTGGAATCCCTCGATGCGCGTTTCCCTGTACGCCCCTGCGGCCGATCGGACTTTTTACCGCCGCCCCCAGTCTTGTCATCATCTTTTTCGTCGAGTTCAGACATCTCGGCGTCAATGGCCTTGATCAGGTCGTCGGCCTTGCTCTCTTCGGCTTTCTTTCCAGCTTTACCGTTATCGTCGTTCCCTGTCTGCGCGATTTCAGCATTTAGGGCCTCAATAACCGCATCGTCCACCGATTGCGCAGGTGCGGTCAACGCCGCGCATATAACAAAGACAGCAGAGAACCGCACCGCAGTCTTGATACACATTGAACCCATCAGTCGTTTTCTCATCGTGCTTTCCTTTGTCTGTTTGCCACCGACAGATAGTGGACGGTAGTTGTTGGTAAATGGGTTAATTAGTCGACCGGTTCAATCATAATTGAAGCGACCTTGGCGAGCTGGTCCTTTTCAAGAATGAAATCGCGCCACTGGATGAGGTTCTCGCCGAAACAGCCGACGAACGGCGTGGCGTACACCATACCCGCGTTCGGAATCTCGGCGAACTTTACGTTCATCAGCATGCCGTTCGGAATTTGCCACGGATAGACGCCGATCTCCTCGCCGTCCTTGTCGAGAAGGACGATATTGTAGTTGGTGGTCTTGTGGTAGTTTTCTTTCTTATCAATCAGACCCTTTTGCCATTCGTTCAGCATCTCAATCACGGACTTGTCCAGCTCGTAAAGGGTCACCTTGCCATTTGAGCAATCGGCATTGAGAGAGGTGATCAACGCGAAATAGACTTTGTCTTTACGGCTCTTGTCAAATCCACCGTAAGTAAGTTTCATGCCCTTCAACGAAAATGAGTCTACTGTCTTCGGGCGGTACTGGCCGTTGGGAAAAGACCAAACCCAGTTGTCGCCCTGCCACGAAATGGAGTAGACGTGGACTGGATCAAGAAAATAGTTACTGCCCCTTCTCCATCCAAATGTCGCGCCTCCGCTGAATGAATCGAAGTCGCGAAAACTTCTTATTGACCCTGTTGTCCGATACTCTTGCAGAACCTTCAGCCGTTGATTGAGGAAATCATCACCGCTTGGCATCAGTTCCGTGAGACGGATTTCCTTGGGCTTCGTGACGGAAATCTGATCCAGGACTTTCTTGAGATGGGGCATGAACTCAGAGAAGTATTTTTCACGGTCAAGTTTCACCTCGAAGAGGTAACGCAATGTCACTGAATCGGCAGGAGTCGTGTTCCTTCTGTTGGTACGCCCACGACTACCAGTATCATCGGCCGTGATGATCTTCTGCGTCTCGGGGCGGATGCTGGCAACCATGAGGGACTTCATGGGATTGAGGCCTTCCAACGCGTTTTTCAGAAGCGCAGCGGCGTCTTCGGCGCGCTTCTCCTTGGTGACGAGCTGCGCGTGGACGTTCTGAAGGCCGGAACTGTCGATCCTGACCGTCTGCGCAGGCATTACGCCGGTAAGCTTGGTGGTGAGCGCCTGTTTCTTCACGGTCGCGAGGATGCGTACTTCAAAGCCAACGTCAATTCGTTCCGAACTGAGTTCGCGGTAGTCCGTGATGTAGGCATTTGACTGAGTCAGCACCTGATCCTTCACGATCTGATCGTTGTTGGCAACGGTCTCGGCGTCCACGTAGAGCCCCACGGCGCGTTCGATGGCGTCGCGGTAGGCGTCCTTGAGAGCCGCCTCCTTGGTTGCACCCACGCCGCGTCCCTGCACCTTGACGGTGTCGCCTCCCCCCCGAGGTACTTCCGAAGACCCCTGTTGCCCGAAGTTGACGCTGATCGTCTGCTGGGCAGATGCCGTACCAAGGCACACCACCACGGACACAGCCGCAACCGCTTTCATCATCTTGATTGTCATGCTTATTGGTTCCTTTTCTATGATTTACCTTATTGGTTGAAAAGGAGTCAGTCGATAGGCTCGATGCGAATGCTCGCAATTCTGGCAAGATCGTCCTTGGACAGGACAAAGTCACGCCACTGAATAAGGCTTTCGCCGAAACAACCAACAAACGGCGTGGCGTACACCATGCCCGCATTCGGAATCTCGGCGAACTTCACGTTCATCAGCATGCCATTTGGAATCTGCCACGGATAGACACCAAGCTCTGCACCATCCTTGTCGAGGAGAATGATGTTGTAATTGGTGGTCTTTTGTATGTTCCCGTATTCATCTTTGTCGATCAATCCCTTCCGCCATGCGTTAAGTACGGGAATCACTGATTTATCCAACTCGTACATCGTCACCTTGCCGCCGGAACAATCAGATTTGAGTTGAGTAATCAAGGCGAACAGAACCTTTTCCTTACGAATGTGCATAATAAAATCATTGGAATGAAGTGGTACCGTCATCCACGAGAACGCATCGCCGGTCTTCGGGCGATACGTATGCTGACCAAATCGCCAGACCCAGTTGTCACCCTGCCACAAGATGGAATAGACATGAACCGGATCAAGGAAGGCTGTAAAACGACGTAGATCACCGAAAAGGGAGTAGCGCGCTCCATCCACGCGCATTTGTGCATCAGAAAAAGAACGCCACAGATCCCATGTCCCCTCAAGAAATTTCTGTAACGAGTGAGATCGAAAGTCTCTTTCTGGTAGTAATTCCGTCAGGCGAATCTCCTTAGGCCTGGCGAGAGAAATCTGATCAAGTACCTTCTTGAGATTGGGTACGAACTCGGCGAAGTATTTCTCGCGGTCGAGCTTCACCTCTAAGAGGTAACGCAACATAACCTGGTTGGCAGGAAGTGGCTCAGAGTTGATCTTGGCCGCGTCGCCCGTCAGTATCTTCTGCGTCTCGGGGCGGATGCTGGCGACCATGAGCGACTGCATGGGGTTAAGGCCTTCCAGCGCATTTTTCAAAAGTTCTGCGGCGTCCTTGGCGCGTTTTTCCTTGGTAACGAGTTGTGCGTGGGTGTTTTGGAGCTGTGCATGAACCTTCTGGAACTCCGCATTGTTGAGGATGACCGTCTGCGCGGGCATTACACTGGTGAGCTTGGTGGTGAGCGCCTGCTTCTTCACGGTTGCGAGGATGCGCAGCTGCACAAGCCCGCCATTGAGCTGCGTCATGCCGAGCTCGCGATAGTCCGTAATGTAGGCGTTCGAGTGCGTCAGGACCTGATCCGTCACGATCTGATCGTTGTTGGCAACGGTCTCGGCGTCCACGTAGAGCCCCACGGCGCGTTCGATGGCGTCGCGGTAGGCGTCCTTGAGGGCCTCGTCCCTGTTTGCGCCCACGCCGCGTCCTTGGACCTTGACGGTGTCGCCCCCCGCCTGAGGTGCTTCCGAAGTTCCCTGTTGACCGAAGTTGACGCTGATCGTCTGCTGGGCAGAAACCGAACTTAGGCATACGGCCATAGCCACGGCCATAGCCACTTTAATCACTTTAACCGACATCTTTACATGTCTCCTTTTCCATTCTGTTTCTTCCTCGTTTGCGTCTGTTGCATCGCCCTCCCGCAGAAAGCGAAAAGGCCGCGCCCGTGCGCGTTCTTCGAGGCGACTGGTATGCCCAAGGGGATCCGCACGTGACGCCGCCAAGGCATGAAATGCCCATGATGGTGTCGTATGCCGCGCATCCCCTTTCGAACGATTGCCTGTCTTCCGACAGGGTGCGTCTGTATTATACAGCATCCCTTTTGGGCATACAAGCCGCAATTGCATGAAACGCACAACAATCAAAAAGTGTGACAGTAAGGCGCGATGCGGCACGACCGTGAACATGCGGCGATAAAAAGGTTCGCGGTTGGGAGCCGACAAAAAGCAAGTTGTTTCAAACATGTCGTTTCCCATATTGATTTTGGAAACAACCAAGACAACTTGTAAAAACAACTGCGGCGCATGGGGACACGCGCCCTCTATGCATTTTCGGATTTCGACCTTGAACTTGACAATGCAGCTTTCTTCTACAGTAACGGAGGCTCGTCCGGGGCAACTTGCAGAAACAACTTTGACGGGGGGCGCGGGGCTACGGCTTCAATGCGGAAACCGGACAAACCACAATGCCGTCTTCCCGTCTATAGGCGAAATCGCCCGTTGCAGTCAAAACCATCATGAAAGCCGGACCGGCCATTTTGACCGTGTCAATCCGGGAGGCGAGTTTCTTGAGCGTCGCCGCCCCGCGCTCTATCAGTTCCTTCCCGCCAAGTTTTATCTCGACAAGTCCGTATCTGCCGTTTCTCATGTGGACAACGGCATCGCATTCAAGGCCGCCCGCGTCAAGATAATGCGAGACGGACCCAAAGAGCGCATCCATGTAGACGCGCAGATCGCGAATGGCCATCGTCTCGAAAATCAAACCATACGTCTTCAAGTCGTTCATCAAATCCTCCGGCCCGAGACCAAGCGCCGCCGTTGCAATCGACGGATCGACGAAATACCGCGTGTCTCCCGTCCGGACCGGCATCTTGCTGCGGAGATTTGGACACCAGGCAGGCATGTCCTCGATAACGAACAGCCGCCTAAGCGCATTGATGTACGATGAAACGGTGTCAACGGAGATTGGCAGCCCCTCGTTTCCGGCGAGATCGGCCTTTATGACGGTAATCGCCGATTGCGTTCCCTGGAGCCGTGCATACGAGCGCATGAGCCGTCTGGCCCGGCTCTCATCCCTGCTTATACCGTCAACCCGCGAAATATCGCTTTTCACGGTTGCGTCAAGATACGCGAAAGCGCGCCTGAGGGCAACTCTTCCGCTCAAACCGCAGGCAAACGGCCATCCGCCGCGGCAAAGAAGGAAAGCGATTTGCTCCAAATCGGGACATGCGGATTTGGCACCGGTAATGTCCTTTCCTGCAAACAACTCCGAAAGGCTTGCTTCGCCCGAAGACTCTTGCGACTCCCACAATGTCATAGGGCGCATTTTCAACCACGAGAATCTCCCAGCCCCGGAATGCCGCATTTCCGAGTCATCGGCAGGCACGGAAGACCCTGTCAGGATGTAGCAGCCGGGCTTGTCCGCATGATCGACATTGTAGCGTATCGAATCCCAGAGCATTGGCGCCAGTTGCCACTCGTCTATCAATCTCGGATACTCGCCCAAAAGAATCTTGTCAGGTTTAAGTCTTGCGAGACTGATATTCTCATCCAATTTTCCAGTCTCATCCACATAAATCACACTCTTGGCGGCTTGTTCAGCTGTTGTGGTCTTGCCGCACCATTTTGCACCTTCAATAAGTACGGCTCCCGCGCCTGACAGTTCCTCCTGGAGGAGTTCGTCGAAAATTCGCTTTTTGTAGGCTTTCATGGGGTGTATTATATTATTTATTCCGTTGCCACGCAAGGCGCATTCCTCGATTTGTTGGATTTTCATTCCTTGATTTATTGGATTTCCGTTCCTCGATTTATTGGCTTTTCATTCCTTGATTTGTTGGATTGCCAATCGGCGATTAGTGTTTAGCATATATCCTAAACTCGCCAGTTGAATATCTCACGCCAAGTTCGCGAAGTGCGCGAAGTTATGTTTTTAGCCTAAACTCGCCAGTTGAATATCCCGCGCCAAGTTCGCCAAGCGCGCGAAGTCCGGTTTCGGGAGCCGCTTTGCGGACGTGGCGGACTTCGCGCGAGACAGACAAGCGGGGTTGCGGCAGGCTCAAAAGCAAGGATTCCGCGTCTCCTTGGCCTGTATTTGCGGCAGGCGGCGAGAGACGCGGAAGCGGCGGGGCGTCACGGCGCGGGGGAGGGGGCCGCGTAGCGGACTTTGTAGAACATCGCGGCGGAGCCGGCCGGGAGGGAAATCACGGCCTTGCCGCCTTCCACCGTCACGGATGACGGCTTGACCGCCTGCGCGCCGGCGCCGAACGGAAGCGTGTCCGACGCGACCACTTCGATGTCGCGAGCGTGCACGGCGGTCCAGCCGGCGGGTTCTACCGAGACGGCGATGACGACGGTGCCGCCGGAGACCGCGACGGAATCGATGCGCATGCCGTCGGGCGGCGCGTCCTGCACTATGTCCGCCACGGCGTCGCCGCCGTCCACGACGACATGCCAATGTGCGGCCTCGCCGGCGCCGAGCGGCCGCGCCGAGGACAAAGGACGGGCCGAGGACAGGGGACGGGCGGTCCAGTCCGCGACGATGTCGTATTCGCCGTCGGGCAGCCAGATGTAGAGTTTCCCGCCATCGTCGGCGTAAAGACCGTTCGTACCGTATTCGACAATCGACGAATCGGACTCGCGGCGCACCACGAGACCGGGAAGATGCGTTCCAGGCTCGAGGCCGGGGAGCGTCACGCGCCAGACGCGCTCCGTGCCGTTGGACGCCGCAGGCGATATGCGGGACGATTCCGCGGCGACGGATCCGCCGGTTATCGCAACGGACGCCGCGACGGAGGATCTTCCCGAACCGATGCGCAGTGCGTTGGCGTTGCCGGACAGGATGGTGCCGCCGCGTATCTCGATCGGTCCGCAGGAGCCGTAGTCGCTGCAACCGATTCCGCCCGCCTGCGGCGGGGCGTCCACGCGTATCATGCCGCCGGAAACCGAAATCCTGTCGCCAGTCTGGGTATGGGACGTCTCCTGGTCGCCGGACCCGATAGCCGCGCCGAACTCCACGCTCCTGGCGGAGATGTCGCCGCCCGAAATCGCGATGACGCATCCGAATCCGCGGAAGCCACCGCCTATGCCGGCGGCCCTGCGGCCGCCTTCCGCGGCAATCGTGCCGCCGGCGATGTTCACGGCGCCGGCCTTGGCTTCGCAGTCTCCGCCGATGCCTGCCGCGTAGCCGCCGCCGACGGCGGAAAGAGAGCCTTTGCCGCGGATCGTCACGCTCGTTCCGTTCGTCACGCTCAAGGCTGCGGCCCGCGCGCCGCCCTTCAGGACGTTCTCGCCGGAGAGCGTAAGGACGGCGGCCGCGCCGTCGACCACCGAAATGCCCTGGCCACCGGCGACGCCGGAGTTGTCGATGGAAAGAGAATCCAGCGTCATGTCGCAATCGGCGGCGATCCTGCAGAGGATTCCGGCCGCGGAGCCGCTGACGGCGAACGGACCTTCGCCATCGAACGCCAATATCTTCTTCTTGCGGGAATATTCCCAGCCCTCGCCGGATATCGCGCCGATGTCGACGCCGTTCACCGTGACGCCGACCGGCAGGAGGGCCGCCCTTGCAGGAGCGCCCGCGACGGTCGCCGTCCATGCGTCGCCGTCCGCAGTGAACTCGTAGTCGCCGTCCGGCAGCCAGATGCGCAGCCTTCCCGTCGCGTCCGCGTAGAGATCCGCCATGCCGTAGGAATACTCCGCGCCGCCGCGTTTGATTTCGAGGTCCACGATCTTCATGTCAGGCTCCTGGAGATGGAAATCGACCGGATAGACCGCGGCGGAGACCGCATTCGACGCGGCGGGCGAAACCTCGTCCATATCCATGTAGACCGCGCCGCCGGAGACGGTGACGGCGCCGGCGGACGGCGCCTTGCCGGACGCGCCGAGGAGCGCGGTGCCTGCGTAGGGCCGCAGGACCGTGCCGCCGGAAATCGAGACGGGGCCGCAGGCGCCGTAGTCGCTCGACCCGATCGCGGCCGCCCGGTCCCCGCCCACCGCAAGAACCACGCCGCCGGAAACCGAAACGGTGTCGCCGGTCCGGGTGTCTTCCTCCGCCTGGTCGCCGGAGCCTATGCCGGCCCCGTAACTGCCGCCGTTCGCCACGACCTTTCCGCCGGAAATCGAGATGGAATTGCCGGAAGACCTGCAGCCGCCGCCGATGCCTGCGGCGCTTTCGCCGCCGATGGCCAGCACGGTTCCGCCGGAAATCGAGACCGAGCCGCCCGGTTCCTTGTCGAAGGATCCGATGCCGGCCGCCCTGTAGCCGCCCTCGGCGCGCAGCGAGCCGCCGCCGGAGATCGCAAGGCTGCATCCGCGGCCGACGTCGATCCCGGGCGCGTTCCTTCCGTACGCCACCAGGATGTTCGCCCCGGACAGCGCCAGAGACACGGAATTTGTTCCGCAGTCGAACGGCGAAAGGGCTTCCGTGCTGTTTGTGACAGAGAGGTTTTCGAGCGTGGCGGCGCAGTCCGCTTCCGCGCGGAATCCGAGTTCCGCGCCGGCGCCGGCGATCGTGAACGGCCCGGGGCCGGTCAATGCGGCAATCCTCGTCTTGCGGTCGAACGACCAGCCCGCGCCGGACAGGTTGCCGACGTCGATGCCGTCCACCGTGACGCCGAGCGGCTTGAGCCGCGCCACAGCCGGCGCGCCGTCGACATGGGCGATCCAGTCGTCGCCGTCCAAGCGAAACCCGTAGTCGCCGTCCGAAAGCCAGATGCGCAGCATGCCGTTCGCGTCCGTGTAGAGATCGCTGGTTCCGAAGGCGGCCGGCGAACCGCCGACCATCACCGTCAATCCCTCGATCTTGGCGTCCGGACGCCCGATCGGGAAATCGACGGGGTAGACGGCTTTTGAAACGCCGTCGATCGCGGCAGGCCTTACGTCGCCGAACTCGGCGTAGATCGCCCCGCCCGCGAAGACGATGGCATCCGTCGCGGAGTTGGCGCCGGAACCGATGGCCGGCGTTCCGTCGCCCGCCTTCAGTATGGTGCCGCCGGCGATCAAGATGCTTCCGCAGCCGCCGGAGCCGCTGGAGCCGATGTCGGCGGCGTCGGTACCGCCTTTCGCGCGGATCTTTCCGCCTGTGATCGAAACCGTGTCGCCGGTCGGCCTGTTCTGGACAAGCGAGCGGCCGGAGCCGATGCCGGCTCCGTAATCCGAGCCGGTCGCCGTGATGTCGCCGCCGGCGATCGAAACCGAGTTGCCAGTGCCGTTGTTTCCGCCGCCGATGCCTGCGGCGGTCCAGCCGCCCGTCGCCGTCACCGTGCCGGACGTTATCTTCACGACCGCGTTTGTGCTTTCGTCGCCGCCGCCGATGCCTGCGGCGAACCTGCCGCCCGTCGCGGCCACCACGCCGCCGGATATTTCGATCGAACCGCCGGAGCCTCCGCGGCTCGAACCGATGCCTGCGCCGTAGTCGGCGCTTGTGGCGGAGATGGCGCCGCCGGCGATCGAAATCGAGCCGACGGCTTCAAAGCGGCCGCCGCCGATGCCGGCGCCGCCCACGCCGCCGCGAGCGTCGAGCGTTCCTTCGCCGGAAATCGAAACCCGCGCCTGGCTTGCCACGGACAGGCCCGCGGAATCGGCCCCGCCCACGAGAACGTTTTCCCCGGCGAGGGCTACCGACACGGCGTTGGAAACGGCCGCGAAGGGGGATATCCCGCTTTCCGAGCAGTCGATCGCCACGCCGTCGAGCGTGACCGCGGCGTCGGCCGCGACGCGCACCCGCACGTTCGTCGCGCTGCCGGAAACCGTGTATGGCATGGCCTTCGAAAGCGTCACGTCAGGCGCGACGTATTCCCAGCCGTCGCCGCCGAGATATGCGATGTCGAGGCCGTTCACGGAAAGGCCCGCCGGCACGAGGACGCGCGCCGCCGCCGCGGCGCCACTCACGCGCGCGACGTATTCGACCTGCCCGCCGCCATCCTGCGGCACGGTGAAGAGATAGACGCCGTCCGGCAGCCAGATGCGCAGTTTGCCGGTACCGTCGGTGTACACGTCGGCAAGGCCGTAGGCGAGCGCTTCGCCGTTGCGCCTGATCGCGATCGATTCGATCCTGGCGTTCGCGCGCCCGTCGGGGATGTCCACCGGATACACGGGGGCGGACGCAGCGTCCACCGGCGCGGGTCCGACTTCTTCCAGGCCGGGATACACCGCGCCGCCGGAGACCGTCACCGACTCCGCGGGGGAGTGGTAGCTGCTCCCGATCGCCATCGACCTCGTGATCGGGGAAGTCGACGCGAAAACCGTGCCGCCGGAAATGGAAATCGGCCCGCAGGAGGCGTAGTCGCTGGCGCCGATGCCGGGCGCGCTGGTGCTCGTGGCGCGGACGATGCCGCCGGAAATCTCCACGGAGACCCCGGACGCGCTGTTTTTCGCGGATGCGTCGCCCGCGCCGATGCCCGTGCCCCACGAACCTCCGCCCGTCGCCGTAACCGTTCCTCCGGAAATCTTCACCGCGCCGCCTTGCGAACTGCTGTAGCCGCCGCCGATGCCGGCCGCGGACGAACCGCCGGTGGCCGCGACCGTTCCGCCGGAGACGGCGACCACGGAGAATCCGGCTGCCATTCCGCCGCCGATGCCGGCCCCGTTCTGTCCGCCCGTCGCCGTAACCGTTCCGCCGGAAATCCTGACCGTCCCGAACGAGCCTGAATATCCGGAGCCTATGCCGGCGCCGTTCCTGCCGCCCGCCGCCGTAACCGCAATGCCGCCGGAAATATCGACCGCTCCGCCCGAGGCCTCGCTTCCCGTGCCGATGCCTGCGGCTCCCAAGCCGCCCGTCGCGGACAACGCTCCGCCGCCGGAAACCGAGATCCCGCCGCAAACGCCGGCTTTCCCGCAGCCGATGCCCGCGCCGTAATCGCCGCCGCGCACGTCGAGCGTTCCTCCGCTTTCGCCGGAAATCGACATCATGCATCCGGACGCGACCTCG
Source organism: uncultured bacterium (assembly GCA_902799715.1). Lineage (GTDB taxonomy): Bacteria > Verrucomicrobiota > Kiritimatiellia > RFP12 > UBA1067 > CADCBS01. The sequence continues at coordinate 3,746 of CADCBS010000016.1, read as the reverse complement.
ATGCCGGCCGCGCCGGCCCCGGAAACGAGGCTGTTTCCGCCGGCGAACCTGACAGTCGCGACTGCGCCGGGCGCGGTCGACAAGGCGGGGACGCCTTCCAGGGACTCCGTGGAAAGCACGAGGTTCGAAATCGCAACGGGCTTGTGCGTGTTGATCACGCACGACACTTCGCCCAGCGTGTTCGAGCCGCTGAGCGTGCATTCGCGCGAAATGTCCAGCCGCAGCGCCACGGGGTCGTACGTCCAGCCGTCGCCGGACATGAAGCCGACGTCCACGCCGTCCGCGAACACGAGCGTGATCATGCGGGCGGTTGCGGGCGCGCCGTCCACGGCGACCGTCCATCTGTGGCCGTTCACCTGGAAGAAGTGTTCGCCGTCGGGCAGGTAGACGAAAGCGTTGCCGTCCGCGTTCCCCGCGACCGACGCCGCGCCGTAGGCTTCGAGGCCCGTCACCGCAACGGTCTGGCCGGAGGGGATATGCGGCAACGTGACGCAGTACCGCGTTTCCCCGTCGACGTCGACATCTTCCGGCGGGGTGGCGCCGCCGCTCGCGGCGTCGATGCGGATGTCCGCCTTGTAGACCGAAGGCGGAACCGAGTTCGTCAAGGGGTAGTCCGTCTTGTAGTACCTGCCGTCTATGGAAATCACGCGCGCGCGGTTGGTCGGCGCGAGCCAGAAGCACGCGCGGCCCGCGGCGTCGGCCTGGACGCCGGCGAGCGAATATGTCGCGGGGAAGTCGCCAGTCAGGCTCGAAACCGCGATTTTCGCGTTCGGCGCAAGGCCGGAAAACGCCACGGCGTAGAGCTCGTTGGAGGAGGAGTCCGTCGGGCGCGGCGAAACGATGCCGTTGGCCGGCGGCACGCTGCCGCCGTCGATGTGGAGCGTATAGTCGTTGCCGGAGGTTTCGAGCGAGTTGCCCAGGCTCTTGACCAGATCGGACCAGCTGCCGCCCGTCGAGATTCCGGTGGATCCGGCGGCGGCCTCGCCGCCGCCCGCCGCCGACACCGTGCCGCCCGCGATGCGCACGGCGCCGGGGGCGAGAGTGCATTTCCCCTGCCCGGCGCCTATGCCGGCCGCCGAAACGCCGCCGAACGCGGTGACGAATCCGCCGGATACGACTATGTTGTCTTTCTTGTCGAGCGTGGAGCTGACGCCGCCGCCGATGCCTGCGGCCTTTTCTCCGCCGCGCGCCACGACCGTGCCGCTTTCCACGAGTATCTTTCCGGGGGGCGCGAGGCCGCCCGCGGAGCCGATGCCTGCGGCGTTCCTGCCGCCCATCGCCACGAGGCTCCCGCCGCCCTTGACCGTAAGCGCCGCGTTCGCCGCGACCTCGATGCCGGCCGAATACTGTCCGCGCCCGGAGAGGATGTTTTCGCCCTCGAGCGTCACCGTGCATCCGCTGTTGGAGACCGACAGCGCGGCGGCGTCCTTCCGGTCCGGCCCCACAAGCGTCAAGCTCCGCAGCGTCACGTTCTTTACGCCGTCGCCCGGTGCGGCGATCCGGAAGACGCCGTTCGTGGAGAAGCCGGACACGAAGACGTCTTTCAAAAGGGTCGCGACGCGCGTGTCTTTGCTGTAGGTGAAGTAGTCGGTGTCGACGTCGTCGTCGCCTGTCATCAAAAAGCCGTTCACGACGAGGAACCCATGCTTCTCGACCGTGCCGTCGTCGGCGATGCTGAAGCAGAAGACATGCTCGGATCCATACTCCATCGTGACCCTGATTCCATAGCTGTTGCCGTTGGAGGACGGCAGCCAGATGCGCAGCTTGCCGTTGGAATCCGTGTATATGTCTTCGAACTCGCCGCACCGGCAGCCCTTCTCGAACATCGTCACCTTGCTCTCGCGGAGGCCGATGTCGAGGTCCACGGGGAAGACCCTGTCGCCGTGCGCGTCTTTCGGGTCCGGCACGGCCTTTTCCTTGTCCACGTAGACCGCGCCGCCCTGTATGTACACCGCCGCCGCCGTGCTGCGCGCGCTGTTGCCGATCGCCGCCGGGGTCGATCTCCCCGTGACGGCGAAGACCGTGCCGCCGGAAATCGTGACGGTTCCGCAGCTGACGTAGTCCGACGCGCCGATGCCGGCGTCCTCGTCGCTCCTGGCCGTGATGCGTCCGCCTGAGATTTCGATGGTGATGACGGAAGCTCCGCCGCTCGAAGAGGCGTCGCCCGCGCCGATGCCCGCGCCGTACCTGAGGGCCCTCGCCGAGATTTCGCCGCCGGAAATCTTGATGGCCATGCCGTTGCCGTTGAATCCGCCGCCGATGCCGGCGCCGCCCCAGCCGCCCGAGGCCGTCACCGTGCCGCCGGAGATGGCTATCTCCGAGAACGAGCCGTTGTCGCTGCTGCTGCCTATTCCGGCGCCGTAGGAGCCGGCTTCCGCCGTCACCGTGCCGCCGGATATCTCCACGGCAAAGCCCCTGCCGCCCTTGCCGCCGCCGATGCCGGCGCCTTCGTTGCCGCCCTTCGCCGTCACGATGCCGCCCGTTATCCGCACGGTTCCGCCCACGCCGCCTCTTCCGCAGCCGATGCCGGGCCCGCAGGAACCGCCCTGGGCCGTGACGGATCCGCCGCTTATGACGTACGTTCCCGGCAACGAGGATTCGCTGCCGCCGATGCCGGCGCCGTTGGAACCGCCGGTCGCCCTCACCGTGCCGCCGGAGATCGTCACCGTTCCGAAGCCGCTCCCCTGCGCCGCGCCGATGCCGGCGCCGTTCGTCCCGCCGGTCGCCTCGACGGTGCCGCCTTGGATGTTCAGCGCGCCGGTGCCGGATGTCATGCCTGCGCCGCCGCCGATCCCGGCCGCGTTTTCGCCGCCCGTCGCACTCAGCCTGCCGCCGCATTGGGCTATCGTAAGGGTCGAGTTGGGGCGGATCAGGACCGCCGGAGAGCCGGATGGGCCTTTGAGGACGTTCACCCCTTCGAGCAGCAGGGTCGCAGACGAACCCTCGACGAGCTCCATCGGGGGACGGTCCACGTTGTGGCTGGCGTCGATCGTCAGGTTGGACATCACGACGGTGCACGATACGCGCGCGAAGATCCCGAACTCGCCCGCCGAATCCCGCCCCGTGACGACGTAGGTCTTGCCCGACGCCGTGAGCGAAACGTAGCCCGTATCGCCGTCGTAGTACCAGCCGTCGCCGGTCTTCGTCTGCCCGCCGACCAGCCAGGTGCCGTTGATTTCGATCGCGCCCGCCTGTCCGCTGTCTTCGAGCGTCCAGTGGGCGAGAAGCGTAAGGTCGCCGTAGTAGTCGTATTCCACCGCGGCCGCGGAGCTGTCGTCGTTGTAGTATTTCACGCCCGTTCCGTTCGGGCCCGTGAACCAGCCGTGGAATTTCCAGCCTGGGCGGGAGGGGATCGCCGGGGCGGACGGCATGGCGTATCCCAGCATAACCGTCTTCGACTCGTTTATGCGCTGGGCGTCCGAAAACTTCAGTGTGTACTTGATCGCCTCATGGGTGTCGACGGACAGCGTAGACGCGGTAGAGCCGGAAATGGTGGCGCCGGCGGCCTTGCGGACCGATCCGTTGCCGCCCGAAGAGCCGCCGCCGGCGCCGCTGCCGCCCACGCCGCCGTCTATGCCGCGCCCCGAGGACGTCCTGCCGCGCGCGGACACCGATCCGTTCCCGCCGCCCGAGCCGCCGCCCGAGCCGGCGCCGCCGGAGCCGCCGTTCGCAGGATACAGCGACCATACCGATGTCGTCCAGTCGGTGCCGCCGCCGCCGCCGCCGCCGCCGCCACCGCCGCCGCC
>CADCBS010000015.1 GCA_902799715.1 uncultured bacterium | reverse complement strand
CAACGCCTCGAAGCCGGCCGTGGAATCGACGACGCCAATCGCCGACAGGCGATTCGCCATGCCGCCGGGTTCGTGGTCGCGCGTAGCGCAACTCCATCCGCAAAATTCTTTGAAGTCACGAAAAATTCGAAGCAATCAAGCGGATCTGCCCTGGTTCAAAACACAAACCACATTTTGTCCAGGAAACAGAGGTCTTATCATGAAAACTTTGCGAACTTCTGATTCCTCTGCGTTCTTTGTGACAGCTCCCGCAGGGGAAGGCTTAAAAATGCCAAATCAAGATTTCAAATTTATCCAAATGTAAAACCTGGATTTTTCCAAATGGCGTACTCCGTTGGGCGGCTTGATATGGTATAACCAGTCGGGCGTGGCGAAGAAGGAACACGCCATCGAGCCGGAGGTCTTGACGCCGGACGCAAGGCTTGCCGGTCTGCTGGCGGACAGATACGATTCGGTCGCCGCGCATCCTTGGCGCAGGCATGTCGTGCATAGCGACGCATACGCCAAGCTCGAAGAGAAGATATGTTCAGGGGCTATGCAAAAAACGTGTGAAAGGGCAAGACAGACGCCCGCGCCATAAGGCAGTCGCTTCTGCAAGGATGGACAGCCGGTAAAAACGCTTGACCGGCGAAGGGCGCGGGCGGTATAATTGTCTCGACTTCTGGAAAGGCGGACAGGGGCGGATTGCCTGCCCCATCGTCCAACGGCGGTTCCCAAAACAAGGATGCCCATGATGAAAAACACGGTGAAGACATTCTCGACGGCATGCGCGTTCGCGCTCGCCGCAATCGCGTCGGCGTTCGTGCATGCCGCGACGGACATAGCCAACATCGCGGCGGGGACGAGAGCGCTCCCGGCGGGCTACACGCAACTTGAGTATGCGCAGACGGATGGCTCCGTGTACTCCAGCATCGGCGTAAAAGAGGATTTCAAGGGCCGGGTCGAGATCAAGTTCAGCGTCCCGGACAATGCCGAGCAGTATCTCTGGGGAATCCGCCAGACGGCAAATACGACATCGCAAGCCATGTCGCTGGGCGTTTCGTCGGCGAAAAAAATTACACTGGAATTCGGCAGCAAGAGCTACGACCTTGGCGCGCCAGTCGCCAACGAGCCGTATTACGCCTTGCTGGACTATGGCAGACTTTCCTACAGCCTCGTCAAGACCTCGTCGGGCGAGACGCAGAGCAGCGGAGCATTTACCGCAACGACGGACACCGAATCGACCAGGCAGATACAGTTTTTTGCCGTGAACAACGGCGGCAAAAATGCATATCGTGCGAAGGAAGGTGCGAGGGTCTATTATTTCAAGTACTATGGCGAGAACGGCACACTGAAACTCGATGCCATCCCCGTGAAGGTGGTCGCTACCGGGGCAGTCGGTTTCTACGATAGCGTCAGAGGCGATCTTCTCTTATTGTCCGACGGGGCTCTTGCCGCGGGGCCGAGCATCATGGCCGTGGACGAAAACACGTCTCTCGACGCGGCGAAGACGGTGGACAAGCTCATGATCGCCTCCGGCGCGACGCTCGACCAGAACGGGCAGACGTTCTCCGCGGCCGCCGTCGCGACATTCCCCGCCGTTCCCGCCGGTTTCACGCGTCTCGCCTCGTTGCATGTCAACAACAACGTCGTTTTCAAGACGCAGTACAGGCCCGGCGCTTCCGACAAGGCGGAGATAAAGGTGAAGTTTACCGAGCGGACGACCAGCACCGGTGCGCATGTCCTGTTTGGCGCGAGGTCGGCCAAGAGCGGCAACAAGAACGCGATGACTTTCTGGCATTACTGGGACAAGACCGACTACGTCCGTTTCGACTACGGCAATACCTCCACGAAGAAGATGGTTACGGAACTGACCCCTCCTCTGCAGAGCATCGAAACGGACAGGGACTACATCTTTTCGCTGAAAAACGGCAAGGCGCTTGTCAAGAACGGCGACGGGCAGGTGCTCGCCGATTATTCGGATCTGATGAAGTTTTCTTCCGTGGCCGACAACGCCTCCTACATGTGGCTTCTCGGTTTCATCGACGGCGATACGGCATCGAATTCGACTTCCAGCGGCATCATGTACTACGCCTGCTCGACGGACTTCTACTGGTTCAAGGCGACCGACGGTTCTTCCGTCAAATGCCATTTCGTTCCTGTCCGGCGCGAGAGCGACGGTGTGGTAGGCATGTACGATTTGACGGGGCGCTTCGGATTCGTCGAGCCGTCGATCGCAGCCGACGGCGCGGTGACGGCGGGCGCCGACGTTGTTGCGGCCGGGCTGGCTCTTTCAAGCGATGTCTCCATCGCGGGCGCGGTGTCGGCATCCGTTCCGCTTGAGCTTGCTAAGTCCGGCGAAGCGCAGAGCGACATAACGGTCGCGGTTCCGGGAACTCTTTCCGGCGCGGGCGGGATCGCGGTCGGCGGCGGAGTGACGCTCGACGTGGGCCTGAACCGCGTTGAAAACTCGAAGTTGTCCTTCGAGACGGGATCGGCGATAGCGCTCCGCCTCGCGTCCCTGGCGGACGAGCCGGTGATCCACAATGTAGCGAACGAGCCGCCAGTGGTGGCGGTGTACGGCGTGGACGGAACGACATTGCTCGACAACGCGGTCGCGACGTACGACGCGACGGAGCAGATCCTGTCTGTCACGGTTCCATCGTCATACGTATGGACGAACGCGAGCGGAGACGGATCGTTCGAAGACCTCGGCAACTGGTCCGGCGGCAGGCTTCCCGGCGCGAACGACACGTTCGAGATCGTGGCCGCGGCCGATACTGCGATCAACGTTTCGGACACGCACGCCATGGGCCACATGGTTGTCAAAGGCGGGCATGAAGTCGCATTTTCCGGCGCCGGATCGCTTTCCGTGCTGAGCGCGACGGTGGGGCAAGACACTACCCTCGCGACGGGCGGCGTGGTGTCGTTCGGCGCGTTCGGCGGCGACGGCTCGATAGTCTACTCCCCCGGCGAGGCTGATGCGCTTACGCTCGACGTCGCGTCGACGCTCGGCGGCGAACTGAAGATCGCGACGGACAGGAATCTCGCCGTCACGCTGAATGCGGCGACGCAGGTCGGGACGCTGACGGTGACGGGCGCGGTCGATGTCGTCGTCACGATTGCTAACGGAACTGGCGGTTCGTTCGCGGCGACCGGCGGGGCGACCGTGCAGAGCGGCGTTCTCAAGCAGGGAAGCGCGAACGCCCTCGGCGCGACGCCGAGGCTGACTGTCGAGAACGGCGGCACGTTCGACATAAACGCCTTGGCGATCCGGCAGGAAACGCCTGTATACATCGCCGGCGCAGGCGCAGGCGCGTGGAAGTGCGCGCTCACCTCGTCGAGCGGATCGATGGCCTCGGGGAACTATCTGTACAATCTGTATCTGACGGGCGATGCCACGGTCGATGGCGGACAGCTGAAGCTTGGAGCGGACGGTACGGCATCCGTCATAGGGCTTGGCGGACACACGCTGACGGCCAAATGCACAATTACATTCCGCAACATCAACACCGCCGCGGGCACGTTGGACGTCTACAAAACGATAACGCTGAACAAATGGAACAACCTCAACTCCGACAGCGAGAAGTACAGCGGCACCACCTTGAAACTGCGAAGCACCGGCAAGATAATCAACCAGACGCTGGACCGCCGCATATTTGTCACCAACCTTGAAATGTACGGTGGCAAGATCGACTACGATGAAGACAAACACGGCTTCGGCGTCCTGACGAGTTTCTCGGGGTACGGCACCGTCAAAGACATGCAATTCGCGAGCGGCGCGACATTCAAGCCGCACGGCACGGAGTATCTTGCCGCCGAGGCGATGAAGCTGTCGGGTAAGCTCAACGTCGACACGGGCGATTTGAGCCTTGATTCGGCCGTTTCCGTTCCGCTGTTCAAGGTGGCGTCGGGCGCGACCCAGCCGGATGTCGCTTCCATAGCCGTGCCCGACGCGGGCAAATGGAAAGTGGAAACGTCAACGTCCGACGGGTATGTCTGCTACGATCTCGTCCGCAAGCCGGCGTCGGTGCATATAGGCGAAATAGACGCCGACGTGGCGCTGCCTGCGGAATGGCTGAAAGAGGCCGGCATGGCGGCTTCGTTCGACAGCGCCGATGGCGTAAAGGCGTTCGCCGAGGGCCCCGGCGCGAACGGCATTCCCGTGTGGAAATCGTACTGTCTGGGGCTCGATCCGAAGTCCGCCGCATCTGTAGTGGTCTGCGAAGGGGCGTCGGGCGCGGCCGCGGGGAGCGGGAAGATCGCGATCAAGGCCAGGAACGTGCGGGTGCCGGAAGGACTTGAAGGCGCGGCCGTGAGGGCCGTCCTCGAGAAGCGCACGGAAGGCGGCGGCTGGGAGCAGGCCGGCGACGCGGTGACGGCGGTCCCCGGAGGCGAAATCGTATTCGAGACCGAGCCTGAAAGCGGTGCGGCGCCGACGTTCTACAGAATCAAGATAGCCATCGCGCCCGCGTCCGCGTCCGCGGACTGACGGGGCGCGGAGGCCCGGCGCGGCCGGCGGGGCGCGCCGGACGCCTGCGGCGGGCCTTCGAATCTTCGACATTCCTGGATGTTTTGGTATACTTGCGGGGCGATTCAGCCACAAACACGGGAGCATGCCGGCATGGGCGAAAGCTTGGACAGGGACACAGAGGCGTATTTAGCGAGAATCCGCAAGACGATTGCGGATTCCAGCGCATTGGTGTCGCAGGCGGAGTTGCGCATCGCGGAGACCGACCGGATGCTGGCGAAGCAAGGGCTTTCGCGCGAGCAGGTGATGGCGATGCGGTTCTCGCAGGAGCAGATAGACATGGCCAACGCGCATCTGGCGCGGCTCGGGATGGAGCCGTTGGACGCCGCGGCGCTGGAAGCCGGCGCGGCGGAGGCGGACGCCGGCGCGGGCGGCGGGGCGCCGTCCGGGGAGCCCGGCGCCGAGCTTTCGGAGCGCCGCAGGAAATTCGGCATGATGATGCAGCCGTTCCAGATATGAAACAGCCGGAAAACACAGGCCGGACCGTATTTTTGGCGCGGAAAACCGCGCCGGTTATGCTATAATTGGAAGCGATGTAACTTTTCCGCTTCTTGCGTGTATCGAGGACAGAAAGGAAACACCACCATGAGCATACAACTCGACACATCACGCCTGGCATCCGCGTCCCAGACGCAGGTGCAGGATTCCTATACGCCCGCCGCTTCCGGCAAGGCTGCCGCCGCGCTGTTCGGCGGAGCGTCCGTCACCGTCACGGCGGGCGGAACGGGCGACCTCGAAGCGCTTGTCGCGAAACTGAAGAACGAAAGCGAGCGCGCGAAATTCACGATGCTGCTTACGTCGCTCGCGACGATCGGACAGTCGCTGACCGATGCGCAGAAGCGCGTGCTCGAGCAAGGCCTTGCGCTTTCCGAGAAGCTGGACGCGCTGGAAAAGTCGGTGAAGGACCTTCTGGGCGAAGCGTCGACGATCAAGGCGGACGCCGCCCTCCTGGAGGCGAAGATCGACAACCTGCAGAAGCTGATCGACCAGGCCATAGAAGACGGCAAGGAGCACAACGAACTCGTGGCGGAGCAGAAGCGCCTGCGCAAAGAGCTCGCCGAGAAAGAGCAGACGCTGGAGAAGACGCAAGGCGAGATAGACAAGGCCAAGAACGACATATCGTCCGTGAAGGGCCAGATATCCGCGATCGTCAAGTCGATCGGCGAAAACACGGTGAAGACGATCGCGAGCGACCTTTCCACGCTGTCCGACGCCGAAAAGGCCGAACGCCCGGCCGAAGCCGCCAAGGAAGAGGAAAAGAAGGATGCGGCGGACATTTTCGCCTCGATACGCAAGTCGCTTTCCGAGATAGAGCGCGACATAACCGAGACGATAGAGGAGAACCGGATCGAAACGGTCTGACGCCTGCCGGCCCGGATCCGTCCCGGGCGCCGGACGCCGGCGCCCGGCGGAAACGAACCTTTGTAAAACCAGCAACCGAAACATCGAGAAGGAGCATGACAATGGACAAGGCAATGCAAGACAGGATCGCCGAGGCGGCCAAGAAGTTCGCGAACGGCGCCACGCTCAAGGAAGTCAGGGGAATCACGAACGACGAGCTCGAGGCCGTATATTCGCTCGGCTTCGGATACTACAACACCGGCAAGTACGAAGACGCGCAGAAGATATTCGAGTTCCTGGTGCTGTTCGACCACTTGAACACGAAGTACTGGTTCGCGCTCGGCGCTGTGCAGCAGGCGCGCAAGGACTACCAGAAGGCGATAGCCTCGTACGGGTATTCCTCGTTCCTCGATCTCGAGAACCCGAAGCCGCAGTACCATGCGGCGGAATGCTACATCGCCCTCGGGGACAAGGCGAACGCCGCGAGCGCGATCGTCGCCCTCGAGCAGTACTGCCCGACGAACAGCGAAGCCGGCCGCCAGTACCGCGCCAAGGCCGCGGAACTGCGCAAGACCATCATCGGCGAGGAGGCGTTCGCGGTCTGACGGCCGGAGACGGCGGAGGGCCTGGTTGGAAAAAACGGAAAACGCGCGACGCGGGCGTAACCTTCGGGGGCCTTGCGTGTAGTCAGACCAGGAAACGCCGGAAGGCAGACGCGCGGCGCCGGAACCCCCGGACGCGCAGCCGCCGGCAAGGCGCGGAAACATCCAACCTCGACAAGACTAAAGACAAGGAGAACGACAATGGCTGGTGAAATCTCAGGAGTCACGCCGAAGAGCGTGCCCAACACGATAAACGAATCGGCCGGTCTCGCCAAGGGCCTCGGCCTTTCCGACAAGGCGATGCAGACCGTGAAGGAAGTGGTGTCGCTTCTGGGCGGGCGCAACGTCAGCGTCAACACGACCGAGCGCGCGAACAACGCCGAGACGGGCAAGCCCGTCGGCGCCACGGGCGCTCCGTCGCTCGACAATCCGGCGGACATCAAGCAGCTCGAAGCCAATCTCGAAAAGCTGATCTCCTACCTCCAGATGGACAACGAGGAGCGTCAGGCGCAGATGGCGAAAGACCGCATCGAAATCCAGAAGGACACGCTCGACGCGGAGCGCAAGAACCGCTCCAAGGAGATCGACAAGTCCCTGAAGGAGATGGACAAGGCGGCGAAGTCGCGCAAGGCGAGCAAAGCGTTCGGCTGGCTGATGACGGCGCTGGCGGTTGTGGCGGCGGTCGTGGCGTGCGTAGCCACCGGCGGCCTCGCCGTCGGCCCGGTGGTCGGCGCGGCCATTGCGATCGGCTGCCAGGTGCTGAGCGAGACGGGCGTGATGGACAAGATCGCCGAGAAGCTCGCGAAAGGGCTGGAAAGCCTCGGCCTGAGCAAGCAGGCCTCGCAGATACTCGCGCAGGTCCTCATCACGGTGGCGATCATGGCGGCTTCGCTCGGCGCGGGCTTGGCTGGCGGCGGCGCGTCGGCCGTGTCCAAGGCGGTCGAAGGCGCGACGAAGACGATCGAGCAGGTGCGCGCGGCGATCGCAATAGCCACGGGCATAGTGGGCGTTGGCGCGACGCTCGCCGGCGGCGTGTCCGCATACCAGGGCTACAAGGCCGGGATGGCGGGAGCGGACGTCAAAGAGACCGAGAAGTTCATCGCCGCCCTGCGTCAGCGTCTCGACGAGAGCGAAGAGGAGCTGGAGCAGATCCTCCAGCAGATCCAGAACGCCATATCGCAGGTGGCCGCGATGATCGCGTCCGCCACCGACACGTCGGACGCGATCGCGCAGAACATCGGGGCGATGGCGTAAGCGCGGAAACGCTGGCGCAAAGGAAGAAAGGAGCCGTGAAATGAGCTTGCAAGTGAATGCGAACGCCGGGGCGGTCAGCTGGGAATCCCTGCTGAACAAGATCGGCGAAGTAAAGAAGACGCAGGGCGCCGACGGCGCGGCGGCCGCGACGAGCGTCACGATCACCACCACGGTCGACGGCGTGGAGACGCCGTTGACCATCCGGGTGCCGGACGATCTCGATCTGCCGGGCGCCGTCGACCAGGCGGCCATAGACTCGCTCTGCCAGAAGCTTTCGGCGGACACGGGGCTGAACCTGTCCCAAGAGCAGGTCGAAAAGCTGCGCGACACGCTTTCGAAGGCGCTCGGCGAGCTTCTGGACGCGTCCGCCGCCGGCGCGAAGTCCGGAGGGGCGAAGAACGCGATGTTCGACCTGTACAAGCTGATGGCGCTTCTCGTGGAAGTGGCCCAGAAGCAGCGCGACGCCAACCGCGAGATGCGCCAGGCCGAGAGCGAGGCGATACAGAAGAGCATCATGAACCAGGCCGATGCGCAGCGCGACGCTGCTATCACCGGCATGATCGCCGGCGCCATCTGCTGCGCCCTCCAGATCGGCTTCACGGCCCTGGCCTACGCCAAGCAGAGCAAGGCGTTCAACGACCAGCTCGGCACCGACAAGACGGCCGGCCTGGACGTAGCCCGCACGAAGCTGGACATGCTCAAGGTCGCTGACAACGAGCAGACCGCGCTGTCCCAGCTCGAAACCGTCAAGGCCGATGTCGGCGGCAAGATGTCGCTGGACGGGGAGCACAACATCAGGACGAAAGTCGAGCGGAGCTTCGACAACCAGCGCTTCAACGACAGCGCCGCGAAAGTGGCCGACGCGAAGAACGCGTTCCAGAAGAACGTGGAGCTCACGCAGACGTTGCAGAGCATCGGCTCCGACGCGTACATCGACCAGGTGACGTCCAACGTCTTGGCGCCGCTCGAAGGGCCGGGGGTGGCGGACATCAAGACCGCGGTCGCGAAGCTCGAAGCGTTCAAGGCGGAGACCGCCAAACTCGACCAGTACGGCCTGACCGCCGAAGAAAAGGCGTTCTTCGCCGACGCGAGCGCGACGCCGTTCGACAGGCTGCCGATGGCCGACCGGGCCAGGCTGATGGATCTGAAAGCACGGCATCCCGGGCTTTCGGCCGCGGAGCTCAACTTCGGCGACAAGCCGCTCGCCGAGCTCAAGGCCGACGTCAAGACGGCGTTCAACGATGCGGTCGACAACCTCCGGCAGCAGAGCGCTCCGCTCCGCGCCGAAGTCGAGGCGGCGAAGGCCAACTACCGCGCGCAGACGAAACTCGAAATGCAGAAATTCGAGGACGCCTACGACAACGCGCTCAAGGACTACAACGACATCCGGAAGACCGGCACCAAGGCCGAGATCGCCGACGCCAAGGCAAAGCTCGAGACCGCAGGCGACGAGCTCAAGTACGCCCGCGCCTACGGCAATGCGAAGCTGATGGCGTCTTCGGCCACCGACGCGAACGCGCACCTGCACGACGTCGAGGAAGCCCGCTCCCAGCTGAACCAGGCGCAGACGAACCGCGCGAACAGCGTGGACTACATCAAGGCGAGCAACACGATCAACAACGCGCAGGCGGTGAACGGCCTGATCGCCGCCATCGGCAGCTTCGGGCAGAACCTGGTCCAGAACTGGACGCAGCTGAAACAGGCCAACGCCACGATGGAAGGCGCCGAGCAGCAGAGGAAGCAGGAGGAGCTGGACCAGACCAAGGACCTGTTCAACCAGGCCGGGGATCTCGTGAACAGCGTAGTCCAGCTGATGCAGGCCGTGGGCAACGCGGAGTCGCAGTCGATGCGCGACGCGATCCAGGCGTAGCGGAAGCGAGCCCCTCCCCCCGCGTTTCCCGGCCGGGACGCGGGGCGGGGGACGCAAGACGGGAGGGTTCGATACATGGCAGATCTGATAGTCCAGGACAAAATCCCCGGAGTCGCCGTCTACGGTGTGGAGCAGTACTCCTACACCGTGGACGGCGCTTCCGGCAAAGACTACGCCGCCGCGCTCGCGGCCGCCTCGTTCAAGGAGGCCGTCGCGGTGGAGCGGGCCCTCACCGCGTATACGGCGGTCGTCCGCCAGCGCGAGCGCAAGCTCGAAGACCTTGGCGGGGTGCTGGCCGTGCTGAACAAGGCGCACTCCACGATGAAGACCAAGGACCAGGAGCGGGGCGACAAGAGCGACGCGGACGACAGATTGGTCTCGGCGAAGAACACCGCGGCGAAGTACGGCATCACGATCTCGCTGACGGACGGCAACAAGATAACCCGCGGAAACACGATGACCGCGCAGAACAACGTGCAGTACGCGATGGACAGGGAGGACAACGAGCTGAAGCAGGACATGGTCTCGCTGAACTCCTACATCACGAAGCGCGACAATTCGTACTCGACGGCGGCGAAGTTCGTGAAGAAATACGCGGGCTCCGCCGACGCGGTGATAAGGAACTTCTCGTGACGGCGCGGGCGTCCAGGCCCGGCGGCTCCAATCCTCCAGACGTCAAACTCCAGGCGAAACCATGGCAACTATAGAAAAACAGACGCCAGTGACAATGTCCCAGAGCTGGGGCGTGGCCTTCAGCGACTACAAGGTCGACGGGAAGGCGGTCGATTTCCAGGATCTCATGATCGCCATCAGCGAAAGGCGCGCCACGGTGGTGGAGGGCGAAGTCTCACCGCTGACGACACGCATCAAGAACCGGAACGCGTCGCTCGAAAAGCTCGGCAGCGCGCTGGCCGACCTCACGCGCGAACAGGCGAGCTTCGCGAGCGACGCGGCCGGAGACAAGCGCAGCGACCTCGAGATCAGCCAGACGACGAAAGACACTTTGGCAAGCGAGATCGGGAATCTGAACTTCGACAATCGCAAGATGCTCAAGCGCGAGGTCGAGGAATGGATCCAGCGAGTGAAGAGCAAGATCGACGCGCTGAACAACCAGTCGCAGACGGACATGACGCGCCTGCAGTCGCTCGTCGACCGCCGCGACGAATCCTACTCCACGGCGTCCAATCTCATGTCCGCCGTCAGCGACACCAGATCCAACCTGATAAGGAACCTGTGAAGCCATGATCCAAGCGACTGCGATCGGGACGAACCGCTACGCGCCGGCCGGCGCGAACGCCATCAATCTCTACGACAACGGGGCCGGGACCGGCCTGACCATCGCGCAGCTCGTGGTCTCGGTCTGCATGAGGGCCGCCACGGCCTGCGAGGCGCAGAGCGTCGTGAAGATGAACATGATGACCGCCGGCGCCACGAAGCTCGACGACGGCGCGAAGTGGATGGGGCGGATAGCGGACGGCTCGGCGGACTGGGCGGCGGCGAAGGCGTTCATGACGGGCGAACTCGGGATCGACGCCGCCACGCTGCCGGACGCCATAGACTCCTTCGACAAGCGCATGGCGGCCGTGAAGGCCGTGAAGGAGAAGCTCGACGCCCTTGCGCAGCAGCAGCAGCGCGACATGATCGACCTGCAGACGCTCGTCAACCGGCGCGACGTAGCCTATTCAACCTCTTCAAACGTAGTCAGCTCGCTCTCCTCCTCGCAGCAGGCGGACGCGACGAATTTCTGACCGCAGGACAGAAAAGGATTCCCGCATGGCCATAACAGTGGACACATTCGACCTTTCCATGGTCAACCCCGAGACGGGACGGTACCTGACCGCGAACGTCTACACGGTGCCGGGCGTGACGAACGCGGACGGATCGCTGCGCGAACTGTCGATAGGGCAGCTCGTGATGGCGATATGCCTCCTGCGGGCCGCGCAGATCGAAGACGGCTACGACGATCCCGCGACCGGGGTCCACGTCAACGGAATCATCGACCTGATGGAGGACATGAACGCGACTTCGATGGAGTTGCAGATCATGACCGAGATCGAGACGAAGGTGATCGGCTGGACGACGGCCTCGCCCGAACCCCACAACGGCTACGAGCATCTGTACCACGACAAGGTCTCCGGCACCGGCACCAAGTACGACGGAAAGACCTACGAGGAGGTCCTCCGCTCGATGGGCGTGATAGGCAGCGGGATCGAGTGCGTCCGCTGGCGGGGCACGAAGGATCCCAACGACATCATGTACGACGATTTCATCACGGCGATCGAGGCGAAGATGGACGAGAAGAACAGCTTCTCGCAGCAGAAGATGATCGAGCTCCAGTCGCTCACGAACAAGCGCGACCAGAGCTACGACATGATCTCGAACGTGCTGAAGAGCCTGAACACCACTATGACCGGCAACGCGAACAACATGTAGTCCGTCCGCCGGCACGTCACAGGGAAAAAACGATCGAAAGGAGCGAATCCATGAAAAAAACCGCAATGTCCATACTGGCGGCCTTCGCGGCGATGGCGGCGGCCGCCGCCACGCGCACCGAGGCCCTGCGCGAAAAACTTCTTTCCGGGGACCGCGACTACGTGTTCGTTGCGATGCACCGCGGCGACTGGCGCAACTTCCCCGAAAACAGCAAGGACGCCATACTTTCTTCGATAGCATGCGGCGCCGACATCGTGGAGCTCGACGTGCGCATGACGAAAGAGGGCCGCTTCGTGCTGATGCACGACAAGGACATCGGCCGCACCACGACAGGCAAAGGCAAGGTCTCGGACTACACGGTGCCGCAGCTGAAGAAGCTGAAGATGACGTTCCAGGGCAAGCCCACGCAATACGACATCCTCACGCTCGAGGAGGCGCTGGAGCTGACGCGCGGCAGGATACTGGTGAACCTCGACAAGTTCACCGAGCATCCCCGCGAGATACTCGACGCCGTGGCGGCCGCCGGCGCGCTGAAGGAGGTCCTGGTGAAGGTCACGCGCGCACCCGACGACACAAAGAAGCTGTTCGGGCCGTACTGGAAGGACGTGGAAAACGGCAACCTGCTTTTCATGCCGGTGGTCCAGTTCTGCTGGAAGAAGCACAAGTTCGCGAAGAAGATCCTGCCCGAATGGCTTGCGCTCGAGCCGCGGAAAGGTTCGATGTTCGAAATCTGCTTCGACGACAGGAAATTCGTGAAGCCCGCCCTCGACCCGGTGCGCAAGGCGCCCGGCGCTCCGCGCATCTGGATCAACACGATGTGGGACAGCCTGTCGGCGGGCCACAGCGACAAGGAAGCGCTGACCGACCCCGGCCGCGTGTGGGGCTGGAGCCTCGAACAGGGCGCGACCATGCTGCAGACCGATTGCGGCCCCGAACTGGTGCTGTACCTCACCCGCATCGGGCGCCACACGCTCGAATCCGCCCCGGCGCCCGCGCCGGCGGCGAAGAAGTAGCGGCGGCCGGTTCCGCGGCCATCACCCTGCAGACGCAAGTCCGCGCCTGCGCCCGGACGGCGCCGGCGCGGTCTGAACGCATAAAAGGAACGACGAAATGAAGATGAACGACACTTGCGCCGCGGCGGCCGCGCTCGCCGCAGCCGCGTTTGCGGCCGTGGGGGCCGCGGCGGCCGGCGGAGATCCGGCCGCGGAAAAGGCCAGGGCCATGCTGGCGAAGATGACGCTCGACGAAAAGGTCTCCCTTTGCGCAGGCTCCGGCACGATGTCGCTGCCGAAGATACCGCGCGTCGGCATCGAGAAGGAATGGCAGTTCTCCGACAATTCCCAGACCGTGCGCGCCGACATGGAGCGGTGGACGTGGAACTGCACGTTCAAGAACGACGAAGCGACGGTGCTGCCCACGCTGTCGGCGCTGGCGTCGACATGGAGCGTGGAGATGGCGGAGCGCTTCGGCCACGTGATGGGCGAACAGGCCCGCGCGCGCGGCAAGGACATGATGCTCGGCCCCGGCGTGAACATAATGCGCACGCCGCTGTGCGGGCGCAACTGGGAGTATTTCAGCGAAGACCCGGTCCTGACGTCCCGGCTCGCGGTGCCGGAAATCAAGGCGATGCAGAGCCACGACGTGGCCGCCTGCGTCAAGCACTACTGCCTGAACAACCAGGAGCACGACCGCCACCGCAACGACGCCGTGGTGGACGACCGCACGCTGAACGAGATATACCTGCCCGCGTTCCGCGCCGCCGTGAAGGAGGCGGGCGTGTATTCGCTGATGACAAGCTACAACATGTACAACGGCGAAGAATGCTCGCAGCATACGTACCTCATAAAGGGCATCCTGCGCGAGCGCTGGGGCTTCGACGGAATGATAGTGACAGACTGGGGCGGGCAGGTCTCCACGGTGCCTTCCGCCCTGTCCGGCGCAGGCGTGGAGATGAACAGAGGCTCCGACATACGCTACCTGGCCAACCCCAAGACCGGCGCGAAGCCGCTTGCCGACGCCGTGCGCGCCGGCAAGGTGCCCGAAGCCTTCGTCGACGAAAAAGCGTTCCGCGTGCTCTACGCGATGGCGCGCACGCATTTTCTCGACCCCGCAAACCGCAAGGGCGGCGAGCGCCTTACGGAGAAGCACTTCTTCGAGGCCCGCGCGATAGCCGAAGAGGCAGTGACGCTCCTCAAGAACGACGACGCCGTACTGCCGCTCGACCCCGCGAAGATGAAGAAGATACTCGTGGTCGGCAAGCTCGCGGACACCGACATGACGCGCAAGGGCTGGAGCGCCGCGGGCAAGCCGCCCTACGAAATCACCCCGTACAAGGGGCTTGTCGAGTTCTTCAAGGGCAAGGGCGTGGAGATAGTCCGCTATCCGCTCGTCCCGGGCGACTCCGGGCTGAAGGTGCATCCCGTGATCGAAAGCTCCATCGGCACGTTCGACACCACCGCGAAAGACGCCGGAATGAGCGTGAGGGCGTGGGAGACCGAGTGGTTCAAGACCAAGGCCCCGAAGAACGGCGAGGCGCCGTTCAAGTCGGGCTTTTCCCGCCAGCCCGGAATCAAGAGCGGCACGAAGTCGCCGCTGCCCGGGCTTTCCGACAAGGAATTCTGCATAAAGTGGCGCACCCGGCTGATAGCGCCCGAGTCCGGCGAATACGCTTTCGGCGCCGTCGCCGAGAAGGGTGCCCAGGCGCGGATATTCCTCGAAGGGAGGCAGATAGGCACGGGCAAGAGCAAGGTGCGCGCGAAAGCCAGCCTTGAGGCCGGGAAGGAATACCGCTTCGAAATCGTCTACACGCCCGGATGGGGCGGCCACTCGTTCGAGTTCGGATGGCAGCTCCCCTCCGAGCGCGGCACGGCCGGGGAGCTGCGCAGGCTCGCTTCGGCGGCAGACGCCGTGCTCGTGTTCACCGGCACGGAGATCGGCCACGGCCGCGCGCTCGAATGCGAAGGCGCCGACCGCCCGGACATGCGCCTGCCGGTGGGGCACGACGCGGCGATCGCGGAAATCCTTTCGTGGAAGCTGCCGAACACCGTGGTGGTGAACCATTCCGGCTCCCCCGTGGAGATGCCGTGGGTGGACTCCTGCCGCACGCTCGTGCAGCAGCCGTATCTCGGCCAGGAGGCCGGCCGCGCCCTCGCCAACGTGCTCTTCGGGCGCGTCAACCCGTCCGGCAAGCTGCCCTGCACATGGCCGCGCAAGTACTCCGACACGCCCACGGGCACGCTGGGCGGCGTCACGCCGAGGCACTCGCCGTACAAAGAGCGTTTCTACGTGGGCTACCGCTGGTACGACAAGAAGGGCGTGAAGCCCATGTTCCCGTTCGGCTACGGCATCGGCTACACGACGTTCGGGTACGGCAAGGTGGCCGTGGCCCCGGACGGCGACGGCTTCAAGGTGACGGCCAAGGTGACGAACACCGGCAAGGTCGCGGGCAAGGAGGCGGTGCAGGTGTACGTGTCGTATCCCGGATCGAAGGTCGAGCGCTGCGTGAAAGAGCTCAAGGCTTTCGCCAAGACGCGCCTGCTCGCGCCCGGCGAGTCCGAAACGCTCGAAATGCACGTGAGCCTGCGCGATCTCGCGTACTGGGACGATATCGGCAACCGTTTCGCCACGCCGGCGGGTGATTACGAGTTCCAGCTCGGGGCGTCCTGCGAGGATATCCGCAGCAAGGCCGTGGCGAAGGTCGAAGAGGCGGCGTCGTTCCGCGATTGAGCGGCGCCGCCGCCGCAGGGAGGCGGGATAGATGGATTGGAAAACCTTGACGGCGGTTCTGTCCGCCGCGTCGCTGTTCCTGCGGGCCGCCGCCGCGGACCTTCTCGTCCTGCAGACGGGAAGCGACTGGTGCGCGAGCGGCGAGGACGTGCGCAAGACTTTCCAGAGCGCGGCGTTCCGCGCCGCGCTCGGGGACGGCTTCGAGCTTGCCGTGTACGACGACATGGAGGTCCCCTCCCCCGCCGTCAAGGCGGCGAACGCAAAACTGAAGGGACGGTTCGTCCCCACAAAGCGCTTCCCCGCCGTGTCGTGCGTTTCCGCCGGCCCGGGGCCGGCGCGGTTCTGGGCGCAGCTCGAAAACCTGCCGCGCGACATCGCGCCGGCTGCGCTCGCGGCGGATATCCTCGACGCCCGCCGCCGCCGCGACGAGGCGCTGGCGCTTTTCGCGAAAGGGAAGTCGCTGAAGGACAAAGACCCCAAAGCCGCGGCGGAGGCGTACGGGCGCGGCTTCGCGCTGATGGAGGGCCGGACAGGCGAGTTCGCCCGCGAATCCCTGCGCAAGGGCGGACTTGCGTGGGCGGACGAGTGGAAGGCGCTTTCCGCGCTCGACGCCGGCGACCGCTACGGATTCGTCCGCGGCTTCACCATGGGCGACGGAACGGATCTGGTGGAAAAGGCCACGAAATTCCGCACGTCGGGCGACTTCAAGGGCGGCGCGGCGTTCATCGCGTCGCTGCGCAGGATTCCGCAGGATTCCTTCACCGCGGACCAGCGCCAGTGCATAGACATCGCCGAGTACGCGCTGTGGCGCAAGACGCCGGAGCGCGCGGCATCGAACGTAGCCCTGCTCGAACACGCCCTGTCTCTCGGGCGCGACACGTTCTGGGGACAGTGCGCGATGGGGTTCCTGATCCTGTCCGGCAAAGACCTGAAGCCGCGGGCGCGCTATCGCGCCCCGGTGCGCAGCCGCCCGCAGGGCGGGCCGGGAGCCGTCCCTCCGTTCCCGGCGGAGACGATAGAGCGCAGACTGGCGGCAATCGCGCCCGGCGCCGCGCTTCAGGAGGCCGACAAGGCCGACATCGTCCGCATGGAGATCCTGCGACGGATCGGGCGCGACGGCTGGAACGCGCTGTGGTCGCGTCCCGGCGCCGCCGCCTTCGCGGAGGAGTTCTTCGCCGACAGGATGTGGATGGAAGACTTCGCGTGGAGCGGCCCGGCCGACTGGCCCAAGGCGCTGCCGGCGCTGGAATCCATCGTGTTCCAGGACGGCGGCCGGTGGATTTCCGGCGACGGCGCGGGACGGCGCTGCGCCACGGCGATGGCGCTTGAATGCAGCGGGCGCGGCGAGGCGTGGCTGGCCGACTACTTCGACGCCTTCCGCGAGACGTTCCGCGAAGGCCGCCTGCATTTGCACGCGCTGTCGCAGCCCGTGTGGCAGTGGCGCTTCGCCCTGCAGCAGAGCCATGTCCAGTCCCATTCCGACGATCCAGCGAACCAGCAGCGGTTCATGCAGAAATTCGTGAACATGCCGTCGCCGGCCTACGGCAAGGCGCACTGGTTCGTGCCGTACCGCGGATTCAACTGCTTCGGCGAATCGGTGCATTCCAGCGTCTACTACCAGGCGTGGAAGACCGCCGGCGAGTGGCCCCTGCGCAGGTATTCGCACACCGTGGGCGGCGTCTGCGGGGAGCTGTCCAAGTTCGGCACGGCCTGCAGCAACTCCCACGGCCTGCCCGCCACGACGGCGGGCCAGCCGCGCCACTGCGCGTACGTGCGGCTGCTGCCGGGCGGCGGATGGGAGATAGACAACTCCGCCGACGAGCCTACCGACATGCATCTGCGCCTGTGGCCGTCGCCTTCGTGGTCGTACACGCAGGCGTACGAATCCGTGTTCGGCGGCGACCGCGAAACGCGCCACGACGCATGCAGGTTCGCCGCGCTGGCGGCGCTCGCCGCGAAACGCCCCGGCGGCGGGGCCGCGGCGGAAGCGTTCTTCAAGCGCGCCTGCGCCGCGCGCCCCCGCCACTTGGACGCATGGATCGCGTACGGCGCGTGGCTGCGCGGAACGTCGTGCACGCTTGCGATGGAGCGCGAGTGGTGCCTCGCCGCCATGTCGGCGATGGACGGCTGGCGCCAGCCGGTCTGGGATCTCGTGACGCCCTACTTCGCGCGCGTCGCCAAGGAAAAAGGCGCGGCCGCGCTGGCGGACGAACTTGCGGAATTCATGCCGCGCTTCCGCCAGCCGGAGGAGAAGATACAGGAGGAGGCCGATTTCGGGAAGACGCTCTCGGCGTGGACCGCGCCGCTGCGCGGCAGCCCGGAGCTCGAGGCTAAGGTTTTCGCCGCCGCGCTCGAGGCGCAGCGCGGCACGCGCGGATTCCTTTCGCAGGTCCTGCTGCGCGGATGCGAGGAGATGATGCGCGACGACGCCCGCGCGGCGCTCTGCATGAAGGTCCTGTCGGACTTCACGGCGGCCGGCGCCGGGAAAGGCGCCAAGCCCGGGACGCTCGATTTCTCCGCGCTGCTCCTCGGCGCGTCGCGCACAGGCAACCTGCGGTCGTTCCGCCAGATAGCAGTCCTCCAGGACAGGCTGGAGCCGCTGAAAGGCGCCAAACCGGCATATCCGGCGACGGACTTCGGCGGCACGCTTCTTTCCTCCGGCGGGATGCTCCGGATTTCGTCGTCGTGCAGGCGCGACACGCCCCGGAACTACGCGCGCGGCATATCGGCCGCCCCCGCGCAGGGGCGTGCGTTCTGCGCCGATTTCGAGGATTCCCCGTGGGCCGAGGTGGTCCTGCCGGGCGCGGCGGATATCACCGGGGTGCTGCTGGTGGACGAGTCGGACAAGGGCAGGTCGCAGACGCCTGTCGAAATACGCGTTTCCGAAGACGGCAGAAACTGGACCTCGGTCTATTCCGCGGAAGACGCCGTCGCGGTGCGGCGCGTAGACCTGTCCGCCAGGCCGGTCCGCGCGCGGCGCGTGATGGTGCGCCGCAAACCGGGGGCAAAGCGCGGCTACATGCAGCTCGACAAGTTCCTCGTCTACGGACGGAAACTCTACTGAAGGAAAGATTCCCGAGTCATGCCGAACCTCCGCAAACTGGCCGTGGGCCACTTCTACAACGGGCCGTTCCGCGAGATATGCGCGAAGCACCTCCACAGAATCAAGGAGACGTTCTTCGCGTGGCCGGGCGTGCTCAGCTGCCGCCCCGCGCCGGAGTTCGACGAAGCGACCGTCCGGCGCCTGCACGACGATCTGCACTGGGCGCGCGAAAACGGCATCGAGCTTGACACGCTGTTCAACGCCAACTGCTACGGCGACGACGCCATATCGGTGAAACTCGCGGACTTCGTCCGCTCGAAGATGGACGAGATGGGCGCGGCCGGGCTCGCGCCCGACACGGTCACCACCACGTCGCCGTTCATCGCCACGGTCCTGCGCAGGGATTACCCCGGCGTGAAGATACGCATGAGCGTGAACGTGCGCGTGCACGGCACCGTAGGGCTGGAGAGCGTGGAAGGCCTGTTCGATTCGTTCTACGTCTCGCGCGAGCGCCACCGGGACCTGGAAAGCCTGCGCAGGACGGCTGAATGGGCGCATTCGCACGGCAAGGAGGTCGGCATCCAGGCGAACAGCGGCTGTCTGCGCCAGTGTCCGTTCCAGCAGTTCCACGACAATCTGCACGGCCACGGCGACGGCAGGCGTCCGCAGGATGCGGCCGCGGCGAAGGAGTACGGATTCTCGTTCTTCCTGTGCAAGACGCATTACGCCGATCCGGCGGCGCGCGAAGATTTCCTGCGCGCCACCTGGCTGCGGCCCGAGGACATGGGCGAATACGAGCCGATAGTGGACGTGGTGAAGCTCGCAGTGCGCCGCCATCCCTCCCCCGGAGCCGTGGTGGAAGCCTACGCGGAACGCTCGTACGACGGCGACCTGGCCGCTTTGATGGATCCGGCGCATGCGTTCTGCGCGCCGTTCTCCAACGCCGCGTTCTCCGCGGCGGAAGGGCTGTGGCGCGAAGTGCGCGGATGCCCCGACGCGAACGACTGCCGGCATTGCGGAAAGTGCGCGCGCCTGCTCGCGCTCGTTTCCGGAAAATGAAAAAGCCCGCGCGGACGCGTCCGCGCGGGCTTTTCGCCGTCAGGCATGGCAAGGCTCAGTCGTTGTCCTTGTCCTTGCTCTTGCCCTTTTTGGCGCCTTCTTTTTCGATGGCGACTTTCCATTGGCCGTCTTCTTTCACGAAGGAGGCGTCGTCGGTCTGCGATTCGCCGTCGACCGTCATCGTCACCTTGGCCGTGGCCTTGTTGCCCTCGATCTTGACGCCGTTCACGGAGAACTTGGCGTTCGGCTTGGCCTGCTTCTTTATTTCGGCCTTCGCCTCGGCCACGTGCTCGGGGCCGCCTAACGAGAGCAGCGCGTCGAACATGGCCGCGGTTTCCTTGGCCATGTACTTCTTGGCGGTGTCGATGTCGCCTTTGCACATGATGGCGGTGAAGAACTTCTTGGCGGTCTTCTTTATGGCCGCTTCGTCGCCGGACTGGGTCTCGGCGGCGGCGGGGGCCTTGGCAGGCTCGTCGGCCTTCGCGAACGGGAAGGCGCAGATGGCCAGCGCGCAGGCGATAGCGATCTTCTTCATTTTCGTACCTCTCTTTTTTGGGGTGGCGTTTCCTGTGTCACGCGCCCAGCTGGAAGCGCGTGAAGCGTTTTACCGTTATCGTGTCGCCGAGCGCCTTGGCGGCGGCGGCCACGACCTGTTCCACGCTCTGCTTGTCGTCCGCCACGTAGGGCTGTTTCAGCAGGCAGATCTGCGTGGCGAACTTGGCGGTCATGCCCTTCTTGATGCCCACGAGCGCCTGTTCGGGGGGGAGCTTGCCCTTCTGCTCCTTGAGCGCGGCGAGCTTGACTTCGAGTTCGGCATCGATTTCGGCCTGGGGGATGTCGCCGGCGTCGATGTACTTGGGCGCGTTGGCGGCGATCTGCAGGCAGATCATGTGCGCGAGGCCGGCGAGCTCCTTGGATCCGGCGGATTCGGGCTTGCCGCAGGAAAGCTCGGCGGCCACGCCGATCTTTCCGCCCATGTGGATGTAGGTGGAAAGCACGCCGGCGCCTTCGAGCGTATACTTCTCGGAGCGGCGGATCTTCACGTTCTCGCCGGTCTTGGTCAGGAGCATCTGGTACTCGTCCTTGAGCGTTTCGGCGATGTCCTTGCCTTCCAGGGCCACGCCGGCGGCCTTCTTGACGAATTCCCTGAAGCTGTCGGTGTTGGCCACGAAGTCGGTTTCGCAGTTGATCTCGACCAGGGCGGCGGATTTGCCGTCGGCCGCGGTCTGGGCGGCGATGATGCCCTGCTTGGATTCCTTGTCGACGCGCTTCGCCTGGATCGCCAGCCCCTTCTCGCGGAGGTACTTCACTGCTTCCTCCATGTTGCCGTTGGAGGCGGTGAGCGCTTCCTTGCAGGCTCCGATGCCTGCGTTGGTCGCCGCGCGGAGTTCGGTGATCTGTGCTATGGTGACTGCCATTTCGGGATTCCTTTCGTTTCGATTTGTCGCGCCCTGCCGGTCATTCGGCGGCGGGGGCTTCGGGTGCGGGGGCCGCTTCGGGGGCGGCCGCGGCGCGGGCGATTTCGTCCTTCGCGGCCTTTTCGGCCTCTTCCCTCGCCTTGCGGGCCACGGCCTTCACGTCGGCGGAGACGGAGCTCTTGGCGCCGCGCGAACGGGCGGCCTTCAGGCTTTCGCGGGCCTTGCCTTCGGCGGCGGCGGCCTTGTCGGACGCGGCCTTCTCCTGGCGGGCGCGGCGCTCGGCCTTCTCCTTGGCGTCCTGCTCGGCGCGTTCGGCCTCGCGGCGGCGCTGCTCGTCGGCGACCTTGCGGGAATATTCCGCGGTGGCGTCCTTGACGACCTTGGCGAGGCCCTTGATGACGAGTTCCACGCCCTTCACGGAGTCGTCGTTGCCTGGGATCACGTAGTCGATCGGGTCGGGGTCGGCGTTGGTGTCGGTTATGGCGACGATCGGAATGTGCAGGCGGGAAGCCTCGCGCACGGCGTTGATTTCGCGCACGACGTCCACGATCACGAGCGCGCCGGGCTTCTCGTCGAGGTCGGCCACGCCGGTGAGGTTCTTCTGGAGCTTGGCGAGTTCGCGCCTGAGCATGCTGGCTTCCTGCTTGTGGGGCGACAGCACGCCGTTGTTGTTGCGGCCGATGGCCTCGATCTGGCGCATGCGCTTCACGGACTGGCGGATGGTCTGGTTGTTGGTGAGCGTGCCGCCCAGCCAGCGTTCGGTCACGTAGCTCTGGCCGCAGGATTCGGCGGCTTCGCGCACTATCTCCTGGGCCTGCTTCTTGGTGGCCACGAAAAGTATCTTCTTGCCTTCGAGCACGGTGTCGTGCAGGAATTTGGCGGCTTCGTCGAGCAGTTCGACGGTCTGCGTGAGGTCGATCACGTGGATGCCGTTGCGCTTGTCGAAGATGTAGGATTTCATCTTCGGATTCCAGCGCTTGGTCTGGTGGCCGAAGTGCAGACCCGCGTCGAAGAGGTCTTTGAGCGTTATGCCCGTAAGGGCGGAGACTGGCATGTCCATGTCGGAACCTTTCTTTCTTTCTGGTTGTGGTTCAATCCGCTTTGGCGTGCGGCGGACTGTCCGCGCGCCTTCGCTTCCGCGCCGCGCGAACCACCCGGTTCCCGCAAGCGCTGAATTTTGGTTGTCTGACGAGTATATCACAACCCCTCCCCCGATGCAATACCGGATTTCGCCCGCGCGGGCGAAATCCGGTATTGCAAATTAGCCTTGTCTAACGGGGGGGGGGGGGCGGGGTATACTCTCGGCAACTCGCAAAAGGAGAATCGTTCCCATGAAACCCAAAATGCCTGTGTTCCGCGTTGCTGCCGCGTGTGCGGCCGCCTGCATGGTGTTTTCCGTCCCCGCGTCCGGGGCTTTCGATTTCGGGATAAGCGGCCAAGACGGCGTGTGGGCCGCGCCTGGTTTCGCCGGCAAATGGACAGGCGAGAACTGGCGGATGCCGACGCGGGCTTCCGCCGGCACGTTCATCGACGGCAATACCGCATATTTCACAAACTCGACGAGCGTCATCGACCTGGACGGCGCGAGCTCCGTCGCGTACTCGTTCCGTTTCCCGTACGCGACTCCGGCCTCCCCCGCCTCCGTGTCGCTGGCGAACGGCACCCTTGCGTTCAACGGTTTCATCTCCGGCGACGGCGCCAACCGCCAATTCGAGAACATGACCCTGACTGCGGGCGCGGGCGCGAAGCTCGTGAACGCCAATGCGAAGAACGGCGTCGTCCTCGACCACAATTCGCACCTCGTCCTTGAGAACGGCGCGACGCTGACTGAAACGGCGACGGACCAGTCGGGCTCCAAGGGGCGCGTAGGCCGCAGTTCCGAAAGCGGCGTCTCCAACAGCCTTCATATCGCGAGCGGCGCCAAGTTCACCACCGGCCGCCACCTCTTGATAGGCGGGTCCGATTCCGCGACATCCCACCCGACCGGCGTCGTCTCGGTCGCAGGTTCGGGTTCGCTTCTCGACGCGCAGGAAATCTGGCTCTGCTACAACAACGGATCATCCGCTTCCGGCGGCTACGGCGGGCTTTTCGTGACGGACGGCGCGCGCGTGGTGAGCCGCAGCACGTTCCTGATGGGCACGGACTACACCACGCCCGACGACATCTATCGCGGCGTTTCCGAGGTTCTCGTCTCCGGCGAAGGTTCGAGCCTTGAATTGATGGGCGCGCTCACCATGCGCGAATACGGCACGAAGCGCATAACGGTCGAGAACGGCGGCAGGCTCAGCGTCGCCGGCAGGATCCGCACATACGCCGACAACGACCATCTCCACGCATTGGACGTCACCGTGAGGAACGGCGGCGTCCTCGAATTCGGCAACATAATGTTCTCCAACCACGATTCCACCCGCGCCTACGCCGGGCAGGGGTATTGCAGCTTCACCGTCGACGGCGGCACCACGCGCGCCCTCGCGTCCTTCACCACAGCCACAGCGAACGGCGACGGCGCGCTCCACGCCGTGACCGTGGGCGAAAACGGCTGGATTTTCGATACGCAGAACTTCGACGTCATCTGGAAGCGCACGATAAACTTCGGCACGGGCACGTTCACGAAGATCGGCAGTGGCTACTTCGAGTTCGGCTACGTCCCGGTATTCCCCGGCGCGATAGATGTCAGCGAGGGCATGGTCGGTCTCGCCGGTTCTTCGGCGAAATTCCCCGGCGCGATAATCGTCCGCTCCGGCGCGGCGTTCAAGAAGACGGTCTCGTTCTCTTCCGAGCAGGACGCCACGTTCACGCTCGAAGCCGGTTCGACACTCCAGCCGTACCAGTCTTCCGCCTCCGCCGCGCCCACGGCGATCCAGGCGCAGTCGTTCGCGCTTCCTGTGACGGGCACGGTGACGGTCCGCCTCGGCAACGCGGGGACGAACACCGCCACGGCGGGCAGGCACAACGTCCTTACGATTCTCGGCGATGGCGCTTTCACGCAATCCGACCTTGCGAAATTCGTCTTGGCGGCCGGCGCGCCCGGCAGGTTCCTCCTTTCGTCCGACGCGAAGTCGATCGTCCTTGAAATCGCCGGCGCTTCCGTCAAGGTCTGGACCGGCGCGGCCGGCGACGGCAAGTTCGCGACCGGCGGCAACTGGCTGGACGGCGCTGCGCCTTCCGGCGGCGAATCCATCTACTTCCTCGCTGGCGGGGAAATAGACAACAATCTCGGCGCTCTCGCCGTGTCGTCCATCACCTTCGGTCCCGACATCGCGGACATTGCCGTTTCCGGCGGCGGTTTCACGGGCGTAGGCGCCGTGACCAACCTCTCTTCGTCGGCGAGTCCCGTGGTCAACGCGCCCGTGCGCTTCGCGGGCGCCGTCACGGTCAAGCAGAACGCGACAGGCCACGACAAGCGCGCGCAGTCGCATGTCGTCTTCGGCGGCGGCGCGTACGCCGGCGCAGGCTGCGGCATGACGCTGCCCTCGGCCGGCTCCGCGGCGATGTTCGGGCATTTCGTCCTCGACAACGCCGAATCGTCCCCGTTCGCCTCGACCGTGACCGGCGACAACCGCGCGAGCCTGTCCGACGGCTCGTCCCTCGTCGTGCCCAACGCGAGCAATTTCGAAGAGCTGTACATCGGGCGCGGCGCGGCCGTCACGGCCGGCGTCTTGAGGCTTTCTTCCTCTTCCGCGCGCGTCGACCGCTTCTCGTACCAGAACTGGGGTGAAGTCGTAATCACGGGCGAAGTTATACTCACAGGCTCGAACAACAAGATTTCGGGATACAGCGACGGCGTCACGGGATCGGTCTTCAAGATCGAGAAGATCGTCCAGTCCATGAGCGACAACAGGATGTTCCTCGCGCAATCCCCGGGCAACGACACGAGCGCTTCGGAGGGTACGTTCTTCATCGGACAGGGCGGTCTTACGTTCGGCGACTCATGCCTGAAGGCGGTGTATTCTATCGGCGCGAACAACGCGAACAGCCGCCAGACCATCCGCCCGTGGCACGGGTTCTTCGCCATCGAGCGCGGCGCCGCCGGGCGCACGGCGGCCGGCGAACTGTACTTCATGAGGAACGTGACGTTCTGCACCGACGACGAATCGGGCGCGCCGGGACGCATAATCGTAAACGGCAGGCTTCGCGGCGAGAACACTCCGGCGATGACGGTCTCCGGCTCCGGCGTGTTCGAATTGAACACGTCGGCGAACAATTCGGCGCAGCCGTCCGTCGCCGTCGTCGACACGGCGACCTTGAAGTTCGGCGCTGCGGACGTCACGCTCACCACCGGGGCCGTCACGTTCCGCACGGGCACGACGCTGCAGCTTCCGGCGGCCGGCTCCGGCGCGGTCGCGCTCGGAGGCTCGCTGTCGGTGGACGATGCCGAAGGAAGCGACTGCGTCCACCTGAAGCTCGGCGAAGGCACTGAAGCGGTCGGAGCGGGGACGTACGCCCTCTTCACCGCCTCTGCCGGCGCGGCCACGATAGAGAAATTCCGCCTTGCCAACCCGACGGCGGGCGGCGCCGCGTGGCGCATCGGCTGCCTTGCGGACGGCACGGCCGTCCTCTACGTGGGCGACCCCGCGCCGGATGCGGCGACGGACTGCGTCTGGACCGGCGCGGCCGGCGACGGACTCTTCTCGACGGCCGCGAACTGGGCGGGCGGCCGCCGCCCGCAGGATGTCGGCGCCACTGCCGTCATCCGCTTCGATTCCGCCGGCGGCGAAATCGTGAACGACGTCGACAATCTTTCCGCGGCGTCCATAGCGTTCGGCAAGGGCGTCAAGCCGACGGCGATTTCCGGAAAGCCCGTCTCCGGCGTCGCGACCGTCGTCAACAAGAGCGGTTCCGTCGTGCCTGAAATCGCGTGCGCACTGGCTTTCGCTGGCACGTACAACGTCGAATTCGACAGCCAGACCGTGAACTTCTCGGGCGGGGCGACCGCGACATATCCCGATCCGGACGTGACGGGCCGTTCGCTGGCGAGCCACACGCTCCTCGGCGACATCACGTTCACGGAGAACTGGACGATCCCCAACCAGTCGTCCGGCAAGCCTTTCGTGATCGCGTCCGGCGCAAACGTGCGCGGCAAGACCCTTGCGGCGGCTTCGTACCAGAACTCCAACTACCACCTGCGCGTCGAGGAAGGCGGCACGGGCGAGTTCGACACGATAGCCGTAGGCGGCAAGCTCGTGTTTCTCGTTCTCGGCAGGCTCGTCGCGACCGGAGACGTGACGCTCGGCGGCAACGCGGACGGGCGCGACTTCGGCTACTACAACGCGAACAGCACCGGCACGGTCGAGGCGCACGGCATCTACAAGAACGTGACCGGCGTGGGCAAAATCTACCACTACATCCAGAACATGAAAGTGGGCGCGGGCGGCTTCGGCATGTACCGCAAGGACTACTCGATAGTGTTCCAGAAAGACAGCAGGCTGACGGCCACCGACGACCTTGCCATCCACCAGCCCGTCTCCGGCGACGGCCCGAAGGACGGCGACTGGGGCCTGAACCTGAACGGGAAGACGTTCACGATCGACACCGCGGGCCACACCGTCACGTTCGATTCCTGGGTGTCCGCCACGGCCGCGAAGATCGTCAAGGAAGGCGAAGGCGAGATGATCATGCAGAGCCGCAAGAAGCAGCACACGGGCGGCACGATCGTAAACGGCGGCACGCTTACGGTGAACCACGCAGACGGCCTTTCGTCCGGCGCCGTGACGGTAAACAACGATGCGACGCTCGCGATCAGGTCGGGCTGCAAGTCCGGCACGGGAGCCGTCACGCTGAACGGCACGTCGCGGCTCTTCCTGCCGGATTCGGCGGCGGGCACGGCGACCGTGGGCGGCGCGCTTGCATTGAACGCGGGCACGTCTCTCGTCGTCACGAACCTCTCCGCGTCCGTCAAGCCCCTTGCGGTCAAGTCGATCTCCGGATCCTGCGTTTCGCTCGTCGTCGACGGAGACGCCCCGCTGGCGGACGGCGCGTACACGGTGCTCTCGCTTTCAAGCGGCTCGCTCGACGCTGCGGTTCCGCAGATGTTCGCTCTCGCCGGCACGGCTGTCGCCGGACGCAACGCCTCGCTTTCCGTTTCGGGAGGCGATCTCGTCCTCACGGTCGACGGCGCAGGCGCGCCGGCGATGCAGGTCTGCGTCTGGACGGGCGAAGGCGGGGACTCCAACTTCTCCACCGCCGCGAACTGGGCGGGCGGCGTGAAGCCACAGGCGGGCGACGGCAAGGCCCTTTTCTTCCCTGACGCCTCCGGCGCGCTCGTGAACGACATCCCGGGCCTCACGCCCGCCACGATAACCTTCGGCGCGGGAATCGGACAGCTTTCCATTTCCGGCGAAACGTTCGCCGGCGTCCAGTCGATGGAGAACAAGTCCTCGGCCGTCACGCCCGTCATGAACGCGAGGGTCGAGTTTTCCGGCAACATCCAGTTCTCGACGACGGCAACGATCAACTCCTCCACGGACTATTCGATAAGCGGCGCGACGATCGACTTCGCCGGCGGCGCGTCCGGCTTGAAGATTGCCGGCGGCTCGAAGCAGAACGTCCTGAAGGGCGTCTTCGAGCGCAACGATCCTTCGAGCGGCTTCGCTTCGTCTTCGGGCGACGCGAATCGCGTGGCGATCCTGTCCGGCTCCACGGTCACTGCGACCGCCGCCGATTGCGGGAATACGTTCGAACTTTACATCCAGCCGGAAGCGACTTTGATCGTCTCCAACAAGACGATTTCCGCGAACCAGCGCGCCTGGTGCTGGAACATGGGCAAGTTCGTCGTCCTCGACAAGTATTCGTTCACCTACAACGGAACCCAATACCTCGGCTACACCGGCAACGCCGTGTCGTACGGATTTTCCGGGCAGAATCTCGGCTCGTTCTGGGCGAAGACGATCATACTCGACGGCACTGGCGCGCAGTGCATGTATTTCTGCAACGACGGCTCTTCCGCAACGTACAAAGGCACCGCCTACGACGTCTACGTCGGCGAGGGCGGCATGCAGTTCGGAGCATCCTCGAAGGGCACGTATGGAACGCAGGTCAACTGCGTCGCCAGATTCCATCCGTGGGGAAGCGACTTCACGATCATGGCGAAGCCGAACGGCGATTATTCAAGCTACGCCGGCGACTACTTCACGAACGGCGACACTGAATTCGTGACGACTGACGCCGACGGAGTGACGCCGCGCACGATCACGATGGACGGCATCTACACGCAGAACGGGTCGAATGCGGGCAGACTGACAATATCCGGCTCGGGTACGTACGTCCAGAACGGCGGCTCGCTCGCGGGCAAGCAGAAGCGCACGGCCGCTCTCGAGGTGAAGGACACGGCGACGCTCAAGTTCGGCAACGCCGCGGCGTTGATCGGCACGGGCCCCGTCACTATGGCGGCGGGCACGACCCTCGCCGTTCCCGTCGTCGCGCCGGGCGTCGATCCCGTCGCGCTCGGCTCGTCGTTCTCCGTCTCCGGCGAAGGCAAGGTGAAGCTCGTCGTGGGCGACGGCGCGGAACTGGCGCCGGGCGACTACGGCCTCTTCGCCGTCTCCGGCGGGGTCGCCGCGGGAGACGCCGCCGCATTCGCGCTCCAGAACGCCACGGCGGGCGACGAGGAGCTCTATGTGCGCAACGGCACGGAACTGCGCCTGTCCGTGGGCGGCGTCAAGCAGGTATGCACGTGGACCGGCGCGGGCGACGGCGTCCACTTCGACAATGCCGGCAACTGGTCGCCCGCGTTCGTCCCGGCGAGCGGCTCCGACCTCGTGTTCCCCGCCGTCTCCGGCTCGCTCGTGAACGACCTCTCCGGCTTCGCCGCGAAGACGATGACGTTCGGCGCGGGTTCCGCGGACACCACGATTTCCGGGAATGCGATCTCGGGCGTGCTCGCTATAACGAACCTCTCGCCGTCGGCGAACATCGTGTTCGCTAATCCGGTGGAATACGCCCCAGGCGCGAAGATGGAAATCTGGCAGGCCGGCGGATACCACAATTCCGGCGTGGCGTTCGATGAAAAGGGCTATGTCGTGTTCGAGGGCGGCGTGACAGGCGACGAACTCGTGAACAACACCTCCGGCGCCTGCAACGTGTTCGCCGGGCGCTGGACAAGGACTTCCGCCGCGGCATACGCATACGCGAAGAGCCAGAACGGCGACTACCGCCAGACGATCTATCCGGGATCGTCGCTCACGGTCGGCAGCGCCGACTACACGAAGGAACTTTACATCGGCGAGGGCGGCGCGTTCACGGCTGCGACCATTACGGTCGCGCTCGCCAGCGACCAGAGGTTCGCGGTCCGCAACTACGGCGAATATGTCGTCAAGGAATGCCTGACGGTGAACGGCTCCACTACGAAGGACGTCTACACCGGCTACAATCAGGGCAACGACGTGTGGAAGTTCGAAAAGGTCAAGCTCGACCAGACGAGCGGCTATACGCCGTATTTCGCCTGCTTCAACGCGGCGAGCCAGGGGACGTTCTTCATCGGCTCCGGCGGCATAGAGTTCGGCACCGGCAGTTCGCGCCTCGGCATCGGCAAGAACGCCGCCGGCGACTCGCAGACGATCCGCCCGTGGTATTCCGACTTCACCATAACGCACGGCGTCAACAACTCGCCGGGCGACGTCTACGGGTTCCGCGACGTCGTGTTCAACACGGATGACGAAAGCGGCGTCGGCCGCACGATTACGCTGG
>CADCBS010000014.1 GCA_902799715.1 uncultured bacterium | reverse complement strand
AATCGACGACGCCAATCGCCGACAGGCGATTCGCCATGCCGCCGGGTTCGTGGTCGCGCGTAGCGCAACTCCATCCACAAAATTCTTTGAAGTCCCAAATAAATTTCATCCGCACCGTAATCTTATTTCGGGCATGGCTTGTTGTTTGTTGCTATTTGCTTGTCTTTAATTATTTTTGTTTGTTTCTGATTGAAGCGAAAGGCCAAGGCCGGACAAACGTTTTCCGAGGTCTCAAGTCTGAAGCCCGAAGTCAAAACATTCGCAATTAGATTTCATACGCACCGTAATCTCATTTTCGGGGGAGGGGCGCGGCGGCAAGATGTGCAAATGTCCAATGAGGCCGACATGGCATGCAGATTTTCTGCATGTTCTACACTTCTTCGCGGCCAATCTCCATGGCCAATCAAAAGGGGCTGGCAGAGGAACATGCGGGAAAAGCGCCAAGCAGGAAAAACAGTTGTCAGATTTTCGCGACCACCCCGTATATGACAGTGCCACTTGGCAGATCCCGGCTGAGAGAGCCCGGGCGGGCCTGCCGGGCAAACGGTCCCGCGCGGACCGTTTGCCCGCAGGCTCTGATTGTGGTAGACTTTGGATGTCGTTTGGAACGCAAGTCCTTTCGACAGACATATAACCCGCGCGGTGGGAGGCGTCAGCCTCCGCAGTTGCGGAACTTCACCGGAAGACGCACGAAAGGACAACTGCCCTGAAAGCGCAGTTTAGCCTCCTTCGATGTATCTTCCCGGGCTCTCTCAGGCGCCTCACGTGATGCATCGGAGGAGGCGTTCGTCTTCTGCTCCTCCGGTGGCACCGGGCGAAAGCCCAGACGGGAAAGAGAAGAGACAGGCAATGATGGACGACACTGCGAACATGGCGCGCATCTGCGCAACCGCAATCCTCATGGTTTGCGGAGCGAACCTGCATGCAGCGAAGCCGGGGGTAGCGCAGCCGGCATCGGCGAAGGCGGCGGCGACCCGGACGGCTGCGGCCAAGACTGCGGCGGAAGCGAAAGCGGCGGCGGAGAAAGGCGATGCCGCCGCGCAGTTCCGGTATGCGGAAATGCTGCGCGACGGGCGCGGAGTCGCCAAAAACATAATAGAAGCGGTAAAGTGGACGCGCAAGGCGGCCGATGCGGGCCATGCGCCCGCGCAGTGCCAGATGGGGCTTTTCTACATGAACGGGCTCGGCGTGGACGCAGACGAAGAAAAAGCGGCGGAATGGCTGGAGAAGTCGGCCTCGCAGAATTTTCTGCAGGCGCAGTACAATCTGGGCCTTTACTACGAAAGGTTCTCCGACAAGGAAGCGCAGCGCCTCGCCGTAAAGTGGCTTGGAGAAGCCGCCAAGCAAGACTATGCCGACGCCCAGTTCGAGCTGGCGAGGCTGTATCTCAAGCCAAGGCATCTGGCGAGCAGGAGTCTCGGCGCCGGGCGCCGCGCGATCGCCCTTCTCCGCCTTGCGGCCGCCCAGGGCCACGCCGGCGCGAAGGACGCGCTCAAGGAACTTGGGGTGGAATAACCCAGGAAACAAGTAAAAGAAAGGGACCAAGCTATGAGCAAAAATGCGATAATCACACTACTCGCAGTTGTTGCAGGCGTGCTTCTGGCATGTCTGTTACTGAGAGATTACGGCCCCAAACAACCTCCCACACCTTCTCCCGAGACTCCCACATCTCCCACACCTTCTCCCGAGACTCCCACACCTTCTCCCGAGACTCCCACACCTTCTCCCGAGACTCCCACACCTCCCGTGTCACAGCCGATTCCCGAACCTCCCACGATACGCAAAATTACACGGCGCCCTCTTGAGCCGGAAGCGACAAAACGGCTCCATGAAGGACCGGTTATCGTTTCTTCGCTGTTCGAAGCGAGCGGGAAAGCAGAATACGAAAAAGGAACGGTAGCACACAGGATGTACAGCGGAAGCTATGTCTACACGACGACCGTCATAGCGCAGTCGGAGATAATCGAGAAAAAAGAAGAAGGAACCGAAGGCGAGATCTTTGTCAAAGAACGCCGCAAATTTCTTCAAGCCAGGGATTCGATTTCCCTGTCAGACCTCGATGCCGCTAT
Source organism: uncultured bacterium (assembly GCA_902799715.1). GTDB lineage: Bacteria > Verrucomicrobiota > Kiritimatiellia > RFP12 > UBA1067 > CADCBS01. Next base: position 29,193 of record CADCBS010000014.1, on the reverse strand, counting down.
CAAGCTTGACCTGCTCCCGATCGATAAAGTGCAGACATGGGTCGACAACACCTGCAACCTTGTCGCAGTGACATGCATCTCAGTCTTGAAAAGCTCTCCCCCGCTTACGCCGGTCGCACTTAAGATAGCCGCCGGAGCCGCCGCTACAAGAGCTATCGTGGACACAGCCGTCGCGACCCTGCATAAAATCGACGGTTCAAGTGTCCGCGGCATGCTTGGATACCACGGAATAAAGCCTCCCGCCAACATAGAGAAGTTTCTCAACGACAAGGCTGCGAAACTGGTGAGCAATCAGCTTGGCAACATACATCTGGCGCTTCAGGAAATAGAGGGCAAGTCGTTCATCATCACTTACAAACAGGACGCAAGCGGAAAACCTCTGAACATCGATTTCGACCACGAAGACGGGAAACCCATTTCGGACGCCGAATGGGAGATACTTCGCAGCGCCAACGCATTTATAGATTCAAATGTCGTACCCGACACGGAATGCAGCGTCGGCGATGACTGGATCATCTGGACCGATGAAATAATGGACATGTTCAATATCGCCGGAAACGGCCGCACCGAAGGGAGAATCAAGGTTAAACGTGTCGACGACCAACCTGACGGCACTTGGACTCTGGAACTGGTGCCTACCCCGATCGAGTTCGTAAGCAACGATAAAACGGCCATAGGAAAGATGCAAATGAAAGGAGGCAACGGACTCGTCGATGCCAAAAACGTTTCCGTCAGGATGTTGCAAGCAACGGCATGGGGAAACCTCCGGCACCTCGACAAAAAGCGGCATTGGCTGTTGTTTGAATCTGTCAAGCGTTTCGACGGCAATTCAAACCTTCGTTTCTCGATTACCGTCGAGCCGGCAAAAAACGGAATCGAAAGGAATTAGCGCATGACGCCACAGCGGCATCAGCCTGTCGTCAGTCCTTTTAGCGGCAGAGTCCGTAGCGGCCTCCCGCGTTCTCTGGACAAGCACGATCCTGTTTCCATCGGCTCGGACCGAGGTTGCGAAATAACCATCGAAGGAGCATCCCCGCGTCACGCGGAACTTCGCTGGGAGGCGGAAACCGAAAAGTGGACCGTCCACGGCAGCGCCCCCTCGGCGGAAATCCTTGTGAACGGGCAGCCGCTCCAACGGGCCAGAAGCCTTGACGAAAACGACAGACTGTGCATCGCGGGCGTCTGTATCCGCTACGCAGACGGCAAGCTTGCCGCCGAAGACGAGGATCGGCCTGTCGGGCTGTGCGTCTGCGTCCGCAACGTCACGGCCTATGCCGGAGGGAAACGGCGGATAGACAATGTCTCTTTCAGAGCGGGAAACGGGTCTTTCGTCGCGTTGCTCGGCCCGAGCGGCTGCGGAAAATCGACGCTTATACAGCGCATCGCAGGACTTGCCCCGTTCGAAGGGGAGGTGCTGTTCAACGGGCGCAGCATCTCGTGCGGAAAGGACGTCCTTCTACCCCTTGTGGAATATCTTCCTCAATCGGTCGAAGACACGCTTCACGCAGACATGACAGTCCGCGAAGCGATGGAAGATTTCGCCGATCGCAATCTTCCCCGGTCCCGCCGTCCCGATTTCGCCGCAAAACTCCATGCCGTTGACCTTGACTACGCGAAGATCGAATCGACTCTTGTCCGGGCGATGAGCGGCGGGATGAAGCGGCGATTCGCGCTCGCGCTCGCGCTTATGCGAAATCCGCAACTGCTGCTTCTGGACGAACCGACATCAGGACTCGACCCTGCCGCAGAAGCGAACATAATGGATTTGCTGAGGCGCATCGCAGACCAAGGGCGAACCGTCCTTTGCGCTACGCATGTCCTTTCCAGTCTCGACAAGTGCGACAAAGTCGCGATTCTCGCCCCAGGAGGACGGCTGTCGTTTTTCGGCGCTCCGTCCGATGCCATTGCCCATTTCGGCGGCAAGGACTGGCTGACGATATACCGTTCGATCGCAGCCGGGGACTGCATGCAGCAGGACTTGAAATCTTCAGATGCTCCGTGCACAATGCCATGCACGGACAAGGAGATGCCGGAAGCCTCGCCTGCGGCCGCGTTTGGACAGTGTTTCAGCGCAACTCTAAAAAGACTTTGGCGGACAGCCCTCTCAAAGCACAACGCATGTCTGTTCTTTGGCACGCCCATCGCAGTAGCGCTCGTGCTCGCCTGGTCATGCGGCAGCATGTTTGGCAAAGAAGGCCGGTGGGAAACGGCCTGCTTCTGCATGTCTGTTGCAATGTTCTGGCTTGGACTTGCCGGATCGGTCAGAAGCCTCGTCTCCGAAAGGACGCCCAAGCGGTGCCTCGACCGGATGCGCGGCATCCCGCTTGCATGTTATTTTCCGGCCCATGTCGCATTCGTCGCCATTTCGGCAATCGTGCAGTCGCTGCTGTTCACGGTCCCTGTCTTCATCCTGCGCCAAGACCCGACATATTTCAGCTGGCACGCTTTCCCGGCGTTCTCGGCAGTACTTGCGATTACATGCTTTGCCGGCGGATGCGCAGGGCTTGCAGCAAGCGCGTACGCTAAAAAAGAGATCCAAGCCGTCTGGATGTTGCCATTCATCGCGATTGTCGCCCTGTTCCTGAGCAAGCCCGTGTTGAAAGCGGCCGACCAGGACGACGCCCCCCCGCCGACCGGGGATTTGGATACAGCACCTTGCCATACCAACACGGCATTTGTCGCTGCCTCTTGGACCATGCCGACAATCAGCGCGCAGGAATACCTGAACGAAGAACTGAAACACTACAGAGTCGTCAATTACCGGAACAAGAAGATGCCGGACGCCTACTACCGGAAAATGATCAAATTTCTTATTGTTCCAGGACTCGCTTATCCGCTTTTCTTCCTTTCTCTTGCTTTCTCGCTGCAAGGGCGCAAGGAGCGCATGTGGGACGGGCGCTGAGACAAGAATCTGACTTATTGCAACAATCACAAAAGGACCGAGCCAATGGATGCCGACAAGAATCTCAAAATCGCCGTAATAGGCCCGACACAGTCGGGAAAGACGTGCCTTGCACTGGGGCTCTTTTCCACAAACACAAGCGGTTTCACAATCCAACCGGTCGAAGAAGACGGTCGCGAGTATCTGGCCAACTTGAAAGTCGGCATTCGGCCAGCCAGGGATGAACACGGAAACATCCGTCCGGGAGCGTGGCCTGAAGCCTCGAACCTTGGCACATACAAAGCGCTCCGCTTCGACTTCCTGAAAAAAGGCAAAAAGCCGATCAGGGTGGAAATACCGGAATATTCGGGTGAAATGCTCCGCCCCGAGAAATTCACGGCATTCGCAAACGGGCATTTGCGGAATCTTGACGGCATCGTCCTGCTTGTAAATCCCGGGGCGGATGCATTCCAGTCCGGGGACCAGCGGGTTTTCGAAGATTATGTTGCGCAATACGAGCAAGTGCTTGCCTACCTCCGCGACCCGAACAACGGAAGCGACAAGGCGTTTGTCGCGCTTACTGTCACGGCCTCCGATCGGATAAAAAGCGATCTGCAAGGGAAACTGGATTCTTTCGGCGAATGCGTCTCACGGCTCTCAAACACTCTCCGCACAAGCGGTTTCCGCTGGAAACACTTCAATGTGACAATCACTGGACATCTTAAAGACCAGGCCCATCCCGATCTTGCACAAGGTCGCCGCAACTTGGCGTCCAAGCCATTCCTTTGGCTGCTTGATGAATTGAATTGGCGCCCAAAGCGCGAAGAACTGATCAGGAAATTGCGCAATCGTTTCGTTGTGGCAGCCGCCGCAGCGGCACTGGCAGGCGCAGCATACGGCATACATGCATGGAGCATCTGGAAAGAAATCGATAATGAACGGGCGGGAATAGAACGAGCCATAACGGATGCACACAACGTCAGCGATTTAATCGAAATCGCGAAAAATCTCGATTCCCTCTGGCTGCGGACAGGCTTGTTCTCCGAGAGGGCACGGAACATCGCCTCGGACATAGAACCCAAGGTGTGGAATGTCTTCGAACGAGAAATAAACAACCGGATATCGGAAATAGACACCAAAGGCAAAGGTAAATCAAGTGAAGTAGACAAACTATTCAGGAATTTCAGCCCCAAAACCGCAAACTGCAAAGACTCCCACCAAAGAAATTATAAGGAATGGGTGCATAAAAAGGAGAAATTTGATGTAGACCACTTGTATAAAACTGTCACGGAATCGATAAACAAAGCAGAATTAAAATCCGACAGCAAGGCAATAACCTCTTTGTATACGCTATATACGGAGAAAATGGCACAGATAAATCCAACCCAGGAAGCCTACAAGAAATTGAAATCCTCCATTGAGCAACGGGTGGACACATGTGTTGCTAAGATATGGAAAACCCGCTTAAAAGATTTTGGCAAAATTGCAAGTACCAATGCAACAGCTACGGCAACCAGAGAATTGAAAACCCTTCTTGACCAGTGGGGACCTGTTACGCCTACAGGCAAGACAGCTAAAGTGACCTTGTTTACGTGTATGACGAACTCAATTCCTAAGTGGCGACGCGAATACGAAATAAAGCAATTTAATGATAAGGTGCAGAGCGCTCTCACGAATCGCACGAATCGCACTCTTGAAGCTCTGGCGACGCTCTATCCTGGCAGAGTCGTGACAAACGAGTATCTCACGACGGACCTGGTCATGAAAAGCTGGAATGACAAAATAAGACGCGCCTACGATAGTGAATACAAATTATACATAAAGGAATGCGCCACTAAATATGCTAACAATCAATTCCTCCTCAATAATGTCGTACATAAAAAGGCCGCCGCCGTCGGCGAACCTTTTAACGCTGACACGGCCATTGCCGAAATAAAACGCGGGATACAAGAAAACCAAAACGCATCCAATCGGGAAATAGAGGGTCAATGCAACGCATGGGTTCGCGAAAACATTACAAAACGACCAGATATGGATTGTCATCAATTGTTCAAGGAGTATCGTAACTATCAAAGACAGATGAACCGTCACAAAACTATTTTCAACAAAATAGTCCGCGTAGCGTTCTACCAACGTTGCGAGGAATATTTTCAATCCTCGGTCGAATTCTTCAAAAACAATATCAATGATACAGCCAAATGTAAAGAACGATTCGATATTTTCAAGCGCCTTTGCATAGCCCTTGACGAGGACAGCGGAGATTCCAGCGATGTGTCATGGGCTATCCGTTTTGCGGAAAAGTGTATTGATGAAGGAAAAATCAAAGACGGCTTTGAAAACGCATTCCCGCAGGAGTTTGTAGTTAAGAGCATAACAGGCCGCTATTCTGGAAATACTCCTTGGGGAAAATTCAAAGGGCTGCGAATCGGCATTGAAACGGAGCATCTGAGATTTACCGAAGCCAATGGTAGCGTCAAACTGATAGACGGCGCAAACAAAGACACATGCATATGGCAGGGAAGCCAGAAAATCACAACAAGCCTATTTGCAACTCCGCCAGAATTCCAAATGAAAGTGTTGGCCGATATCGATTGGGTACCTGATAAGTTTCTTGAAGACAACGACGGCACCCAAATATTCACCGTAAAACTACGGCCGTTTAAATGGCCCCTCGATTGTTTTGGTTTGAAAAAGAAATTCGCCTTGGATGACGGTTGCGAATTGACCGTTGACGTTGATATCAACATGGAGCGCCTCTCCGGCAAGTCCATCGTCGAATTGCTTGATGAAGCCAGGAATGATAACGCCAAGAACGGGCAGCCATGACAATCAAGTTCGAACAAGTGTTTTACGGCCGCGGCGAGCGCGGCTACGGCATTCTGGGCGCATCTCCGGGCGCGGACAAGTTCATAGCGCGCACGGAGGCTCTCTGCGGCGCGGTGGGGACGCCTGCGGTGGACTACGGCGGCGAACCTTTCTTGCTGTCCGTCCCCGAAGGAGACCGTGTCGTCATGGCTTGCGGGCGGCGAGGCGCCCTGGACGCGATGGGGCGCGCAACCCTATTCTTCCATGTTCTAATAGCAGCCAAGACGGATCTTTACTCCGCAGAGGCGGACGCATTCTCGCTTTTCACAGCAGGAGCGTTTGCAGAACGGATGCCGGACGGAAAGACAGAGTGCCTCCGCATCGATACGCAGGCGGAGCCCAATGAACCTGCGCCCGGCATGGCTGTTCTCTTGCCCGCAGTCTTTCGCTCACCTGCGCCGGCCGCGAATCTTGTTCAACGGGCAGTGGCCGGACGGGCAAACGGATTGTCATGGGCAACCTACGCTTTCCAGCCATTGCCCGGATTCGATGTTCAAGTTTTGCCGCCACGAGTGTTGTGTATGCAGGCGTCTAACGAATATGACGCCACAGGCAAGATTGTACACAGTGCCGAAGCTGCGAATGCCCCGCAAGCAGAAGAAAAGTTGGGTTGCGGCAGTGAACGGGTAACGCTGTCTCATTATTCAAATGTCGCTAACGAGTCTTCGCAGGAAAAATCGAATGTCATGCTCAAATTCTCCATTGTTGTCAATTTTGTCTTGGTTGCAGTATGCGCCGTACTTCTTGTGTCGCGCAAGTCAATGCCAGACTCGCCCGCAAGTAAAACAGAACAGATTGTTGTGACGAACTTTGTTGAGAGGGTTGTGGAAAAAGAGGTTATGGCGAAGCTTTCAGCAGCACAGAAAGCTGAAATAGTCGCATCCTACCGCTTGTGTTTAGCCGAAGAGTTTCAAGCGAAAAACGCATATGTTTCAATCCCTGATTTTGAAAAACAAGATCTTGTTCAGCAGGTTGAGAAAGATTATAAACAATTTCCCGACGGGCAGAAACAGAAGAACCAAAAAGCTTTTTTTGATAAACTTCGAGAATATGTCGATTTCGTCAACAAAAACCTAATGAAAGGAAACAAACCATGAAAACCATAACAATACTATTACTTATTGCGTCTGTCGCGTTGAATGTGTGTTTCTTCGCCGGATGCAGATCATTGCATGATGCCGTTTATGGCAATCTGTGCATGTATGGGGCTACCCCACCCGCCACAGACAGCGGTAAGTCCGAACTTGTCAGAATTGCTGGCTTGTTGGGTATTAAGACGTCTGGAAAGTCTGCGTCCGATTTGTCATCCGACATACGCTACAAGCTGGATCGTAGTATTGATGTTCCGAATGCTTACGATGCTAAAGCATTTGATGAAATGAAGCAGCGGCTGAATCCCAAGCAAGAGGAGAAAATACAGGAATACCAGCGCTTTATTTCAGACTTGCAGGGCAAAAGAGTGATTGTAATTGAACCGGAGCAGTGAGCATGCATCGTCATGCATCCTTTTGCCTGTTCGCACTGACGTTACCTTTAGCCGTGGAAATGCACGCCGCTCCGGTTGGTGTCGTTCTTTCTGGCGGAGGTGCAATGGGCGCCTACGAGGTCGGGGTCTGGCAGGCGCTACAGGCCAGCGGGCTGTCATCGAATGTGACTGCGATTTCAGGGTCGAGCGTCGGGGCGATCAACGCCGCTCTTTTCGCAACCAAACCCGAATCGGCAGAGCGGGTATGGTTTGAAAACATGGGGAGCGTGTTTACGGTCAGCCCGAATCGTGTTGGAGGCATCGTCCAAAAGCTGTTGGACGATGCCTCCAAGGCTATGGATTTTGCCGATCAAACCGGAAAGGAGTGGGCCGGGTGGGCTGATTTTGCCAATTCCACCATGTCTCGCGTATGGAAGCTATCCGAGGATATGGATTCGGATAAACCATGCCCCGGCATTATAGACTCGTCAAAACTTGCCGACGCTTTGGACAATACACTGCCCAGGGAATGGCCGGCCACGGCTCCGGCAGTATACGCCACGGCGGTCGAGAAGGGCGCATGCGATGCGTCCGCCACATGGCACCTCAATGCGCAATCGCATGATCGGCGAGTTCTCATGCTGCGCGCTTCGGCCGCGATTCCTTTTGGATTCGATACGGTCATGATAGATGGCAAGCCGTATGTCGATGGCGGATACGAAAACAGAGGCGGAGACAACGCACCGATTGGTCCGATTCTCCGCAACCACCCGGACATCAAGACGGTGGTGGCCGTCTATCTCATAGATGATGAAAATCGCCGAGCGAAGAATCGTGCCGATGCCACTGCCAACGGTGTCCGCCTTGTGGAAATAGCACCTACTGAGAAAATCAGCGGCCTGTTGAGCGTTGGCGGCGTTTTCGACACAAGGCCTAAAACCGCGAAACGCCTGATTGAACTCGGGCGGAGGGACGCGGAGGCGGTGTTGAAGAAGGAGGGATTATGGACGAAAACCGGTCTTCGATAGAAAAAACACCGGAAAAGACCACGGGAAAAGCCCCGGCGAAGAAGGATTCGGCATGGGATACAATATTAGGCATCGCTGTCATAGCCATGCTGTGCTTCTGGATATATAGCTGTCTGTCGTCGAATGGCTCGAAACCAGATAACACCCCTAAGCCTCCCGATTGGCATCGCGCAGAGTCCATGAAGGAAGTGGCGCGCCGGATAAAGGACCGTCTTGCGGGCGAACTGGCGGCGATCGGACTCGACGCCTCGAACATCGTAGCTAACGCAAAGGCGCATCCGACACGTCTCCGCGCCGTCGTTCCGGAGCACACTCGATCGCGATGGCTCGCCCTTTCGACCAATGATGAAGCCGTCATCACGCGGAAATTTGTCGAGGAGCGCGAAAAGCAGGGCCTCTTCGACGACACCCCCGGCAAGATTGCGCGCATCCGCGCCATTGCGCAGCGCCTTGTCGCCGTCATCCCTGAAATCGATTCCGTCCCCGAAATCCACATTCTGAAGGACGATTCGGTAAATGCCTGCTGTCTGCCTGACGGAACCATATTTGTCAACGACGGGACATTGAATGAAATTTCCGACGACTCCCTGCTTGCAGCTATCCTCGCGCACGAATTGGGGCATGCCGCCGCACGGCACGGAAACGAGCGTGTGACCTATTTCCTGATAGGTGCGGCCGGCGGAGTGGCGTTCGAGGAAATGCTCGCCCGCATCGCACCTGTCCTGGATTCCGGGACAGGCGTATCGCTGATCCGTCTTGCCTACGGCATTGGGACCAATGCCGCGTTCCATTTGCCGCAGGATCGCCGTCAAGAACTGGAAGCCGACCGTCTCGGCGTCCGCTACCTCGCCAGAGCCGGATTCGATCCGGAAGCCGCCGTTCGGCTTTTCGCTTTTCTTGAAAAAATCGCTCCGCAGGAACATGGCGCCTTCATGGCTATGCTGTCCACCCATCCGGTAAACGCCAAGCGCATCGAACATGCCAGAAATGTGCTTGCCGAACCGGACTTGCGTGAAATGCCGAAAACGAGTCCAAGCGGCAAATTGAAACGCAAAGCCGACGAGATCGACTTTACCAAGGCTCCTGCCGCCGTTTCGAATCTGATGTCCCGTCTCCCTAAAAAACCGAAGCTCCCATCAGGCCGGAGAACGGCGGGGCGCGATTCCAATAACGAATGAACCGATAACAGCGGCCGGGCATGTGTTCTCGACCACCCGACTACACGCATGTCGAGAAGCGAAATGCTCGCAAAGCGGCCGTCTGCAGCAATCAGCGTGGCGCCCGTATCCAAGGCACAGGCGGCAATCCTGCGGTCGCTGCGGAAGAACTTGATCAGCTCATTTGTGCCGGGCTGAAGCGGCTACGGGGACTACAGGCTTTCGAGCTGCGCGCGGATGGCGCGGGGGACGATCGCGAATTCGTCAGGCTCCATCGAATAGCCGGCACGGCCTTTCGTGAGCGAGCGGACGGCGGTGGCGTAGCCGAACATGTTGGCGAGCGGAACGTTCGCCGTGACGATCTGCATGTCGCCGCGGGCCGACGTTCCGGCCACAGTTCCGCGCCGCGCGTTCAGGTCGCCCAGGACGGCGCCCATGGATTCGGCCGGAACGGTTATCTCAAGCTTCATTATAGGCTCGAGGAACTCGGGCTTGGCGGCTTCGGCCGCCTCGCGGAAGCCCATGACCGCCGCGCCGCGGAGCGCGATTTCGTCGGCGGCTTCGGGGTCGGCGATCTCCACGGCCACGGCGGACGCCTTGACGTCCGTCATCGGGAAGCGGGCTATGACGCCGGTGAGGATGCCGTCTGAGAGGCCTTGCTCTATGGCGTCGGCGAGGGCGGGATCGGGCAGGGCGTTTTTCACGGCGCGGGAGACTTCGGTCTTGCGGCCGGCGCCGCGTTCGAGCGGCGAGACTTCGACCACGAGTTTCACGGCGTGGCGCTTTCCGGCGAGTTCGCGGTCGAACATGTATTCGCTGCGGCCGACGGCGGTGACCGTTTCGGCGTAAGAGACCATGGGCTTGCCGACGTTCGCCGTGCAGCGGAATTCGCGCTTCAGGCGGTCGACGAGGATTTCGAGATGGAGTTCGCCCATGCCGGCGAGGATCAGCTGGCCGGTTTCCTCGTCGTTGCGGACCTGGCAGGTGGGGTCCTCGGCGGCGAGCTGGGCGAGCGCGGCGGCGAGCTTTTCCTTGTCGGCCTGCGACTTCGGCTCGACGGCGAGGAACATCACGGGCTGCGGTGCGGTTATGCGCTCGAGGTAGCAAGGCTTCATCTCGGCGCAGAGGGTGTCGCCGGTGGTGCATTCCTTCAGGCCGACGACGGCGCCTATGTCGCCGGCGCGGAGTTCGTCGATCTCCTGGCGCTGATCGGCGAAGAGCCGCACGATCTTGAGTATGCGCTCGCGCTTCTTCGTGCGGGGGTTGAAGGCGTTCGCGCCCTTCTTCAGCACGCCGGAGTAGACGCGGACGAAAAACAGCCTGCCAACGTAGGAATCGGCGGAAATCTTGAACACGAGCGACGCAAGAGGCTCCTTGTCGCTCTGCTTCCTCTCGACAGGCTCGCCGGTCTTGATGTCGGTGGCCTGGACGCTGGGGCGGTCGTAGGGGGAGGGGAGGTAGGCCACGATCGCGTCGAGGAGCGGCTGCACGCCCTTGTCGCGCAGGGAGCTGCCGCAGAGGACCGGCACGAGCCTGCCGGCCACGACAAGCCGGCGGATCGCGGCGCGAAGCTCGTCCGCGGAAAGAGTGCCGTTTTCGAGGAAAGGCTCGACGGAAGCCTCGTCGAGGTCGGCGACCTTTTCGCAGAGCGCGGCGCGGGCGAGCGCGGCGTCGTCCGCCATGTCCGCCGGGACGGGGCCGACGGAGAACTTCACGCCTTCAGAGGCGTCGTCGAACACGACGCCCTTCATCTCCACGAGGTCGACGACGCCGGAGAAGGAATCCTCGCGGCCGATGGGGAGTTCGACGGGGACGGCTTCGGCGCGGAGTTTTTCGCGCATCTGCGCGACGACGCCGTCGAAATCGGCGCCCATGCGGTCCATCTTGTTGACGAAAGCGATGCGCGGAACGGAGTAGCGGTCGGCCTGGCGCCAGACGGTTTCGCTTTGCGGCTGGACGCCGCCGACGGCGCAGAACACGCACACGGCGCCGTCGAGGACGCGCAGGGAGCGTTCGACCTCCATGGTGAAATCGACGTGTCCGGGGGTGTCGATGAGGTTTATCGAGCATCCCTTCCACTCGCAGGAGATGGCGGCGGACTGGATGGTGATGCCGCGTTCCTTCTCCTGGACCATGAAGTCGGTGGTGGTGTTGCCCTCGTGCACCTCGCCGGGCTTGTGGATCTTGCCGGTGTAGAACAGGATGCGTTCGGTGGTGGTGGTCTTGCCGGCGTCGATGTGCGCCACGACGCCGATGTTGCGCACGTGCTCAAGCGGCTTCTGCGGGTCGGTATCAGTCACTTTGACGTCCCCTTGATTTCCTTCAGCGCGGTTTCAACCGCCTTGTCGAGCTGCGGGTCGCGGCCGGCGGCCTCGTCGGCAGGCGTGAGCGGGACGATGATGTCCGGCTCGGCGCCGTGGTTTTCCATGTCGATTCCGTCTGCGGTGACCCAGAAGTTCACCGGGATGCGCAGGGAGCCGTAGTCGAGAATCTTTTCCGGGTACGTGCCGATCACGTAGCCGCCGGTGGGCATGCCCACGTAGACGCCGCGCTTGAGGTGCTTGATGGCGTGGGAGAAGATCTCGGCGTTGGAGAAAGAGTTCTCGTTGGCGAGGATGACGAGCTTGAGATCGGCCAGCGGGGGCCGGTTGCGGCGCGCGAAGTCGTAGCCCCATTCGGGCGCGCCGCGCTGGCGCGAGCGGGCGTGGCGCGGGCCGCACAGGAAGTCGAGCAGGTGGTCGGTGATGTATCCGCCGCCGTTGTCGCGCACGTCCACGACGAGCGCTTCGCGGCCGTAGGCTTCCACGGAGACGGCGTCTTCGAACTCGCGCAGCGAATCGGCGCTCATCGCCTTCACGTAGATGTAGCCGACCTTGCCGCGGCCCATCTTGTGGACGCGGCGGGTGCGCTCCTCGACAGCCTCGTCCACGGCCATTCCGCGAACGGCGTCGTAGGCGGCGCCGGCGGCCTGCACGGTGTTCGTGGTCTTGCCGTCGGTGAAGGTTATCCTGAAGGTGTGGTCCTTGGGCACCGTGGCGACCTGCGCGAGGTTGGCGACGCCGGACATCGGGCGGCCGTCGATCTCCAGCAGGACGTCGCCCTTGGAGGGGCGGACGGGCTGGGAGGCGAGGGGGGTGTCGGGATATTCGCGCGTCACGCGCCAGAGCCCGGCGGAGTCCTTCGCGGCCTCCACGCCGAGGTGGTACGTGACATCCTTCCAAGAGCCGGACGGCTGCGCGTAGAAGCCCCATTCGAGCATGGCGGACGACGAGCGCGAGTAGCCGGTGTGCGAAGAATCCAGAAGGCCGTTCATCATCGACACGACGCGGGCGAACACCTGCGCGCACGGCGCGTTGCGCGCGTAGGGCAGGAGGTCGCCGCGGACGCCGTCCCAGTCCACGCCGTGGTGGCCGGCGTCGTAGTACATGTCGCGCAGCGTTCCCCACATCATCCTGAACGCAAGTTCGTTGCGGTCGGCGGCGGAGCGCTCAAGATGCACGTCGACGCGCAGCTTCCGGCCGTCCACGGCCGGCACGCCGCCGATGGCGTAGAACACCTTGTCGCCCTGCTTGAGCCACATCACGGCCTGCGCGTTTGAAGTCGGCACATCCCTCGTTTTGCGCACCACCTTCTTGGCGATGTCCCATTCGGTGAACCTGGAAGAGCCCTTCAGCAGGATAGAGCGCGAATCGGGACCGAAGAGCGGTGTGGACATCTCGGTTTCGACCTTTATGCGGCGCACGCGGCGCGGGAGTTCGGGGTCGAGCGAGGGGGTTTCGTCCTTCTTTTCCCCGGCGGCCGCGGCGGGCTTCGCGCCTGCGGGGGAGGAGGCCTGCCCCTTTGCGGACGGCTCGACGGTCGATGCGGGCTTTTTCGGCTTCGCCCCGCGCTTGCCGCGCCTGTTCTTCTCGATCGTCATTACGGGAGAAGTGGAAGCGTCCTCCGGTTCGGGACGGGAGCCGGTGCCGGCGGAATCGTCCGCGGAATCGTCCTGCACGCATTCGCCCTTCTTCTTATTGTTATTGCCGCCGCCCATGGCGTTCTTGCGCGCGTTCGCGAGAGCCTTGGCGGACTGGTTGTCGGCGCGCTCGTCGGCGGCGTCGAGGTACGCGTAGAAGACGTTGTACGAGCGCAGTCCCGACCTGTCGCCGAGGTAGGCGAGCACCTTGCCGTCGGGGGAGAAGGCGGGGCGGCCGTCGAACTTGTAGTGGCGCGAAACGTTCAGGCATTTTCCGGCGGGGATCTCGACGGGCTTGGGGTCGTCGGCGTCTGCGGCGGCGGAAAGGTCGGGGAGCGGGGCGAGCCAGACGTCGGAGTTGCGGTATCTGTCGCGCATGGTGAACGCCATTATCCGGCCGGACGGGTGCCAGGCGTAGCCGCTGTGGCCGCCGGTGGGCGGGAGCGCGGCGAGGGTCTTGCCGGTCTTGGCGGACGCTATGTACAGGCGGCCGTAGCAGTCGGTCCATGAGAGCATCCTGCCGTCGGGGGAGACGTCGAGGCATTCGCGGCGGACGCGGTCGCGCAGGAGCAGCTTCTTGTCGAACGACCTGTTTTCCCACCAGGGCAGGGAGGCGTCGGCGCGGACTGCGGACCAGAGTTCGGAACCGTCGCCGCGGTCTGCGATCCAGTACAGCTTCTTGCCGTCGGGCGAGAAGGCGCATCTGCGGCAGAACGCCATGGGGTCGTCGTGCACGGCGGCGGGGCGGCACAGCCCGGCGTCCATCGTCCACAGCACGCCGCCGGAAGTGAACGCGACCTGCGAGCCGTCGGCGGTCCAGGCGATTTCGCCGGACGAATCGAGGTTCGTGGCAGAATCGAGTTCGCGCCTGTACGGCTGCGGGGCGGGGACGCCGCCCTGCGGCTTCAGGCGCAGGCGCACGGCCTTCAGGTTCGCGGGGGGAGGATTCTTCTTTCCGCGGGCGGCGGAGGCGCCCTTCCTGGCGCCGGCCTTTCCGCCTTTGCGGGCCGGCCTGTTCGCGGCCTCGAGCTTCGCCAGCGCGCCGCCGCCGAGCGACAGTTTCCAGAAGTCCAGCCCGTTGCGGAACACGACGGTGCCGCCGTCCGCGGAGACGGACGGATAGATCACGTTGTACTTGGTGAAGAAAGTGAGCTGGAAGTCGGTGCCGTCGGAAATGCGGTGGAACCAGAGGTTGCGCGCGCCGCCCGCGCTTTTCGCGTAGACGAACGAATCGGAGTCGGGCAGCCAGCACGGGGAGCGGGCGTCTGTGCCGGAGTCCACCACGCACTTGAACGCGCCCGTCTTGCGGTCGAACAGCCATATCCTGCCGTAGGCGGAAGACTTGGAGCCGCGGCGCACGCGCTGGGTGCCGTCGACGCCCGTGGAGAACAGGACGGACCGCATGTCGGGGGACATCGCTGGGTCGCAGGCGCGCGCGTCGAAAAGCAGCGTTTCGGGCGCGCCGGGCGCGGTGGAGACGAGAATCGCGCGGGTGGAATCCTTGAGGCTCGTGTACGTGCGCTCGGCCACGGCCACGATGCTCTTGCCGTCGGCGGTCCAGCCGCACGGCTCGGTGTATTGTGTGATGTCGGAGATCCTGCGCCGGACGGACGGCGAGGCGATGTCGAGCTCGAAGATGCGGTTCGCGCCGCGGTCAAGCGAAAGGAACGCGATGCGCCTGCCGTCAGGCGAGACGATCGGCAGCGAATCGGGCGCGCGCCCGTCGGTCAGCGGGACGGCCGTGGCCTGGTCGCGCCCCGGCTTGAGCGGGGCCTTCCAGATGCGGTTGCACCAGTCGAAAACGAAAAACGAGCCGTCGGGCGCGACGGACGGCGCGCCGCCCAGGTAGATTTCGCTTGCAGGGTCGGGCGCCAAAGGGGCGGGCGACTTTGCTTGCGCGCAGAAGGCGACGGCCGTGCAGACCGCCGCCGCGAGAAACGCCAAAAACCTCTTCATGTCCCTTCCCCGTTGCTGCGGCGGCGGGCCTTGCGCCCGCCGCCGCGATCCATCCAGTGGCGTCTGCCGCGAGGGGCGGTCAGACCGTTATCTTCCAGCCGTTGCAGTCGCCCGGGCGCGCCAGCGGAATGCCCTTGCCGGTGCCGTTGGCGAACTCCATCTTCTCCGGATCCCAGTCGAAACCGGTGTCGTACTGGTAGCTGAGATTGCAGAGAAGGCAGAGGATGCAGCTGCGGCCGCCGGTCTCCGCCGGGGAGACGGTGGGCTTGCGCGTTTCGACGCATTCGCAGAAGTTCTGCACCTGGTTGGGGCTGACGTAGAGTTTCGCCTTGGCGATTTCGGCGGAGAACGTCTTCTCCAGCAGGGACAGCGTGGAGGCGAGCCTGTCGTCCTTCTTCACGGTGGCGTCGGTGCCGTAGTCCTTGCCGACGGACGCCGCGACGAGCCTGTCCTTCATGAACGAGACGTTTTCGAGCTGCTTGCGGATTTCGGCCGTGGGCTTGACGGGGCCCGTACCCTTCCACACGGCGATCTTGCCGCGGTTCACGGCCACGATGCCGTCGGTTCCGTAGAACACCGTGCCCCACACGCCGAACGGCCCGTGGTACAGCTCGATGTCGCCGTACGGCTTCTTGAAGAGCATCTTCATGCCGAACTGGCGGCGGCCGCCGTGGAATAGGTTGGTCGAGTGGGGTTCGGAGGACGGGATGATCCTGTACGGGCCGGACTTGTCGGCGTCGAGGCCCCACTGGGCGATGTCGAGATGGTGCGCGCCCCAGTCGCCGTTGTAGCCGGAGCCGATGTCGTCGTCGAAGCGCCAGAACATCGGGTAGAACCTGTTCACGCCGCGCGGAGCGAGCTGGTCGGAGTACGGGCGCATGCGCGCCGGGCCGAGCCACATCGCCCAGTCGACGTCGGGGTTGGGGGCGCCTTCCTTGGCGGCGTTCCGGGGGTCGTCCCAGAACCGCACGGGGTGGGACGGGCCGCCGAGCTTTTCGCCGCCCTTGCCGTAGTTGGCGTCCACGTACAGGACTTCGCCTATCGCGCCGCCGCGCACTATCGACACGGCGGTGCGGAACTCGCGCCAGCTGCGCTGCATCGATCCGGTCTGGAAAACGCGGCCGTACTTCTTCTGGGCCGCCATCACCTGGCGGCTCTCTTCGACGGAGTACGTCATCGGCTTTTCGCAGTAGACGTCCTTGCCGTGCTTCATCGCCTCCACGGAGATGTAGGCGTGCCAGTGGTCGGGCGTGGCGATGCACACCATGTCGATCGACGGGTCCTTCAGCACGTCGCGGAAATCGGTCAGGGCGCGGCAGCCGCCGCTCTTGTACGCCTTGTTCACCTGCCGCGCGCCTGCGGCGGCGCGCGTCTTGTCGCAGTCGCACACGGCCACGATGCGGACGTTCTTCGCGTACTTCCTGTCCAGAAACTGCGGAATCAGCGCGGTGCGCATCTGTATTCCGTAGCCGATCATGGCGATGTTGCGCTTTTCGCCCTTGGCGAGCCTGCGCAGGCCTATCTTCTCCGTGGCCGTTCCGGCGAGCGAAGCCGCGGCGGCGGAGCCGAGAAGGAAGTTTCTCCTTGTGATGTCCATGTTTTGCCTTTCCTGGTTGCGGGCGGCGGTCCGCCCCGTGTGTCGTAGTCCGGCGCGCGGTTGCGCGCTCAATGAAGTTCTATGGTGCGTCCGCCCTCGAGGCGCGAACGTTCGGCGGCGAAGGCGATGACGTGGCTTTCGAGCGCCTGCGCGGTGACCTGGGCGATCTCCTGCGGGTTGTCGCGCGACAGCATGCGCAGCATCGCGGCCACGAGGTTGAAGTCGCCGCCGCCGTGCCGGGACGGGTTGGAGACGCGCAGGACGAGCGGCACGCCGGTCTCCACGTCGTTGCCGTCGAACCGGCAGATGTGCAGCGTCTTGCCGTTGCCCACGATCTCGCCGCGGGTGCAGCTGATGCGCGTGGTGCGCACGTTGCGCTCGGTGAAGCCGGCCATCACGTGGCACACGGTGGCGCCGCCCTCGAACTCCATGTTCACGGTCTGGTGGTCGGGCACGTCGTTGTCGCAGTTGTACACGCACTTTCCGTATTCGGTCTCGCGCACGAGCCTTTCCATGGCCTCGGGCGAGCGGTCGGCGAAGAGGTACTTCAGGTTGTCGTACTTGATGTACATCTTGATGGCGCTCCAGATGCAGTTGCGCTCTATGTGCGCGGGGCATTCGGAGCAGCGGGTCGCGGCGCCGGCCGGCTTGTTCTCGGGGCGGAACACCTTTATCGAGCCGAAGCTGTTCACCTTGCGGCAGGGCTTGCCTATCCACCACGCGAACAGGTCGAAGTCGTGCGAGCATTTGGCGATGATGATCGGGCTGGACTTCTTGGAGTTCGCCCAGTTGCCGCGGCAGTACGAATGCGCCACCTTGAAGAATCCGGCGGACTCCTGGTGCGCAATCGACACCACCTCGCCGATCTCGCCCGAGTCGAGTATCGCCTTGATGTGGCCGAAGTACGGCGTGTACCGCAGCACGTGCCCCACTATCACGAGGCGCTTCTTCTCGAGCGCCTTGGCGATCACCTCGCGGCACTGCTCTTCGGTGGGGGAAATGGGCTTTTCGAGAAGCAGGTGGTATCCCGCCTCGAGCGCCAGCAGGGCCGGCTCGTAGTGCAGCGAGTCCGGCATCGTGATCATCACGATGTCGGCCTCGGGGCGGTCCGCCAGGCATTCGCGCCAGTCCTTCCAGTAGCGCGGGGCGGGGATGGAGCGGGCGTTCTCCGGATCGGCCACGCCGACTATCTCCAGTTCCCCGGGATGGGCCTTGGCGTAGTCGGCGTAGGCGCGGCCGCGGTACCCCGCGCCCAGCACGATGGCCTTGTACTTGCGGGGCCTTGCCGAAAAGATCCTCATTTGGACATTCCTATGCGGTCGCCCGACAGCTCGCGGGCCGCCATGGCCGCGAACTCGCGCACGGGCTTGCGGCCGGCGTCGCCGATGGCGCGCACGCGCGCGGCGTCGCCCGCGGAACCGCACCAGCGGATCTGGTCCAGGCAGAAGATCTTGATGTAGCTGTCGTCCGAAGACGCGGCGCGGTCCAGAAGCGCCTGCGTCCACGTCTTGCGCGCGCCGCGCGGAGCGTCAGCGCGCATGACGAACTGCGACGCCGCCGCGATCTTGGCCAGCGCCACGGGGTCGCCGCCGTATGCGGGCTTGACCTCCGCGAGGAGGTCGTCGGCCGCGGCCTTGGAGGCGACGGCGGCCGCGAGCGCGGCGTCGGCCGTGGCGGCCGCGAGCGCGTCGGCCGCGGCCTTCTGCCATTCGACGGCGGGCTTTCCGCCGCCCTTTCCGGCCTCGGGGCGGATGTCGTAGTTGAATTTCCCGCCCTTTGCCGCGGGCTTCTTCTTGCTGTCTTTGCTCATCTTGGCATCCTTTCCGTCAGTCCTTGTTGAACTCGCCGGCCCAGGGTTCGCGCATCGACTGGTACAGGAACCTGTCCGCCGCCGGGTCGTCCTTGGCGTGCAGCGTCACGGGGTCGAACGCGAATCCGCGCCCCAGGCGCTCGGCAGCGATGGCGATGTTGAACATCGTGCAGCTGCGGAAGCCGTTTGTCTCGTTCAGGCAGAACGTCTTGCGGTTGCGCACGCTGTCCATGAAATCGGTCTGCTGCGGCGCGGGCTGCGGCAGGTCGCGCAGGATGCCCTCCACGTCGAGCTCCTTGCCGGACGCGTCGGTCATGCGGAACGTCTTGCCGCCCTTCTGCTTCGGGTAGACCACGCCTTTGGTGCCGCGCAGGAACGGTTCGTTCTTCAGCGTCTCGTTGCCGTCGAGGATCACTTCCGTGCCGTCGGCGTAAGTCAGCGTGATGCGGTCGAAGCGGCCCACGGATTCGGGGTGCTGCTTCGGGCCTTCGTAGTCCACGCGCACGGGGCTGGTCTCGTCCTTGCACAGCAGGTACTGCACGGGGTCGAGGTAGTGCTGCGCCATGTCGCCCAGGCCGCCGCCGTCGTAGTCCCAGTAGCCGCGGAACGTGCCGTGCGTGCGATGCTTGTTGTAGGGTTTCCACGGCGCGGGCCCGAGCCACATGTCCCAGTCGAAAGTTTCCGGTATCTTCTGCGGGCGCGCGTTCACGAGGCCGGACCAGAAGAACTTCCAGTTGAAGCCCTGGCCCGCGCCGAACACGCAGCGGATCGGCTCGCCGGGGTTTGACACGAGGTTGTTCTCCACCACCTGGCGGATCGGCTTCACGGGGGTGCCGAACCCGTAGAACACGTCCTTGAAGCGGAACCACGTGTTCAGGCGGAACATGCGCTTCTTGGCCTTCACGTACTCCATTACGCGCTTGCCTTCGCCGACCGTGCGCGTCATGGGCTTTTCGCACCAGATGTCCTTGCCGGCCCTGGCGGCCATCACGCTCTGCACGCCGTGCCAGTGCGGCGGGGTGCAGATGTGCACGATGTCCACGTCCTTATCGGCCAGCAGCTCCACGAAGTTGGCGTACGCCTTGATCTTGCCCCACCCGGCCTTCCTGGCCTTGTCAAGGCCGTTGGCCACGTGCGTGCGGTCGGGGTCGCAAAGGCCGATGAGGCGCGATCCCTTGAACGCGAGGTGGTTTTCGCTGCCGGCGATGCTGCCGAAGCCTATCAGCGCGCGCGTAAGCTGGTTGGACGGCGCGCCGGCGCCCCAGAGGGTCTTCGCCGGGATGATGTTGAAGGCGCCCAGCGCGGCCGTGCCCTTCAGAAACGTCCTTCTCGATGCGTTCATCTCACTTTCCTTTCTCAAGGCGCTCCTGCGCCAACGCGATGTCGGCGATGCGGCTCGAGCCGCCTTCGCGCTCTATCACGAAATTGCCTTTGTAGCCCAGGGCGACCATGTCGTCGATGAATGCCGCCCCGCCCACGGCGCCTTCGCCCCAGGGCGTCTCTTCGCCCCACGTCCCGGGCCTGCGCGTGAAAAGCGCATCCTTCACGTGGACCTGCCTTATCCACGGCAACAGGGTCTTCACGGCGGACACGGGATCGCCCTTTCCGTAGAGGATCATGTTCGCGGGGTCGAAGTTTATGCCCACGCCGGGGACGCTCTTCATGAACTTTTCGAGGTCGGCCGCGGTCTCCTGCCCGGATTCGAGTATCAGCTGCACGCCGTGCCTTGCGCACTCGTCGCGCATCCAGGACACGCGCTCGACGAACTTCGCGTACGCGGCCGGGTCGGATTCGTCGAGGAATCCGGCGTGCGTGGAAAGATACGGCGCGCCGAGCTCGCGAGTGAGGCGCGCGGCCTCGGAAACGAGGCGCTTGTTCTTCTCCCAGCACCCGTCGGGCACGATTCCGCCGGTCCTGCGGATCGATTCGAGCGTGGAGTAGTCTTCCTGCGGAAAGCCTATCATCGTGGACATCAGCTTCCATTCGCCGGAGGCGATGCGCTCTTTCACGCGCTTCAGCGTTTCCGCGCCCTCGGCCGCGCCGTGGCGCTCGTCGGGGGCGACGAACGGCCCCAGCGCCAGGTGGATGCCTTTCACGCCTGACTTCTTCATTTCGGCGGCCACGCCGTCTATCGGCAGGCGGTAGCTCCAGCTGCACACGCCGATCCTTCCGGGCTCGACCTTGGCCGGCTCGAGCGGACGCAGGTAGATGTTGCGCCATTCGATGGGGTCGCCGTGGCACTGCAGCTCGATCTGCCCGGACGGGAAGATCGGGATCTTGCGGTTCCAGTAGTTCTCGAGCGTGACGTCGTCCACCACCGTCACGCCGTTCAGGCGCACCGTGACCTTTTCGCCCTTCATGCGGATGTAGAAGCGGTTCCAGTCCCCGACCGGCCTGTCGGCGATGGACAGCGCCTTGGACGGGTTCTTCTGGTTGTTGTAGAGCCCGCCGGAGCCGATGTGCCACTGGTGCCAGGCGTCCCATATCTGCACCTGCGGAGACCCGCGCAGATACACGCCGGAGTCGCCGGTTATCGACATCAGGCGCCAGTCGGCCCACATTTCGAAGTCGCCGAAGTCGCGCGCGGTCGCCAGCGAATATCCGCCGTTGAACCCGTCGAAGAACAGGCTGCCGTTGCGCACGTGCCAGTGCGCGCGCATGCCGTCGTCGGCGATCTGCCGCATCTTGGCGAGCGTGGCGGCGTCGGCCTTGGCGCGTTTTTCGGGGTTGTCCAGGCCTTTCCACGTCGTCACGCCCTTCCAGTTGGCGAAATCGGCCTGCTTGCCGGTGAAGTACGGGGCGAAGCCCTTGGGCGCCTTCCCTGGCGCGGGGCGGCTTATGCTTTCCATGGTGGCGTCCGCCGGAAGCTCTTTGATGCGGATGTTCTGCCACTTCACGTTGTGCCCGTGGCCCAGCCAGCCTATCGGGCCTGCCTTGCGGTGCAGGCCGGGATGCTTCCTGCGGTCGGGGGTGTCGCCGTCCCCGCGGAACTTGGAAACGTCGCCCTTCGTCACGAGCGTGCCGTTCAGGTACACTTCGATTTCGCTGCCCGCGACGCGCACTTCCTCGAAATTCCACATTCCCGGCCTGCGCACGTAGCTGCCGCCCTTGGCGAAGTTCTTCTGCTTGCCGCCGACCTGCTTGCCGTTGTTGTCGCGCAGCGACGGCACCACGCCGTATATCGAACCGGTGTACTGGTACGGCTTGAGCTTGTCTTTCTTCGCCTTGGCGTCGTAGTACTGCGTGCCGCCGTCGTCGAGAAGCTGCAGTTCGCACATTCCGTAGTAGGCCGCGTCCTTGCCCGGATCCATGCGTATGCCCAGGCCGTTGTTGCCGTTGGGCGGCATGCAGAACTCGAACCGCAGCACGAAATTGGTGTACGGGCGCGCCGTGTACAGGTCGCCGCGCATCCCCTTGGGCAGCTTGCGGCCGGGGAAGCACTGCAGCACGCCGGGCTCCTTCTCCGACACGCCGTACATGGCGGTCGCACCCTCCCAGCCTGTCAGGTCCTTGCCGTTGAACAGCGGCGTGAAGCCCTCTTCCACGGTCTCGGGGTAGGATCCGGCGTATGCCGCCGGAAGCGCGGACAGCGCGAGCGCCGCGCCAGCCAGAAGCCGGCGCACCGGCGCAAAAGACGATTTTGCAATTTTCATAATGCCGCAAGTATAGCGGAAACCTGCGGCGCAATCCAGCAAAAAAACCGGGCGGCGGAAGCGGGCCGGGGGAGGGGAGAATGGATGGGCCCGGGAAAAGAGGAAGAGGGGGAGAATGGAACGGCCCGGAAAAAAGAGAAAAGAGGTGGGGAGGGGCCGGGGGAGGGGATGACGGGAGGTGAAAGGGGCGAGACGCCGCGCGGCGGCGGGGGAAGCCTGCCGCGCGGCGCCGCCCAAAAATCACACGTTCACGTATTTCGACCCGCCGCTGTGCACCTCGCGGTACTCCTTGCCGCCAAGGCGCTCGGGGATCGAGCTTACGCCGCCGGTCTTGAAGCCGGCAAGCCCGGTATTCATCTTCTGGATCTCGAAATTGCCGCCTTCCAGCGCAATCGAGCGGAACAGCGCCTTCTGCTCCTTCGTGAGTTGCGCGCCGGGCGCCGGGACCCGTTCGCCGCGCGCGATCAGCGTGGAGAGGAACTTGCATTCCACGTCCATCTGGCCGGTGCGGTCCTTGCCGCTCTTGCAGTTCCAGCACGGCACCTTCCCGATGAGATTGCTCAGGACGGCCACGCGTGCCGCGAACTTGTAGGCGTCGTGGGAGTCGGAACGCTCGCCACGGGTCCGCTGGATGCCGCGGCACTGGTCCAGAAGCGTCTGGGCCGCCTGCGCCTTCGGGCTGCCCGGATTGGCCGCGATGAACGCGCTGGCGTCCTGTTCGAGAGACTGGAAGGCCGCGTTGTTCATCGGCCCGGACACGCGCCAGCCGCCGGTGAGGTTGTTGATCGCGCTGAAGTTCACCGCGCCGGAGTTCACGCCGAAGTTGAATTTCAGCACCCTGGGCCTTATGGATATCTGGCGCCCTCTGTACTCGAACGTCACGCCGGTCTGCTCCACCGAATCCCACGCTTCGGTCTGCTCCCTTAGCATGGTGCGCTCGTCCTCGGAGGAATTCCTCTTGGTCTTGTGGCGTATCGGGTCGGGCGTGAGCAGCGAAACGGACGTCATTTCCAGATCCACCACGACCTGTCCGTCGTCGCCGGCGTCAGGCAGTTGCGGCGCGCCTTCGGCGTCGTACTTCGCGATGAACGCCGCTATCACCGCCTCCTTGGCGCGGTTGGCGTTGGCGGCGGCGCGCTCGTTGGCGCCGCGGACCTCCCACGCGCAGTGCACGCCGTGGCGGACGCCGGTGAACACCGTCTCGCCCGCGCCGCCGGGCTCGCCTACGGACAGCTTTGTCACCGCCAGGTTCACCGCGTGGTTTGTTTCCGCGCTGTGGCACATGTAGCCGTGCACGCCTTCCGGGTACGTTCCCGCTATCGGGCCGCGCGGCGCGCCCTCGGAGCGGCCGAGCTGCTCCGCAGGCGAAATCGTGCTTCCCAGCACCACCGGACGGCCGCCCACGGTCGCCGCGACGGTCTTGGAGACCGTTTCCCACGGACGCGCGTTCAGCGCCTTGCGGAACCCAGCCTTGATCTCCTTGCCGAAGTCGTCCGTCTTGACCTTCGCGCGCCTTACGTTCACGTGCTCCTGCGTCAGCTGCCGCTTGGCCGTGCCGACAAGGCCGGCCAGGAACGGCTTGATGAATTTCTTCTCCACGTCCTTGTCCAGCTGCAAGGTCGCGTGGAATTGGTCGCGGGTCCGCTGGTCGTTCTTGAGCAGCGTGATGGCGCGGTCCAGCACGCTCGCGGTGGGGATGTCTTCTTTCAGGATGGCCGCGTCGTACATGGACGTCAGCGCCGCGACGGCCGCCTCGCGCCAGACTTCCTTGTATTCCCTCACGTTGACCTCTCCGAGCGGGCGTCCGTCCTGCAGCAGGTTGCGCGCGGCCGAATCCTTGTCGCGGACCGCGTCCGCCAGGCCGTCCACCATGCGCCTGAAGTCGTCCGCCGGGATGCCTTCCTGCACTTCCGCGTTCCGCAGCGTGCCGAGCCGCGCCAGCAGGCTTTCCGCGCGGGCGTGGTAGTCCTGGTAGTCTTCCTGCGAAAGCGGCATTTCGCCGAGCAGCTGCACGGCCACGGCGCGCTGCTTCAGGAACTTGGTGACGGCGTTCCCCTTGTCCGCCAGGATCGCCCCCACCTGCACGCCGGTCAGGTCCACGCCGCCGAAGCGCAGGTTCGCGGGATGCCCGCCGGGCCGAAGCATCGCGGCGCGCATGTTCTTGGCCACCTGGATGGCGCGGTCGATGTTCCACCCTCTCAGCGACGACGTCTTCGACAGCCCCGCCGCCGAGATCGCATGCTGGGCTATCGTCGCCCCGTACCTGGCGCCGAGCGCGCGGGTGAAGTCTTTCATCGCCTCCGCGCGCGCCCTCTGCGCGCTCTTGAAGTTGAAGAACCTTGCCACGCCGCCCACGCGTGTCGTGTAGTCCACCAGCGCGTCGGCGTTCCGGTTCAGCGAAACCGCCGCGTTCTGGTTGTGGGAAGCCCAGTTTTTGTAGTCGTTTATGGTAAGCATGGGATGCCTCCTTTTGCTGTGTTTGTGTCGTTTACGGGTTTATGATCACGCCGGGCTCCCCGGCGCCGTCGCCAAATCCGCCGTCTTCTTCTTCTCCGTCGCCGTCCTCGCCGCCGCCCCGCTCCTGCGCGGCGGCCACCATTCCGGCGAACCGCTCCGCCCAGGCCGCCTGCAGTTCCAGGAACCGCGTGAAAACCTCCTCCACCGTCTCCGGCCTGGCGCCGGCGAGCGGAAGCGGATACATGATCACGGCCTCTTCAAGGTCTTCGTTCCACGAAAGCGTGGCGCCGCACGTCTCCTGCCAGTAGAAGTTCGCGGACAGCAGGCCGGTGAAGACTTCGCCGCGGACTTCCTCCGGAACGCGGCCGAGCGTCGCCACGAAGTCGAGCTCGTCGATGCCGCCGCGCTCCTGGATCAGCAGCGTGCGCCCGTCGGACAGCTGCAGGGCGCAGGCCCCGGTTTCGTCGAGTTCTATCTCGAGCCCGGATTTCGCACCGATGCTTTTCAATGCCTGTTCAAGATCTTTCATTTCCGATTCCAATTCCTTGCGCTTTTCCGCCGTCCTGCCATCCGTTCCGCGGCCCGCCGCGTTCAGCCTACCGTGTTGTACAGGCAGGCGCGGCCGATTTCGTCGATGTCCGCCTCCGTCAGCGGGCGGACCACCGGCTTGTTGTTCCTGTCCAGCGCCGGGACGAACTTGTACTCGCCGCGCACGTCGTCCTTCACCGGCACGACTATCTGGGCGGTCTTGCCGAGGATCTTCGCCTTCACCGGGCCGGCGAAGTCTTTCCATTCGTCCTTCGTCTTGTAGGCGTCGTCGGTCTTGTACAGCGCGTCTATGGTGCCGTATATCAGATCTTCGCTCTTCGGCGGCGGAGCGCCCGGCCCTTCGTTGATGTCGGCTATGCGCTGGAGTTCCGCGATCTCCGCCTTCGACATTCCGGCGCTTTCCGTTTCTTCCTTGAAGTTCTCCTCTTCGAACAGCGCCAGATGCTCCCCCTTGTCCTCCATGCACGCTCCGGGATCCGTCCTCAGACGCGCCATGAACTCGGGAAGCTTCCCGGTCTCTTTGGCCTCCAGATACACGTCCACCATCTTCTTCACGACCAGCTGGATGGCGCTGTAGATGTATTTCTTCTGGTTCTCCATGTATTCCAGCGTCCCGGGTTTGCCTTCGATGCGCTCCAGGTGGAACACCTGCCCGGGCAGCATCGCCTTCATCACCGCATCCCGGTCCGGCTTCTCGTAGGGCTTGTAGCAGCCCTTGTCGCCCCCCTTGCGGACCTCGTACATGTGGCATTTTTCAGCCTCCGGGTCGCCGCCGTAATTCAGGATGTCGATGTATTCCGGGTTTACGCGGATGAACGAATGGTCGACTTCTTCCCCGCGGGGGCCGTACACCGTCTTCTTCTGGCCGGTCTTGGCGTCGGTCGCGGTTCTCGCCAGGAACAGGCAGTTCCGCAGGAACTCCAGTCCCTGGTCCGCTATCACGAACATGCGCAGCGCGGAGTTTTTGTTCATCGCCGCCCTCAGCGCATTGCCGGAAAGCCCCGCGATGCCCAGCTCTTTCTTGATGGCGTCGAGCTTCGTCCTGTAGATGTCCGTGTCGAACCCCGTCTTGCCGACCATTATGGCCTTGCCGATGATCGCCTGTATGCGGCGCTTCGTGAGCGGCCGCCCCGAAGCGACCGTCCCGTCCGACGATATCTTGAAATCGCCGCGCTTCAGGAC
Source organism: uncultured bacterium (assembly GCA_902799715.1). Lineage (GTDB taxonomy): Bacteria > Verrucomicrobiota > Kiritimatiellia > RFP12 > UBA1067 > CADCBS01. The sequence continues at coordinate 2,635 of CADCBS010000014.1, read as the reverse complement.
GTCGCTTCCGAGTATCTTCTCGAGCCGGTTCATGAAATCCTTGGAGAACCGCACCTTGCCGCCGTCTTCTTTCATGCCGGACAGCCTGAACGCCTGCCCGAGCGACTTCAGCAGCTCCGTGCGCACGGCGTTGTTCGCGGCCTTCTGGGCCGCGGTCCGCGAGCGGCTGCTCCAGATGCCGGTATACAATCCGGCGGACTTCAGGCCCTGCTTGCCGCCGAGGTTCGCCATGGAGTCGTCGTCCGCAAGCTGCACGTTGCGGAACATCGCCACCTTGCTCGCATCGAATTGTATAGCCATTGTCGCACCTGTTTCTTTTGCTTTTCCGTTTCGTCCGGACATCGCGTCTACACGCCGCGCGGCGGAAGGTTACACCGGCCAGCCCGGCCTCCGTCCCGCGCGGCCTCCGTCCCGCGCGGCCGGCGTATCCGCCGCGCGCGGATTCAGCCGTATTATACTATATTTTCACTCCCGTTCCCCGCTTTTTCCGTCCCGCCCTGCCCCCCCCGGGGAAGGGCGTTTTTCGAAAGCCGTCTACACCCGAAGCCGGGCGACAGTCTGCCCCCCCCGGGGAAGGGCGTTTTTCTGTAACCTGCTCCCCGGTTTTTTGTATACTGGGCGAAACCGCAACAAAAAGGATGCGACCATGAGCCTCGACATAACCAGCCTCGCTTCATTCCGCAACGTCAATCTCGGCGGCAGCAACGCCATCGCCAACCTCGGCCAGGACGACACCGTGGTAAAGAAGAACAGCTACTACGGCAGCATCGGCAAAGTATTCCGTCTCGGAAACGCCAAAGCCGCGAACAACGCCGTCCGCACCGAGCTTCTGCGCTCGCTCGGGCAGGCGTTCGGGCTGTCCGGCATGAAAGAAGACGGCGGCAAGGTGCGGTTCTCCAAGGATTTCATGGACAAGCTCGAAAGCTACCTCGGCGCCGCGTTCAAACGCGAGGACTTCGGGATCGGCGCCGACGGCACCGTCTCTTCCGGAAAGCCGCTCACGCAGCGCCGCATCCTGGCCGTCGAGCGAGCCGTGCTCGACGCGTCCGGCCGCCTCGACGCCGCGGTCGCCGCGGCGAAGTCTGTGGCGAGGATGCCGTACGGCCTCGAAAACGACCCGCGCCACGGCATGATCGACTCGCTGATCGAGTCGGCCATGAAGGCCGCCGCCGGCGACGAGGCCTTGACGGGCCTTCTCCAGAAGAAAAAAGTGATCGAGGCCGTGCTCGTCGGCAACGGCATCCGCACCGAGGAAGCGGTCCTTGCGAAGGTCGCCGCCATCAAGGCCGGCGTGGACGAGCTGCGCGCCGCCACGAAGGGCAACCGCGCGATGTTCGAAGCCGGAATGCGCGCCCTCGCCAACCTCGGCTGCAATACGTTCGCTCCCGGCTGCATCACCGCGATAGTCCGCGAGGCGTCCGCCGCGAAGATCGGCGATATCCGCTCGCTTTCCGGCTCGTCCGATGCGGAGGACATCCACAATGCCGTCGCCGAGTACCACAAGCTCACGCTGCGCATCATGACAAAGACAAATGCGCTTTCCTCCTTCAAATCCAGGTCCGCCGAGGAATACGGCAACACCCGGTCGTTCATCGGTTCGCTGCTGCTGTCCAGATGCAGCCAGGCGAAACTCCATGCCATAGACGATGCGTTCCACTCGGTCTCCGCCACCAAGACGAGCAGACTCTACAATCTCATCATCGAAGGAAAGTTCGAGGGAGACTACAGCCCCCGGAAAATCGTCGCGATCAAGGACACCGCAAACCGCGTCGCCATGACGCTCCTCGACATCGCGGCCAATGTCAGCGAAGCGCTCGGCGACGAACCGTTCGCCGTCAACGACTTCGAAGGCCAGCCCGACCAGGAAATGGCGGACGCCAGGGTTTTCGCGGACATCGAAGAATTCGCAGACCAGGAAATTGCGGAAGAAAACGCCCTCCGCGCCGAGGAATAGGAGTTTGGGTTTTGAGTGTTCGAGTTGGCTGTGGCAGACGGGGCGTATTGTCTCACGCAGAGTCGCGGAGGTATGGTTTGAGTTGGTAGGGGCTGACCGCCGGGTTTCTCTTAAGTGCCCGCCGTACGTTTTCTTCAAGCCGGCGTTTTATGTAAGTCATTTTGCCTCCAACCATGGAAATTCAACTTTTACTGTTGAAATTCCACGGTTGATTATTCATTGACCGTAGTCAACGGATTGGGTTTGTCTCACGCAAAGTACGCCAAGTTCGCAAGGCAGCCCTAAAACACAACTTCGCGCACTTTGCGAACTTGGCGTGAGGCAATTGTGAATTGGAGTGATTCTCTCACCCGGATTTGGTACCCCCCCCCCGCGCGCTCGCCTGGAGCATTTCCCATGTCGATGAACATGCAATCAACCGCACCTCGCGCACGGGAACACTATAGGAGAACGCATTTCCACGCGCCGTCTGACAGCTGCGCCGCGATTCTCGCCTACAAGCCCGCCACGTTGCCGCGCGTCGGCTTTTCTTGTATAGGTTGCGTTAAAAATGTTTTCGTCTGCCCCTTGACAAAAGTTAGGCATCTAACTATAATATGCCGCCATGAAACACGATGCTGTAATGTTGATGGGCAGAATTCACGAGCTGACCCATAAATGGCTGCGCGGGGAAATCGCCTC